>DATIFO010000008.1:0-2553 GCA_035455275.1 Methylomirabilis sp. (SeqCode) | reverse complement strand
GACCCGACCCGTCCCCAGGCTCATCATCATACCGAGGGTCCCGAATCGCGTCGCGATGTAGACGTTGTCCCACGCTGGATGACGGCCGAGGACCGGCTGGATGCGTCTCGGAGGCGGGGACCAGCACTCGAGATCGCCCCGTTGTTCGACCAATCTGGCCTCACCCAGCGAGGGGAGCAACACCATCGCCTCATTCAGCAGCATCATCCTGGCCTCCTCCGTGGTCAGACTCACATTGAAGTCCGTCTGGAGGTCGGCCAGACCGGCATGGCCAAGGATCACATCCCCGCTCACCTTGGGGATGATGGCCAGCCCATTCGGCGCGGTCAGTCCATACGGCGGCAGCCGTCTCGGGACCTCCATCCGCAAGCACTGCTCCCGGTTGATGAGGACGGGCATCTCCTTCCCCAGCCAGGAGGTGCTTCGGCCGCTCCATGGCCCCGTCGCCAGGACGAAGACGTCGGCCTCCACCTCGGCCCCTGTGGCCAGGAGAACCGCAGCGACCCTCGACCCTTCCTTCCGGAATCCGACGACCTCACCCTGCCTGATGCTGGCGCCCTTCTTTTCCGCCGCTTGAGCCAGACCAAGCGTATATCGGTAGGGCTCGACCTGCAGGTAGGGGAAGACCATCCCCCCTCTGGCCTGCGGGGTGATCTCCGGGAAGAGGGTCCGGAGCTCGCTCCCCTCCATCCAGGAGCCCTCGTGATACCCTTGGGCCTTGTACCCGGCCAACGCCCCCTTCAACGCCTCCTCCTGCTGCTCCGTGAGGGCGAGCCTCACCCAGGACAGCTCCCCATAACCGATGTCGACGCCAGCCGCTTCTCGGAGCTCCAGCGCCACGTCGGGCAACCGGTGATAGCCGAGCCAGATCAGCTCCAGCCATGGGAGCACACTGCCCACGGGCATGGAGAAGAGCAGCTCCTGGGGTTCACCCTCCATGCCCAGGAAGCGTGGCGGATAGGTGAAGACCGCCCACGACTTCCCCGAAGCCCTGGCGGCAATGGATTCCCGCTCGATGATCTGCGCAGGGACGCCGTGCTTGGCCAGGTGATACCCGATCGAGCAGCCGACGGCGCCCGCGCCGACGATTACGATTTCCTGCCGGGGCGACATGGTCAACCTCCTCTCACCACCCCTGATCAATTCAGTCGCAATGTCCTTCGCTCAGTCCCTCCCGCTGGCCAAATCCCCCCTCCGCCCCCCTTTGCCAAAGGGGGGAACGGGGGGATTTGCTTCCACCAGGGGAGGGCCCGAAGCAGTGTGCCCCTTCTATCAAATCCGGTCGTGGGATTCAAGCGGCATTCGGCTTTGGAGGCCTTGCGGTCACAGGACCGGCAACCCCGGCGTCTGCACGCGGAGCCGGTAGACGGACGTGGAGGCGGTGATGTAGAGACTCCGGAAATCCGCATCGCCCCATGCCATGTTCGAGGGAAACTCCGGCACCCGGATGACCCCCAGGCACTCCGCCTGCGGGCTGAACACGTGGATGCCGCCCGGGCCGCAGCAGTACAGGTTGCCCCTGATGTCGAGCTTCATCCCGTCGGGCGCGCCCGGACCTTCTCCCACTGTCTCCGCCCACACCTTCCCGCCCGCCAGTGTGCCGTCTCTCATCACCTCGAAGACCCGGATGTGCTGCCGGGCCGTGTCGTTGATGAAGAGCCTCCGGCCGTCCAGCGAGAAGCAGAGCCCGTTCGGGCGGTCGAAATCGTCCACCAGGAGGATGGGGCGCGTCGGGTCGGGGCCGACCCGGTACACCCCCTGGAAGGACAGCTCCTGGTCCCGCTTCACGCCGTAGTACTCGGCGCGGCCGTACGGCGGGTCGGTGAAGTAGATCTTGCCGTCGGGTCTGCAGACGATGTCGTTCGGGCTGTTCAGTTGCTTCCCCTGGTAATGGCTCGCGATGGGCGTGATCCGCCCGTCGGCTTCCGTGCGGGTGACCCGGCTGGTGGCGTGCTCGCAGGCGAGGAGGCGTCCCTCCCGGTCCCAGGTGAGCCCGTTGGACATCTGACAGGGCTTGCGGAAGGTGCTCACGCCGTCCCTGGCCGACCAGCGCCGGAGGTGGTTCCCCGGCATGTCGCTCCAGAGCAGGAAGTGCTCGCGGGGATGCCACAAGGGCCCCTCGGTGAAGAGGCAGCCGGTGGCGATCTGCTCGAAGGAGATGTCGGAGCCGACGACGGCGCTGAATCTCGCATCGCGGATCTCGACCGTCATTCGTTCATTCCCCTCCCCGATCTGTCGAAGGGCCGCTCACCCTGAGCAGCTTGTCGAAGGGCGATCTGTTCTCTCCGAGACGCCGCTCGCAGTTCGACGCGCTCACCGCGAGCGGGATAGGGGTGGGCGGAAAACGTCGCCGAAATTGCGGCCCGGACTACTTAGCCCCGACCGTCGCCTCTCCTGGCTTACTTGAACAGGGAGAACTCGATCTCCTTGGCGGTGAGGAACTCCAGGAGCACCGGCACGCCCTCTTGCGTCTTCTTGATCCCGCGCCGGATGGCGGGGATGATCTCCTCCGGTTGCGTGACCCGCTCGCCGTAGCCGCCGAAGGCCCGGGCC
>DATIFO010000007.1:0-72347 GCA_035455275.1 Methylomirabilis sp. (SeqCode) | reverse complement strand
CCCGCCCAGGTAGGCGGCGACACCCTGCGCGGCCAGCGTCTCGAGCCGGCTCACCGTCTTGGTGGCGTCGGACTCGTCGTCCAGGAGCACCAGCTCCAGCGGCAGCTTCTTCCCGCCCACGGCGACGCCCCCGGCGGCGTTCAGCTGCTCGACCGCGATCTCGTAGCCCGCCCGGACCTGGGCGCCCCCGGCGCCGTACCGGCCGGTCAGGGGCACCACGGCCCCCACCTTGATGGACTGCGCCCAGGCGAAGGGCGGAACGCCCGCAAGGAATCCCAGCATCAAGAGGATGACCCACGGCATCCAGCGTATCGGTCTCATGGATCTGCTCCTGTCGAAGATTCGGTCAGTTTCCCCAAACGAGCCGGCTCGTCTCCGCCACGCGGTGGAGCTTTCGTCGCTGATCTTCCGGGCTGATCCGGTTGCCCGCCAGGGTCGAGGCGAAGCCGCATTGCGGGCTGAGCGCCAGCCGCTCCAGGGGGACGAATTTCGAGGCCTCCTGGATGCGCCGCCGCAGCTCGTCCACCGACTCCAGGCGCGGCTTCTTCGTGGTCACCAGCCCGAGCACCACGACCCGGTCGTCGGGCATCGCCCGCAGCGGCTCGAAGCCTCCGGAGCGCAGGTCGTCGTACTCCAGGAGGAACCGCTGGAACCGGCTGCGGCCGAATACCCGGGCGATTGGCTCGTACCCGCCACTGGCGTAAAACATGGACTGGTTGTTGCCGCGGCAGATGTGGAGGCCGAAGGTGACATCGGGGCGCTTCCCGATCACCGCGTTGTCCATCTCGATGCAGGCGTCGATGAGCCGGTCGGGGTCGCTCCCCCTCTGGCGGTAACCCTCCCGGAGCGCCGGGTCCAGGAGCGCCGCGTACTGCGGGGCGTCGATCTGGATGTAGCTGCAGCCGAGGCGGACCAGCTCCTCCACCTCCCGGCGCGTGAAGTCCACCACGTCGGCGAGGTAGGCGTCGCGCGTGGGGTAGGCCCCCTTCGACTTCTCGGGGTCGTAGTAGGCGGCCGCCTGCTGGGTGCTGATGAGCGTCACCTTGGTCGGCCGCGCGCTCCGCGCGCGCAGATAGGCGAACTCCTCGCCGCACATGCTCCGTCGCCAGCGGAGCTTCTCGACCACCACCGGCCGCTGGAAGACGAGTTCACCGCCCTGTTCGTCGTGGAACGGGATGGCCCAGCCCCCGAGCTTGTCAAAGCCGTCCAGGGCCTCGATCAGGTGGCCGAAGAAGGCGTACCGCCGCATCTCGCCGTCCGTGACCACATCCAGCCCCGCCTCCTCCTGGAGCCGGACGGCCTCATCCACGGCCCGGTCCTCGACCCGCTTGAACTCGGCCGCGCCGAGCCCGCCCGCCTCCCACCGCTGCCGAGCTTCTTTCAGATACTCCGGCCGCAGGAGACTCCCGACCACGTCACTGTGGAATGCGGTGGTTCCCATGTCGTCCTCGTCACCACGTGGCGATGCGTGGGGTCGAGACGCGGCCGGGTTCGCCATCAGGTGCGAAGACACGACACCACGCCTCATCGCGCGATCGCAAGGCCCGCTGGAGGATTTTCCCCATATACGTGTTGGCGTTTTGGAGGGACGATGCCGCGATGCCCGCGGCCTCTCGTACGACCTTCAGGCGTGCGGTCGGCCCTCGGGGAGGGACGATATCCGAGGCGGAGGATGTGACCCTAGTGTGGCCGTGTCAAGGGAAAAGTGGACTCCCTTGGGCCTCCTGGCGAGGAGGTGTCCGATTCGCTCCCCGGCGACTGCATGTGTCAGGATGGGGGCCTGCAGGGGGTCAGATGGCGAAGAAGACTGTCTCCTCCTCCCCCTGGAGATGAATGTCGAAGCGCAGAGAGCCTGCCTCGGCGCGCGCAATCAGGGTGGCGCGGGCGCGAGGATCGGCAATCATGGACAGGACCGGGTCTGTGGCGTTCGCCGCCGCTTCATCCGGAAAGTAGATGCGGGTCACGAGGTGGTCGAGGAGACCCCGCGCGAACACCGACACGTTCAGGTGGGGTGCCTCGTCGGGGGCTCCCCCGGCGGAGGGAGCGGGGGGCTTCACGGTGAGAAAATGATAGCGCCCTTCGGCGTCGGTGGCGCAGCGACCGAAGCGGCCTCCCTGGGCGTCCCACACCTCGATGAGGGCGTCGATGACGGGTTCACCGGCTCCGTCGAGCACGCGGCCTTGGATGCGCACGGCGCCGGGGTGCCTGACCGCCACCAACCGCTCGGTCCCGGGAACGTCGAGGCCGATGTGGAAGAACGGGCCGATCGTCTGGGGTGGGGTGGCGGGATGGATCATGTCAGTCCTCCAGGGGGGTGGGGCGCGTGCCCCGTAGGACGATGTCCCAGCGGTAGCCGAGGGCCCATTCCGGTTCGGTGAAGCCGAGGTCGAAGGCGGCCACCAGCCGGTCACGGCCTGCCTGGGACGGGATGGACTGGAGGATCGGGTCATGGTCGAGCAGCGGATCGCCCGGGAAGTACATCTGGGTCACGAGCCTGTGGATGAAGGCGGTCCCGAACACCGAGAAGTGGATATGAGCGGGCCGCCAGGCGTTGGGGTGGTTCTTCCACGGGTAGGCGCCCGGCTTTATCGAGACGAACCGGTAGCGCCCGTCGTCGTCGGTCAGGCAACGGCCCGCGCCGGTGAAATTCGGGTCGAGCGGGGCAGGGTGCTGGTCGCGGGCGTGGGCATAGCGCCCGGCGGCGTTGGTCTGCCAGACTTCGATCAGGGAGTTCCGCACGGGCCGGCCGTCACTGTCGAGCACCCGCCCGGTGACGATGATGCGCTCGCCCAGGGGTTCCCCCGCGTGCTGTCGGGTGAGGTCGTGGTCCAGGGGTCCGATCTGTCCCTCGCCGAACACGGGCCCAGTCAGCTCGGAGAGCCTGTGAGGCAGCAGGACCAAGGGACGCTTGGGCGCGCGGAGCAGGGTGGACCGATAGGGTGGGTAGAAGTAGGGCGGCCGGTCGCCTGTGAGCGAAACGGAGTCCGTGGTTGCCGTCTGCATGCGGCACCTCGCCTCGGTTAATGACCAGTGAAAAATTCCCGATGACCAATCTGGGTCGGAGAATGGAAGCCTAGGGTGAACGTGTCAAGGGGAAACTGGTGCGAGGCGAAGGCTTCAGGCGAGCCCCGAGCCCCCGGGGGCCCAGGGCATCGGCAGGCCGACGTAGTTCTCGGCGAGGGACGTGGCCGCGGCCCGGGAGCTGGTCACGTAGTCCAGCTCGGCAAGCTGCAGGCGCTGCTGGGACGCGTCGCCGTCGAAGCGGTGCAGCATGGAGGTCATCCACCAGGAGAAGCGCTGCGCCCGCCAGACCCGGGGCAGACAGGTCTCGGAGTACCGGTCGAGCAGGTCGGTCCGGCCGGAGGCGTAGAACTCCCCCAGCGCCTGGGCGAGGACCCGGACATCGGCGACGGCGAGGTTGAGTCCCTTGGCCCCCGTCGGGGGGACGATGTGCGCCGCGTCGCCGGCGAGGAAGAGCCGTCCGAACTGCATCGGCTCGACGACGAAGCTGCGCATTTCCGTGACGCCCCTCTGGAGGATCGGCCCCTCGGTGAGGGTCCAGCCTTCGGCGGTGAACCGCGTCCGGAGTTCCCTCCAGATCCGCACGTCGGGCCAGTTGGCGAGGTCCTCGTCGGGGGCGCACTGGAGGTAGAGGCGCGTGATGGAGGGCGAGCGCATGCTGTGCAGCGCAAAGCCGCGCTGGTGGTAGGCGTAGATCAGCTCCTTCGACGACGGCGGCGCCTCCACGAGGATGCCGAGCCAGGCAAGGGGGTACACCCGCTCGTACACCGTCAGCACGCCCTCAGGGATGGAGGGCCGGCACACCCCGTGGAAGCCGTCGCAGCCGGCGATCACGTCGCAGGCGAGCTCCCGGGCCTCGCCGTCCTGGCGGAAGCGGATCGTGGGGGTGGCGCTCTCGACGCCGTGCAGGCTCACGTCCTCCACCTCGAAGAGGATTGTCCCGCCCGCGTCGAGCCGGGCGGCGATGAGGTCCTTGACGACCTCGTGCTGGCCGTACACCGTGATGGCGCGCCCGCCGGTGAGCCCGCTCAAGTCGATGCGGTGGCCGCGACCGCCAAAGCGCAGCTCGATCCCGTGGTGGACGAGGCCCTCCCGTCGCATCCGATCGCCGACGCCCGCCTGGTTCAGCAGGTCCACCGTCCCCTGTTCCAGCACGCCCGCCCGGATCCGCCTCTCGACGTGGTCGCGGCTGCGGATCTCCAGCACGGCCGACTCGATCCCCTGCAGGTGCAGCAGGTGCGAGAGCATCAGCCCCGCAGGTCCGGCCCCGACGATCCCCACCTGTGTCCGCATCGCCGTCCTCCGTGGGTCGCGCCCGTGCTGTAGTACTTACGGAGTCGCTCAAGTAAAGCACTGTTACAGAGAGGCCGTCAAGCCTCTGGGTCGGACGGCTGGGGCCGTCATCTCCTGGTTTCCCTGCCAACGCGGGTGTATCATCTCTCATCGGCGGAAATTGGCTCAACCTCCGTGCTCGACTATGCTATCTTTCCTGGAACAAGTATTGTGGGAAGGCGGGATCGAAGAGTATGACGTGCGCGCTGGAGACTCCATGAAAAGGCCGCCGGGTGTGAGCGCGGAATTGCGGAGGAAGATCGAACGAGCGGTTATCGAGCTACTTCTTCAAGAGGAAGTTCCGATCGAGGAAAGATTCGACGGTGTGATCATGCTCATGCGCGCTCACGGGCTACCATGCGACCACGAGCGGGTCGAGAAGATTCGGAAGTACTGGCTTGAGTGCGTAGCCGAGCAGAGGCGTCGGCGCAAAAAGACTTGAGTCTCCGCTTCTGCTCAGGCGCGGGGATCTCCTGCATCCCGTCTAGGACCATATCGACGACCATCTTCGCAACTTTCTCGACGTCTCCCTTTTTGGGCGCCTTCATAACATCCTCCTGGCAATCCCCCGCCAGTTACTCGAGTATGACCGTCTTGCCACTATCCAAGGACGCTATCACCGGAACATGCGGTGCACTTTGGCAACATAGTATCACACTTGAACCACCATGGACTAAAGTTTTTGGGGGGGGATAGGCCGGACACCCTGGCACCTGCGGTGGCTCACCTGCTTCCGACTGGGACGCTACCGGGCGGGCGGAGTGGTCGCCGTTTCGGGGCTGGTGTGGTATAGAGGGGGGCGGCCGGAAAGGCGAAAGAACTCCCATGATCAGCGTCCACTGACGAAGAAAGGCGGGCGATGACCACCGCACCGTTCTCCGACCTGCTGGGACCGCTGTTTGGCTCGGCCGAGGCGTCGGCGCTGTTCACCGATGAGGCGCGGCTTCAGGGCATGCTGGACTTCGAGGCGGCGCTCGCCCAGGCGGAGGCGAAGACCGGCGTGATCCCGGCGTCGGCTGCCCCGGCGATCGCCCGGAAGTGCCGGGCCGAGCTGTTCGACATCCTTGAACTGGCCCGCGCGACGGCGCGGGCCGGCAGTCCGGTGATTCCGATGGTCCGGCGCCTCACCGCGCTGGTGGCTGCGGATCATCCGGAAGCGGCCCGCTACGTCCACTGGGGGGCCACCAGCCAGGACGCGATGGACACGGGTCTCGTGCTCCAGCTCCGGCGCTTCCTGGCCCTGCTGGAGGCCGATCTCGGCCGGTTGGCCGCGGCGCTGGCGCGGCTCGCCGGGACCCACAAGGGGACGCCGCTGGCTGGCCGCACCTGGCTGCAGCATGCGCTGCCGGTGACCCTGGGTCTCAAGACCGCGGGCTGGCTGGACGCGGTCGAGCGGCACAGGGCGCGCCTGCGGGAGGTCCGCGACCGGGCCCTGGCGCTGCAGTTCGGCGGCGCCGCCGGGACCCTGGCCGCTCTCGGCGAGCGCGGGATCGAGGTGGCCGAGGCCCTGGCCCGGGACCTCGACCTCACGCTGCCGGCGCTGCCGTGGCATGCACACCGCGACCGGGTGGCCGAGGTCGGAGCCGTGCTCGGACTGATGGTGGGCAGCCTCGGCAAAATCGCCCGCGACCTCTCCCTGCTCATGCAGACGGAGGTGGCGGAGGCCTTCGAGCCGGGAGGGGAGGGCCGCGGGGGCTCCTCGACCATGCCGCACAAGAGGAACCCCGTGACCGCGGCGGTCGTGCTGGCGGCCGCGACACGGGCGCCGGGTCTCGTGGCCACGCTGCTCACGGCGATGGTCCAGGAGCACGAGCGGGGCCTCGGCGGCTGGCACGCGGAGTGGGACACGCTGCCGGAGCTGTGCGGGCTTTCCGCCGGGGCGCTGCGGCGGACGGTGGAGACCATCGAGGGCCTGGAGCTCGACCCCGCCCGGATGCGGGCGAACCTGGAGGCGACCCACGGCCAGATCCTGGCCGAGGCGGTGACGATGGCGCTCGGGTCGCGGATGGGTCGACTCGCGGCGCACGAGCTGGTGGAGCGTCTCTGTCACCAGGCCAGCGCGGGGGGGCGGCATCTGAGGGAGGTGCTGGCCGAGGATCCCGTGGCGACCGCGCATCTGTCGCCGTCCGAACTCGACCGTCTCTTCGATCCCCGCAACTACGTCGGCGTGGCTGTCGCCCTGGTGGACCGCGTGCTGGGGAGCCGGTCCCCGCAGCAGGAAAGCCGCCAATCCGCTTGACACCGGGTCCGGGGTGGGAATAATGGGTCCGTCGCTCGGCCCGCTCACCCTTCGACCAGCTCAGGGTGAGCGGGTCCAGTTACCCCGGCAGGCAGCAGGCCTGACATCACGCAATCTGGACGCGGAGGGAGTCTCGTGGCGAGGCTGATCGGTCCGGAAGAGGCGGTGACGCTCGTCGTGCAGGATGGGATGACGCTCATGGTCGGAGGGTTTGGGCTGGTGGGGGCGCCGCTGACCCTGATCCGCGCCCTGAATGCGAGCCCGCGCAAGGACCTCACCATCATCAGCAACAACCTGGGAGAGCCCGGGAAAGGGCTGGGGGAGACGCTCCGGCTCGGGAAGGTGCGCCGGGCCATCGGGTCGTTCTTCACGAGCAATCCCGAGGTGGCCGAAGCTCGAGCGCGGGGGCAGATCGAGGTGACCCTCCTGCCCCAGGGGACCCTGTCCGAGGCGATGCGGGCCGCCGGGGCGGGACTGGGCGGCTTCTACACCCCCACGGGGGTAGGGACCCTCCTGGCGGAAGGGAAGGAGGTCCGTGAGATCGGCGGGAAGATGTACCTGCTGCAGGAGCCACTGCGAGCGGACGTGGCGCTGGTGCGCGCCCACAAGGCGGACCGGCTCGGCAACCTGATCTACTACAAGACCGCGCGGAACTTCAACCCGATGATGGCCACCGCCGCGGAGGTGGTGCTCGCCGAGGTGGACGAGGTGGTGGACGTGGGCCAGCTCGACCCCGAGACCATCGCCACGCCCCACCTCTACGTGGATTATCTTGTGCTGGCGAAGGAGCGGCTATGAACGAGAAGGAGCTGATCGCGAGCCGGGCGGCCGCGCTGCTCCAGCCCGGCTGGGTCGTCAACCTGGGGATTGGAATTCCCACCCTGGTGACCCGCTTCGTGGATGCGGACACCCTCTGCTTCCAGACGGAGAACGGCCTGCTGGGTGTGGGGCCCCCGCCCGAGAGGGACCGGGTGGACCCGAATCTGGTGGACGCGGGGAAGCGTCCCGTCACGGAGCGGCTGGGCGCCTCCTTCTTCGACAGCGCCACGTCCTTCGCCATGATCCGCGGCGGTCACGTGGACGCGGTGATCCTGGGGGCGCTCCAGGTGGACGAGAAGGGGCGGGTGGCGAACTGGGCCATCCCGGGAGAGCCCGTGCTCGGCGTGGGCGGCGCCATGGATCTCATGTCGGGAGCCCGGAATGTGATTGTCGTGATGACCCACACCGCCAAGGACGGGGCACCGAAGCTGGTGCGGGAATGCACCCTTCCGCTGACCTCGCTTCGACCCGTGACCTGGGTGGTGACAGAGCTGGCCACCTTTGGCGTCGGTGAGAACGGGCTCTCGCTCGTCGAGTGCGCGCCGGGCGTCTCCGTTGACACGGTGCGTGCCAAGACCGCGGCGCGGTTCCAGGAGGCCGCGCTGCGGACGTGAGCGGGCAGAGTCCCTGCGAGAACGGCGGCCTGACCCATCACCCCCGCACGACGAAAGGAGGCGCGGATGGCGGAAGCCTGGATCCTCGAGGCGGTACGGACCCCGATCGGGAGGGCCGGCGGCCAGTTCGCCTCCGTGCGCCCTGACGACCTCGCGGCCGTGGTGCTACAGGCTGTGCTCGCCCGCTGCCGTGTGCCCGCGGCCGAGGTCGAGGATGTTTACCTGGGGTGCGCCAATCAGTCGGGCGAGGACAACCGGAACGTTGCGCGGATGGGCCTCTTGCTCGCCGGATATCCGGAATCTGTGCCGGGCGCCACCGTGAACCGTCTGTGCGGCTCGGGCATGGAAGCAGTGATCCAGGCCGCCCGGGCCATCGCCGCAGGCGACGGTCACGTCTTCGTCGCCGGCGGCGTGGAGTCGATGTCGCGGGCGCCCTGGGCCATGCCCAAGCCGGACAGGCCCTTCATGCGGGGCAATGCCACCCTCTACGACACGGCGCTGGGCTGGCGTTTCGTGAACCCCAGGATGGAGGCCCTGGGACATACCGAAACGCTGGGCCAGACGGCGGAGAATCTTGCCGTCGAGTACCGCATCTCCCGAGAGGCCCAGGACCGCTTCAGCCTCGCGAGTCATCGGAAGGCCGTGGAAGCCCAGGAGTCGGGAGCCTTTTCCGAGGAGCTCGTGCCGGTAGAGGTGAAGGAGGGGAAGGTGAGCACGGACGAGTGCCCCCGCCGCGACACCTCGCTGGAGAAGCTCGCCAAGCTGGAGCCCGCCTTCCGGAAGGGGGGGACCGTCACGGCCGGAAACTCGAGTCCCTTGAACGACGGCGCCGCGGCCCTTCTCCTCGCCTCCGACGCCTACGCCCGGGCCCACGGGCTCGAGCCCCTGGGGCGCATCAGGAGCGGCGGCGCGGCCGGTGTGGCCCCGCGCGTCATGGGCATCGGCCCCGTCCCCGCAGCGAAGAAGGCGCTGGAGCGTGCACGGCTCGGCCTGGGGGACGTGGATCTCATCGAGCTGAACGAGGCCTTCGCCGCCCAGTCCCTCGCAGTGCTCACCGCCTGGGGGCTGGATCCCGAGGACCCGCGGGTGAACCCGCATGGCGGCGCCATCGCCCTCGGCCACCCGCTTGGCTGCTCCGGCGCACGCATCCTCACGACGCTCGTCCACACTCTCCGCCGCCGCGGCAAGTCCATCGGTCTCGCAACCATGTGCATCGGCGTCGGGCAGGGGATAGCGCTTGTGGTCGAGCGGCAATAAACGGTGGTCCTGCCCGCAGGCGGAGCGCTTGCGGGCGTCATGCGGGAGAGCAGGGCATCTCCGGGGTGTGGATCAAACCGGGTGTGGGTGGACGTGACACCGTACAAAGGGGGAGGGCCGTCATGGGAAGGATAAGGGCTGTGCTGGGCTGCTGGCTCGTGCTGGGGCTTCTGGGCATGGGGATGGGTGCGGGGACCTCTCAGGCGGCGGAGACGACGATCACGCTCTGGAGCCACGAGGCGGACGAGGCCGCCAAGGTTGCCTGGGCCGAGACCGCGGCGCGGAACTTCGAGAAGAAGAATCCGGGGGTGAAGGTCAAGTTCACCTGGTACCAGAAGGAGCCGCTGTACGCAGCCCTGAAGGCGGCGCTGCGGGCCGGGCAGGGACCTGACATCTTCTACACGGAGCCGGATCAGACCGAGTACATCGACAACGGCTTCCTCCTCCCGCTGAACGACCTCCTCCACTGGGAGAACGTCGAGGGCTGGGCGCGGGACGTCTGGACCCACAACGGCAAGGCCTATGGCCTGCCGAAGGAGGCCTACACGGTCGAGCTGTACTACAACAAGGAGTGGATGAAGAAGCTGGGAGTGACCCTCCCTGCGAACGGCCAGCTGAGCCAGGGGCAGTTCCTCGACCTCGTCAAGAAGGCCGTGGCGGCGGGGATGACCCCCATCGCCCAGGGGGTGGGGGATCGGCCGTACCCCGGCGCGTACATCTTGCACGAAGCGCTCCTGAAGAAACTCGGCCGGGCCGACTACGGGAAGCTGATCGACGGCAAGCTCTCCTACAAGGACTCGCGGGTGGTCCAGGTCTTCACCTATGTCAGGCAGCTCGTGGACGCCGGGGCCTACCCCAAGAGCTTTGCCACGCTCAAGCTGGGGGAGTCCCACTATTACTTCCACACCAAGCCCGGCGCCCTGATGTTCCCCATGGGCTCCTTCTACACTGGGCGCGCCTTCGTCCCCCCGGACAAGGGCGGGCAGCCCGAGAACTTTCCCCTCGGCATCATGAGCATCCCCGCCATGGACGGCGGGGCGTGCAACCAGTGCAAGACCCTGGCGGTGGGGGGCAGCTTCTCGATCAATGCGGCCACCAAGAACCCGAAGCTGGCGGCCGGACTCCTGAACGAGATGGCCACCCCCGAGATGGGGACGCTCTGGCTCAGCACCATCTTCCTCCAGACCGGGATCAAGAGTGATGCCAGCAAGGTCTCCGGAAAGTACGCCGGTTATTTCCGGGAGCTGGCGGAGCGCAACAAGGGGGCGGAGTACTACATCGGCATCCCCATCGACCACCTCAAGGGCCAGTGCCGCGAGAGCTTCGTCCAGGTGATGAACACGGCCTTCCCCGGCGGCCTGCTCGCCGTCGACAAGGCCGTAGAGATGATGAATCAGGGGTGCGTCAAGTAGCCGCCTCGAGCCGGGATCCCCACGGGCCGGGAGAACGGGCGCCGGGGATGCGCCCGTTCTCCTCCGGGAAGTCGGTCTGGCCATGGCCCAACTGACAACCTCTCCACCCCTGGTGTCTGCCCCGGCCGCAGGCTCCCTCGCCACCTCGCGACGGCGCGCGCGGGTCCGGGGGGGTCCGTCCCAGCCTCCCTGGGGCGCGATCCTGGTGTACCTCACGCCCGCGGTCCTGGTGTACGCGGCCTTCACCATCTATCCGGTCTTCCTGACGTTCTACAACAGCCTGCACATCATCAAGCCGCGCGGGGTCGAAGAGTACGTGGGCCTGGCAAACTTCGTCACCCTGTTCACCCAGGATCCCACCTTCTGGAGGGCGGTGGCCAACACCATGCTCTGGGCCACGGTGGCCCCGCTGGCGGATGTCGCCACGGGGCTACTCCTGGCGCTGTGCCTGTATGCCGGGGTGCCTTTCGCGCGGTTCTTCCGGGTCGCCTGGTTCACGCCGGTCCTGATCTCCTACGTCGTGGTGGGCATTCTGTGGATGTGGATCTACAACTACGACTGGGGCGTCGTGAACGTGCTCCTCCGGTCTCTCGGCCTGGGCGCCTGGGCGCATTCCTGGATCGGCGATCCGGCCACGGCGCTGTGGGCGCTCATCTTCACCCATGCCTGGAAGTGGGCGGGGTTCAACATGGTCGTCTGCCTGGCCGCCCTGTTCGCCCTGCCCGACGAGGTCCTGGAGGCGGCGGAGCTGGACAACTGCGGCTGGGGCCGAAAGCTCATCCACATCATCCTCCCCATGCTCCGGCCCACCCTGCTCAACCTGCTGATCCTCGCCTTCGTGGGAAAGATGAAGGTGTTCGACCTCGTCTGGATCATGACGCGGGGCGGGCCGCTCTGGTCCACGGAGACGGTGTCCACCTACGTCTACAAGCGCGCCTTCGAGTGGAACACCTTCGACCTGGGGTACCCCTCGGCGGTCGCGGCCGTGTGGTTCGTCGTGGTCCTGGCCTTCGTCCTGGGCCTCAGCTGGCTGTTCCGGCAGCAGGAGCGCCTGGAGTACTGAGCCATGGGTGTTCTGCGGGGCTGGAAGCAGGGGCTGCTCCTGATCGTCCTCACGGCCTACACGGTGTTCTCGGCCGGGCCGTTCGCCTGGGTGAGCGTGATGTCCCTGCGGACGACCTCCGAGATCAGCGCCGATCCCTACGGCCTGCCGGAGCACTTCCACTGGCAGAAGTTCGTGACCGCCTGGACAACGTCGCACTACGGGACCTATTTCTGGAACAGCACGGCGGTCGTCGTCTCGGCGGTGGCGGTCCTGACCATCATCGGCGCCATGGCCGCCCACTGCCTCGCACGCTACCGGTTCCGGGGCAACCGGCTGGTCTACTTCATCATCTTCAGCGCCATCATCTTCCCGCCCCAGGTGACCATCATCTCCCTGTTCCAGGTGCTGGTGGAGTACGGTCTGTTCAACACCCGGGCGGGCCTCAGCCTGGTCTACGTGTCGATCCAGCTCCCACTGACGATGTACATCCTGGAGGGGTTCTTCTCCCGGATCCCCCAGGAGCTGTACGAGGCCGCCAAGATCGACGGCTGCTCGGACTTCCACACCTTCTGGCGGCTGACGCTGCCGGTGGGCGTTCCCGCCATCGCCACGACCATCATCCTGAACTTCATCAGCCTCTGGAACGAGTTCCTGTACGCGGTGGTCCTGATCACGGACGAGGAGATGCGGACGCTGCCCCTGGGGATCCAGAAATTCATGGGGGATCAGATGCAGGATATCGGGATGATCGCGACCGGGCTCATGATCGCCATCGTCCCCGTGATCCTGGCCTATGTCCTGTTCTCCGAGCGCCTGATCCGGGGGATGACGGCGGGCGCGGTGAAGACGTGAGGCCCGCCGCGAGCCGCCGGTACCCCGCGGGGAACTTGTTCGGGAAGGTGACTTGCCAGCAGAGGAGGGAGCATGCCGGATACCCCTGGCGTCGATTGCCACGCGCACGTCATTGACCCCCGGAGGTTTCCGTACTCGCAGGGTCCGGGGTACATGCCCCGGGCGGACGAGACGGGCGATGGGGAGGCCTTCGCCCGGGTCCTCGCCGCTCACGGGATCACCCATGCGCTCCTGGTGCAGCCGAGCTGCTACGGGGAGGAGAACGCCTGCATGCTGGAGGCGATGGGGCGGAGCGGCGGGAAGATCAAGGGTATCGCCGTGATCTCCCCGTCGGCGAGCGACGCGGAGATGACGGCCCTGAAGGACAGGGGGGTCGTCGGCATCCGGCTGAACCTCATGCGGTCGGATCGCCTGGCCTTGACCAGACCAGGCGCCGAACGGTATCTCTCCCGCGTCGCGGCCCTCGGCTGGTTCGTGCAGGTGTATGCGACAGGGGATGTGTGGGCGGAGGCCGCGCCGGCGCTGCGCCGGTGCGGGGCGCGGCTGATCGTCGACCACTTCGGCGAGCCCGATGCATCCCGCGGCATCGACCAGCCGGGATTTGCCGCCGTGCTGGGACTCGGCCGCGAGACCGACGCGGCCGTGAAGCTCTCGGCCTCCTTCCGGGCCTCCCTGCACCCCTACCCCCACGAGGATGTGGAACCCTTCGTGGCCGCGATCGTGGGCGCCTACGGCGTGGACCGCTGCCTCTGGGGGTCCGATTGGCCCTTCATCAATACCGCCCAGCAGGTCGAGTACGGCAACCTGCTGCGCCTGCTAGGCCGATGGCTGCCCAGCCCGGCGGACCGGCAGAGGGTCCTCTGGGAGAACCCGGCTCGACTCTTCGGCTTCGCGCGGGGCCGCTGATCTGAGCGGCGATGGCGGTGAATTCTTCAGGGAGGGTGGAATGGGGAGCCTGCGCGGGAAGATTGCACTGGTGACCGGGAGCGGCGGAGAGCATGGGGTCGGACGGGCCGTGGCGCGCCGCCTGGCCGAGGAGGGCGCCGACCTGGTGCTGACAGACGTCGCCCCGAAGGGTACCAGGGTTGTCCCCGCGAAGCCCACGGGGGACTGGGGCGGGCTCGAGACAGTCGCGGCAGAGGTCCGGGCGGCCGGCCGGCGAACCCTGACGGCACTGCTGGACGTCAAATCGCCCGGTCAGATCGAGGCGGTCATCGCGCAGGCGCTCGAGGCCTTCGGGCGGATCGACATCCTGGTGAATAACGCCGCCGCGCCTCCCGGCGCCGATCGGGTGCCCGTGGTCCAGCTCTCCGAAGAGGCGTGGGATGCCGTCCTGGACGTGAACCTGAAGGGAGTGTTTCTGTGCTCGCGGGCGGTCGTGAGGCTCATGCTCGAGCGGGGCATCCGGGGAAGGATCATCAACATCGGGTCCGATAACAGCAGGGTCGGGGAAGCCAACCTGGCGGCCTATTGCGCCTCGAAGTTCGGCCTCGTCGGCTTCGCCCAGGCCCTGGCGATGGAGGTGGCGCCGGCAGGCATCACGGTGAACACGGTCTGTCCCGGGCCGATGGACACGGATCGCGTGGATTACTTCGGGCGCCGCGAGGACGGGAGCTACGACGCCGCTCGGCGGGCGGAGCGCCTCCGGCGGCTGGCCGCGACAGTCCCCCTCGGCCGGCTGGCCACTCCGGGGGATGTCGCCGAGGTCGTCGCTTTTCTCGCCTCGGATGCCGCCGAGTACCTCACGGGTCAGGCGATCAACGTGGCGGGGGGAGCTATCCTGCATTAGCCGAGGGGCAACTGCCCGCAGGCCAATCGTGAGTCCGCGTCTTCGCCCCTGACAGCCTACCCCTGGCTGGCTTCGAATACCTTCACGCCCGCCTCGTAGGCGCGGGTGATCTCCTGGAGTGACCGCAGGCTCTCCCCCCGGGCGGCCAGCAGGTCAGCCTGGGCCAGGCCGCGGGCGATGGCGGGGTCGGCGTTCTCGGCCAGGGCCGCCGTGGTCAGGTCGGCGAGCAGGCGCCGCTCGGCGGCCCGGCTCAGTCCGAGGTAGGGCAGGGCGTCGTACCAGAGTAGCCGCTCCTCCAGTCCAGCGAACCGATGACGGGCGCCGGCCATCGAGGCGAGCTGCGCGCCCAGGTCGCCTGCCCGCGCGAGCGCCGCGTCCCAGTTGAACCGGGTCACCGGCAGTGGGTCGATGGCGCGCATGTGCAGGACCTGGAAGAAGTGGTACACGGGCCGGAGACCCGAGACGAGGCCGTTGCCGGTGCCACCGGCGATGCCGATGCCCAGGGCGGGCAGGCCGGCCAGGGGGGCCGAGCGCGCGTAGACGCGGAACATCTTCAGGATGAGGTGCTTGACCATCCCGCTGGTGTCCCACCAGTAGATGGGCGTGCCCAGGACCAGGGCGCCGCAGCGGAGGAGTCTCTCGCTCAGGTAGTCGAAGGCGGGGTCGGGGTGCCGGCACCTCAGGGTGGTCATGCACTCCCAGGGCAGGCAGTCCTTGCACGCCTCCACCATGTGGTCGGCCATCTGGACCAGCTCGACCTCGGCGCCGGCCTTTGCCGCCCTCTCCAGCGTCGCCCTCACCATCCGATACGTCCGGCCCTCGCGGTTCGGGCTCCCCACCAGACCCAGCACGCGTCCGCTCGGTTCCATGCTCGCGCCCCTCTCTGCCCGCCATGCAACCCAGGTCTGGCCTCTCGGCCACCTCACCTACGCATCCTACACCATCCGTCAACCCCTGTCGCGACCAGCGGTCGATTTGTCCGCATCGGGTGCACACCGGTCCATGCGCGCCCCGTTGCACTGGGGGCGCAGCGCACCTCCAGAACCTGTTCCTCATGAACGCAGGATGCCCGTTGGGTCGACGCGCCCCTGGAAGGAGTGCCCCGGCCGCCTGTGACGGCGGTTGAAGCGCTGGGTGTACAGACCCTTGAGCTGACGCATCGCCCGGGAGAGATTGTTCTCCAGCGCTCGATCAGCCATAGAACCACACGGCGGGCGCCTGCCGTCTCGCCACACCACCCCCTTTCCGCTTGACACCCGGCCCATGTCTGGGGTATCCCCCATGGCATCCAGGAATCCGGGTCGGGTCGGCGCCCGGTGCGGGCGCGGGGGACTGGTCGGGGATGACTGGGTGTCACCCGCGAGGGGCAATCATCTTTCCCCTCCTGACAGCGCGAGGCGACAGGGAGACGCGATGTACTGGTGGCTGTGGCTGGTACTCGGACTGTTCCTGGTGGGATGCGAGATCCTGACCCCCGGCGGCTTCTATGTCCTCTTCTTCGGCATCGGCGCGCTCGTCGTGGGCGCCATGGCCGGGCTCGGCTGGGGCGGACCGACCTGGGCGCAGTGGCTCCTGTTCTCCGTGATCTCCGTGGCGTCCCTGCTCGTGTTTCGACCCCGCCTGTTGCGGCTGGCGCGTTCGAAGGAGCGGCCGGATCCGATCGACACCCTGGAAGGCGAGGTGGCCACGCTGGCGGACGACTTGTCGCCGGGCGCCGTTGGCAAGGCAGAGCTACGCGGGACGGCGTGGACGGTGATCAACCGGGACGAACGGCCACTCGCGCGAGGGCGGCGCTGCCGCGTGGTGAGGGTGGAGGGCTTGACACTCTGGGTGCGGGGGGAGTAACGCCAAAGGAGGCCTCCCATGACCGAAGCCTTGATCGTTGCGGTCGTACTGGCCGTCCTGGTGATCGTCATCGTCGCCAAGACGGCCGTGGTGGTCCCGCAGCAGAGCGCCTACGTGGTCGAGCGACTGGGAAGATACCGGGATACCCTGGGCGCCGGCTTCCACATCCTTCTGCCTTTCCTCGACGCCATTCGGTACAGGCATTCCCTCAAGGAAACGGCCCTGGACATTCCGGAGCAGGTCTGCATCACGCGCGACAACGTCCAGGTCCACGTGGACGGCGTTCTGTACCTGAAAGTGCTTAACCCAGAGCGCGCCTCCTACGGCGTGTCGGACTATCTGTTCGCGATAACGCAGCTTGCGCAGACCACGCTCAGGAGTGAGGTGGGCAAGATCGACCTCGATCGAACCTTCGAGGAGCGCGCGCACATCAACACGCAGGTGGTCAACGAGCTGGACAAAGCGTCGGAGCCCTGGGGGGTCAAGGTCCTCCGCTACGAGATCAAGAACATCAGCCCGCCGCCGGACATACTCGCCGCCATGGAAAAGCAGATGCGGGCAGAGCGCGAGAAGCGCGCGGTGATCCTGGCCTCCGAGGGCGAGCGCGACGCCGCGGTGAACACCGCCGAGGGACAGAAGCAGCAGGTGATCAAGGCCTCCGAGGCCAGGAAGCAGCAGCAGATCAACGAAGCTGAGGGAGCGGCCTCGGCGATCCTCGCCATCGCGACGGCGACGGCGGAAGGCATCCGTCGGGTGGCCGAGTGCACCCAGATGCCGGGCGGCTATGAGGCGATTCAACTCCGGGTGGCCGAACAGTACCTCACGAAGTTCGGGGAACTGGCCAACGCCAGCGACACCACGATGATCGTGCCCGCCAGCGTGGCGGACATCGCCGCCATGATCGGCACGGCCATGAACGTGATCAAGCGACAGGCGCCGGCGGCGACCCCGAAGCCGTAGGACGGCTGCCCGGCCGGAGCCCCCAGAATCGCCTACGCGGTGCTCGGCCGGGAGGACCGGCGGCGGGTCACACGCCTCGCCGCCATCCTCCGGCTGGCCGACTCCCCGGATCGGGACCACCGCCGGACGGTCCGCCGGGTGCGCGTCAAGCTCCAGAGAGGGGACCTGCGGCTGGAGCTGGAGGGTGAGGGCGACATGCTCCTGGAGGGGTGGGCGCTGTAGAAGAGAGCAGACCTGTTCCAGCGCACCTTCGGCCTGCCGGTGAGATTCTACACACCGGAGAGGGGGACTGCATGATGGCAGCCACCAAGGAGAAGCTTCCCGGCAAGCTCATCGCCGTCGAGGGCCTCGACGGATCGGGGAAGTCCACCCAGGTTCACCTGGTCCACCGGTGGCTGCAGGGCAAGGGCTACCGGGTGTTTTTCTCGGAGTGGAACTCCTCCGTCCTGGTCCGCGAGGCCACCCGCAAGGGGAAGAAGCGACAGCTCCTCACCCCCACCACCTTCAGTCTCATCCACGCCACGGACTTCGCCGACCGCTACGAGCGGCAGATCCTGCCCCTCCTGCGGGCGGGCTACCTCGTCCTGTGCGACCGCTACATCTTCACGGCCTTCGCCCGGGACGCGGTGCGCGGCTGTGACCCGGGGTGGCTCCGGAAGCTGTACGGCTTCGCCCGGATCCCCGACCTCACGTTCTTCTTCCGGCTCCCCCTGGACGTGGCATTGGGACGGATCCTGGAAGGCAGGCCGCAGCTCAAGTACTTCGAGGCCGGCATGGACCTGGATCTGAGTCCCGATCTCACCGAGAGCTTCCGGATCTTCCAGGAACGAGTCCTGGAGGAATACCTGACCATGGTGGACGAGTTCGAGTTCACCGTCGTGGACGCCAGCCGGCCGGTCCGCCACCAGCAGGTGAGCGTGCGACGCCTGATCGAGGACCGGGTGGACCTGGGCTTCTTCCGCAAGAGGTACATCCAATGAGCCTCAAGCGTACCTACGGCATGGCGCCGGCCGGCGTGGATCTGGACAAGCTCTCGGGCAGCTTGATCGTCATCGAGGGGCCGGACTCCTCGGGGCGGTCCACCCAGATTGCCCTCCTGGCCGCGTGGCTGGAGGAGCAAGGCTACGCGGTGGCCCAGGTCGGCCTCAGGCGATCCACCCTCGTGGGTCCGGAGCTGGAGAGGTCGATGCAGGGGAACATCCTCAGCCCGCGCACGCTCAGCCTCTTCTACGCGACGGACTTCTATGACCAGTTGGAGAACCGGATCGTTCCCGCCTTGCGGGCGGGCTTCGTGGTTCTCTCTGATCGGTACATCTACACGCTCATGGCCCGCGCCATCGTGCGGGGAGCGGAGCCCGAGTGGGTGGCTTCGGTGTACTCCATGGCCATCGTCCCCGATGCGGTCTTCTACTTCACGATCTCCTTCTCCACCCTGGTGCAACGGACATTCCAGGGCCACACCGAGCTGAACTACTGGGAATCGGGCATGGATTGCGGCCTGAGCCGTGACTGGTTCCAGAGCTACGTACGCTACCAGCGGCGAATTCGCAGCGAGTTCTTCAAGATGCAGAAGCGGTACGGCTTCGAACTCGTGAACGCGAACCGGAGCATCGCCGCCGTGGACCGAGACCTGAAGGGGAGGATCCAGCTGGTCCTGAACCGTGCAGAGAAGCCCGAGGAGAGGAGGGGGAGCCGTGGCCGCGCCATCTGAGAAGACCAGGACCGAGACCCATCGGAAGAGCTTGGCCCCAGAGATGAAGCGCAAGACCGGGGCTCCGCCGAAGAACGCCGGCAGGTCCCGCGCAGCAAAGACGTCCGAGGCGGTCAAGGAGTCCGCGCGGCGGCAGCTGGGACGGCAGGTCTCCCAGGAACTGCTGAAGCTGCGACCCCTCCTCAAAGACGCCGGGACCGCACTCCTGGACCGCCTGGACGGTGACCTGGCCGGGCTGGCCCACCTGCTGAACGGCGGGAGTCTGGCCGGTGATTCCCCTGTCCTGCCCAAGGCCCCTGTCCTATCCGCCATGCTCGCCGACATCAAGGCCCTCAGGGTGAAGCCCAAGAAAGGGCGGGTGAAGGACCTGAGGCGCATCGAGGCCATGCTGGAATCGCTGGGCGCCCGGATCCCCCCCGGGGCGTGACGCAACCCGCGGGCCATGCGCCGGGCGGAGTGCGGCCGGGACGCAAGCGAGACGAGGGACCCAACCAACACGGGGAACGGCCATGCGGGTTGCGTTTCTCTCGGACATCCACGCGAACTTCCCCGCCCTCTGCCGTGCCCTGGAGTGGACGCGCCGGAACCGCGCCGACCGCGTCATCTGTGCCGGCGACATCGTGGGACTCGGCCCTCACCCGACCGAGGTGATCCGCCTCCTCATGGAGCAGAGGGTCGAGGCCGTCCTGGGGAACGTGGATCGGAAAGTCGTCACCCTCCTGCGGACCCCCAAGAAGCTGGAGCGGCGCTTGAAGAAGAAGGCCCATGCGCCGGGGGCCTGGACAGCCCTGGCCCTGGGCGACGCGGAGCGCGCCTGGCTCTCGGGGCTCCCAAAGGAGCTACGCTTCAACGAGGGTGGGGCTGACGTCTGGGTGGTTCACGGCAGCCCGGTGGCGGACACCGACTACATCTACCCCAGCATCACCACGCGGGCCCTGGCAGACAAGCTGGGGGAGATTCGCCCGCAGGTCCTGGTCTGCGGCCACAGCCACATCCCCTTCACGAGGCGGGTCGCGGGGGTGCGGGTCGTGAACTGTGGATCCGTCGGCCGGCCCCTGGACGGGGACCCCCGCGGCGCCCTGGCATTCTGCGATTTCCCGGGCAAGGGCCAGGTGAGCTGCCGCATCGTGCGGTTTGCCTATCCCCTGGAACCGCTGATCGCAGACATCCAGGCCCGAGGCGCCAAGGGCAGCCTGCCCCAGGACTACCGTACGGGGACCAGGACCAAGGACGAGTGATGGTGAGGCAGGGCATTCCCGGGACGCGCGAAGCACCCGGAGGAGACCGGTATGGGCACCGGAGACGTCGTGGCGTGGTTCGGTCTTCCCGTCAGGCGTTCCCCGGCGGGCATCCTGCAGGCCCTCCGTCTTGCGGGATACCTGGCAGATCCCCCGGTTACCTTCCGGCACCAGTGCCTCTTCATGGAAACGCAGGACGGGCGGCTGGCCAAGGGGGGATACCGGCTCTGCCTCCGGCAGGCAGGGCGTGGCGCGGTGTGGCAAGTCTCTGGCCCGGACTGGCAGAGCGAAGAAGCCTTTCAGGGTGACCTTCCCCTCCGGGGACTCTCTCCCGATGCGGCCGAGGTCCCCCCCTTGATACGGGAGGTGGCGGCAGGTCGGCTGCTGCTTCCCCTCGTCCGTCTGAAGGTGTACGCCTGGGAAGCCCGCCTCCAGAGTCCGTCGGATGGCACGCTGGCGCTCCGGGTCGAGCGCTTCATCGCGGGCCCGCCGCGCGAGGCCTGGCCGGCAGGCGCCGAGCGACAGCGCCTCCTCACCGTTCGCCTGCTGGACGGGAATCCAGACGCGCTCCTCCACCTCGTCACCTACCTGCGCGACCGCCTGAACCTTCCTCCGGCCTCCGGCGACCTGTGCCGGGCGGCCCTGCTGGCCCTGGCCCTGCCGGAGCCTGGCGCCCCCCAGCCGGATCATCTGCGAGTCCGCCCCGAGGACCCGCTGGCGCTGGCAGCCCGGAAACTGGTGGGGCAGCAGACCCTGAAGATGCAGGCCAACGTCACGGGCACGCTGGAGGACCTGGATCCTGAATACCTCCATGACCTCCGCGTGGCCACGCGCAGGCTCCGCTCTGCCCTGCGACTCTTTGCCGGGGTCCTCGGAGGGAAGCGGGGCGAGTCACTGCGCGTGGAGCTGGGCTGGATCGGCGGGCTCCTGGGTGCCGTTCGGGACCTGGACGTGTTCAGCCTGAATCTCCAGGCGCACGCCCAGCGGTTGGGTGAAGCCGGGACCGCTGCGGGGCTCATGGCCGAGGAGGTGGGCCGGCAGCGGGATCCGGCGCGTCAGGCCCTTGTCGCAGCCTTGACCTCCCGGCGCTACCACTCCCTCATGCGTCGTCTGGAAACCCTGGCGGCCTCTCCGGCTCCGCGGCGCCTCCGGGCGGTCCAGGCCGCTCCCGTAGCTCATGCGGCGCCGGCGCTGATCCGGAAGGCCCAGAAACGGGTCCTGAGCCTCGGACGCGGCATCGGCCCGGATTCGGCAGCGGCCGACCTGCACCGCCTGCGGATCCTCTGCAAGCGCCTGCGGTATGCCTGCGAGTTCTTCCGGGAGGCCTTCGCAGACCCCGCCGCCGGCACGGATCCCCTGGCGGAATACATCGCGGCCATGGTTCGCCTCCAGGACTGCCTGGGGGAGCACCAGGATGCCGTCGTGGCCATGGGTCGGATCCAGGATCTGGCTACCGCCATGATCCGGCGCGGAGGGCTGGCTGCCGAGCGGCTCCTGGACCTCGGAGCGCTCATCCAGATACAGCGGGAGATTGCACGCCAGCGTCGCGGGCGCCTCGCCAAGCTCTGGGCCCGGTTCGATCGGGGCTCGGTGCGCAAGCGCCTGGCGAACCTGGGGGGCGAGGCGCCCCAGACGCCTCTCGAATCCCCCCGCCCCCCTTTGGCAAATGGGGGGACGGGGGAATCTGCCTGAACCCGAGGCCAGTCTTGAACTTTCCGTGAGCGGTATCCGGGTGAGGTGGGGCACCGGTCACTTCTCCTCTTCGAGGGCCAGCTTCGCCAAGAGCATTTCCTTCTTGCGGTCCCCGTCCACTGTCGGGTATCGCGGGTCAATCTCCTTGATCTTTGCCGTGATGACGGCCGCGACCGCCAGGCGGGTGAACCACTTGTTGTCCGCCGGGATGACGTACCAGGGGGCCCAGGTCGTGCTGGTGTGGTTGAGCGCGTCCTGATAGGCCTGCATGTAGTCATTCCAGAAGGCACGCTCCTTCACGTCGGCGGCCGAGAACTTCCAGTGCTTCTCGGCTTGCGCGATCCGTTCCAGGAACCGCTTCTTCTGCTCTGCCTTGGAAACATTCAGGAAGCATTTCAGGACCAGGATGCCGTTGTCGACCAGGTACTTCTCGAACTGGTTGATCTCGTCGAAGCGGCGCTTCCAGATCCCGTGATCCTTCAGCGAGGGGGGCAGCTTTTCGTTTGCCAGGAACTCGGGGTGGACGCGCACCGCCAGGACCTCCTCGTAGTAGGAGCGGTTGAAGATCCCGATGCGGCCTCGCTCGGGCAGCGCCTTGAAGTGGCGCCAGTTGTAGTCGTGGTCGAGCTCCTCCGCGGAGGGGGCCTTGAAGCTGTACACCTGGCAGCCTTGCGGATTCAATCCGGACATGACGTGCTTGATCGTTCCATCCTTGCCCGCGGCATCCATCGCCTGCAGGATGACGAGGAGCGCCTGCGTGCTCTGGGCATACAGTCTCTCCTGGTACTCCGCCAGCCACTGCACGCTTTGCTGCAGCAGATCAGCCGCGTCCTTCTCTCTCACGAACTTGGCCGTGTAGCCTGGATCATAGTCCTGCTTCAACGAGATCTTCTTGCCGGGGGGGACGATGAAGGGCCGGATGAACTTCTCGAGTCTCATGGATCTGCCTCCCTGTCCGAGGGCACGCAGCGAGGGGGTGACGGGTGATGAGAAGCCGGGGGATGGAGGCGCGCTGGTCGAGCCGCTACCGGATCCTCTCCATCTGGCCGGGAGTGAGCAGCCACTCCAGGACCGCACACCTGCCATGGCGCAGCCTCTGGACCGTGAGCTTGCACAGCCCGGCCTTCTTCAGGGTGATCGCCGTTCGCGCATCGCCGGACACGAGGAGGGAGATCAGCTCGCTGAGGCAGGGCTCGTGGCCCACCAGGAGGATGCGCCCGCTGGCGGCGCCCAGGGAGGCGATCTGGCGGACCAGCGCACGCGGGTCGCCGTCCGGGGCAAGATGCGGCGTGAGGCGGAGTTTTTTCTCGGCGCCCATCTGGCTGGCGACGTCCTGCGCGGTTTGTCGCGCACGGACAGAGGGACTCGACAGTATCAGGTCAAAGCCGAGGCCGAGCGCGTTCATCCCCCGCACCACGCGGCGCAGCTTGGCGCGGCCTGCATCGGTCAGCGGCCGCTCGCTGTCCTGCGGGAACCCTGCGGTTCCCCGCGTGACCGCGATGGCGTGACGAAGGATGTAGAGCTCCATGGGGGCTAGTCCCCCAGGCACGTTCCGACCCGGCGGGCCGTGGCGACCCAGGAGTGGTCCAGCGGCACCGACTTCAGTTTCCCCGCGACGGCTTCGAGGGGCACGGGCTTGGCGCCATCGCCCCGCGCCGCCACCATCACGCCGTACTGGCCCCGATGGATGAGGTCGGCGCAGGCGGTGCCCAGACGACTGGCCAGCAGCCGATCCGCGGCGGTGGGTGTGCCGCCGCGCTGCAGGTGGCCAAGGATGGTGACGCGTGACTCCAGACCGGTCAGCCCCTCCAGTTGCTTGGCCAGCCGCATGGTGTTGTCGGCATGCTGGGACCCCGATCGCTCCAGGTCCGCTTCGGCCTTGGCCTGGGCGGCCTTGGACTTGGCCTGGGCGGCCTTGTGTTGCGCCGACTGAAGCGCTGCAGCGTCCTGCCTGGAGAGCGCCCCTTCGGCCACGGCCACGAGACTGAACCGCTTGCCGCTGTGGCTGCGCCGGCGAATGGCATCGGCGATGGGCTGCACGTCGTAGGGAATCTCGGGGATGAGGATCACGTCGGCGCCGCCGGCGATGCCCGCGCCCAGCGCCAGCCAGCCCACCTTGTTGCCCATG
This sequence comes from Methylomirabilis sp. (SeqCode), assembly GCA_035455275.1. Taxonomy (GTDB): domain Bacteria; phylum Methylomirabilota; class Methylomirabilia; order Methylomirabilales; family 2-02-FULL-66-22; genus 2-02-FULL-66-22. Next base: position 48,393 of record DATIFO010000007.1, on the reverse strand, counting down.
ACCTCGACGACGATGATGCGATGGTGGCTGTGCGCCGTGCTGTGCAGGCGGTCGATGGCTTCCGTGGCGACGCTGAGCGCCGTGTCGAAGCCGAAGGTGACATCGGTCAGCACCACGTCGTTGTCGATGGTCTTCGGCAGCGTGATGATGTTCAGCCCTTTCTTCGCCAAGCGGTACGCGTTCTTCTGCGTGCCGCCGCCGCCCAGGCACACCAGCACATCCAGATTGTGCCTGTGATAGTTGTCCGCCATGACATCCGTCATGTCGAGCAGCTTCCCGCCCACGGGCATCCGGTGCGGTTTGTCTCGGCTGGTCCCGAGGATGGTGCCACCCTGCGTCAGGATTCCGGACAGCGTGTTGTCATCCAGCTCCATGGTGCGGTTCTCCATGAAGCCGCGGAATCCATCGCGGAAGCCGATCACCTGCATGCCGTGGAAGCCGAGCGCCGCCTTCCCCACCCCCCGGATGGCCGCGTTCAGGCCGGGGTTGTCGCCGCCTGACGTGAGGATGCCGATGTACTTGGTCACGTCTCAGATCCTTCCCGGTCGGGTTCTCGCGCCGTCAATGTCGTCTTGACTCATGTTCCCGGCTCCGCTTGGATATCCCCCCGATCGTCCATGGGCTGGGATGCGAAGTGGCGGGGCGCCTGACCGGGACGCTATGCCGTTTCCCGCGACGTGTCAAGGTTGACCTGTGTGAACGCCGATAGCCACCCGAATGCCGTCCGGGGCAGAAGGACGGGGCCAATTGAGGGGTCTGGATGCCGGGTCCTGCCCGCCTGGCCCCGCACCCGGCAGGGCCGATCGCCGCTATCTGGGGCGCTGACCCTTCTCGATCTTGGCCCACTCGTCCTTGAGGGAGACCGCGCGGTTGAACACCGGCAGGCCAACTTTGGCGTCGGGGTCTACGCAGAAGTAGCCTTGGCGCTCGAACTGATAGATGGCTCCGGCCCGGGCGTCGGCCAGGCTGGGCTCGACCCGGCACCCGGTGAGGGCTTCCAGCGAGTTCGGGTTCAGGTTCCCCAGGAAATCCCGCCCCTCGTCCGCCTCGTCCGGGTCCTCGTCGAGGAAGAGCCGGTCGTAGAGGCGGACCTCGGCGGGCACGGCGTGGGCCGCCGAGACCCAGTGGATGGTGGCCTTCACCTTGCGGCCATCCGGGGCATCGCCGCCCCGCGTGGCCGGGTCATAGGTGCAGCGCAGCTCCACCACGGTCCCCGCCGCATCCTTCACCACGTCCACGCAGCGGATGAAGTACGCGTAGCGCAGGCGCACCTCGCGCCCCGGCGCCAGGCGGTAATACTTGGGGGGCGGACTCTCGCGGAAGTCGTCCTGCTCGATGTACAGGACGCGCGAGAAGGGCACCAGGCGGGTCCCTGCGGCGGGGTCCTCGGGGTTGTTGACGGCCGCAAATTCCTCGATCTGCGCCTCGGGGTAATTCTCGATCACGACGCGCAGGGGCTTGAGCACCCCCAGCACGCGCGGCGTGCGCCGGTTCAGATCCTCGCGCAGGCAATGCTCCAGCAGGGCGATGTCCACCCTGCTGTCCTTCTTGGACACGCCGATCCGCTCGCAGAAATCCCGGACGGCCTCCGCCGTGTACCCCCGGCGGCGCAGGCCCGAGAGGGTGGGCATGCGCGGATCGTCCCATCCCTTGACGTGCCCCTCCTTGACCAGGCGCAGGAGCTTCCGCTTGCTCAGCACGGTGTAGGAGACGTTCAGGCGCGCGAACTCGATCTGGCGGGGATGGAAGATCCCCAGCTCGTCGAGGTACCAGTTGTACAGCGGGCGGTGGTCCTCGTACTCCAGCGAGCACAGGGAATGGGTGATGCCCTCGATGGAGTCCGACTGGCCGTGGGCGAAGTCGTACATCGGATAGATGCACCACCGATCGCCCGTGCGGTGGTGCGCCGCGTGGAGGATGCGGTACATCACCGGGTCGCGCAGGTTGATGTTGCCGGCGGCCATGTCGATCTTGGCGCGCAGCGTGCGCGAGCCCTCGGGGAACTCCCCGGCGCGCATGCGGGCGAACAGGTCCAGGTTCTCCTCCACCGCGCGATTCCGGTACGGGCTCTCCCTGCCCGGCAAGGTGAGCGTGCCCCGGTACTCGCGGATCTGCTCCGCGCTCAGATCGCAGACATAGGCCTTCCCCTTGCGGATGAGCCTCACGGCGTACTCGTACAACTGCCCGAAGTAATCGGAGGCGTAGTACAGCCGGTCTGCCCAGTCGAAGCCCAGCCAGCGGATATCCTGCTGGATGGACTCGACGTACTCCACCTCCTCCTTCACGGGGTTGGTGTCGTCGAAGCGCAGGTTGCACTGCCCGTCGAACTCCGCCGCGATGCCGAAGTCGATGCAGATGGCCTTGGCGTGGCCGATGTGCAGATACCCGTTCGGCTCCGGGGGGAAGCGGGTGTGCACGTGGGCGTAGCGACCCGCCTTCAGATCCTCCATCACCGCGAGACGGATGAAATCTGCGGAGGGACTCGAATCAGTGGTGGTCATGGCGGCTTCTCTTCTCGGCGCGAGCCTCGAGCCTGTGCAGGAAGCGCTGCGCTCGCCTCTCGCGCCCGAACGGCGTTGTCCTTCGGGCGTCCCGGGGTCCGATGGCTGCGGCGAATCCCCGACGGGTGGCCGGCCTCCCGTCTCCACCGCCGCGGCGAGGCCAGCCGGGGTCGGGCCGCAACGGGCTGCGTCCTGCGAGGATGCCGTACTTGCTCGGTTCCTGTCAAGTTGGAAGAACGGGGGATGGAAGAACGGGGGAGCGGCAGGCTGGGGGTGCCAGGCCGGAGGCGAACTGTCCACCCCGCCGGTTCGCGGGTCCCGTCCAGGACCGGTAGGACGGGTCGGCGTTGATCGCCGTGCGCGCGGGGATTCCCTGTTGACAGTCGGAGGCGCTTTGGGTAGCCTCGCGGTTGAACTATCCCTGGCCGCTCCGGCCTCCGGCTGATGGTCGCTCAGGATCCGGCCGCGGAGAGGCCGAGAATGCGAGTGGGCCTCACCCAGTGTCGTGGCCACGAGCCCTGTCGGGAAGAGGGAGCGCAGGCTGTGAAGAATACGATCTTTTGCCCGTACTGCAATTCGACGCAACCACGATATGAGTACCGGGAGGGAGGTCGCGTCAAGTTCCGGTGCCAGAGTTGCGGATGCCCCGTGGACGCAGGGAGCATTGACACCGACAAGGCAGCGGCCGTCTTCGGCCGAGCCAAGATCCTCTGCATCGATGACGACCGGCTGCTCCTCTCTCTCTTCTCCGACGCACTGGAGGCGTACTCCTACCAGCCCCTGACGGCCCCCGACGGTCCCTCGGGGATCGAGCTGGCCAAGAAGGAGCGTCCGGACCTGATCATCCTGGACGTGATGATGCCCAAGATGAGCGGCTTCGAGGTCTGCCGCCGGCTGCGGGCCGAGCCGGAGTTCAAGGACACACCCATCATCATCCTGACGGCCATGCATGACCCCGACCTGAACGTCAAGGGCTTCCAGGCCGGGGCCACCCTGGCGATGCGCAAGCCCTTCGGACCCAAGGACCTCATCGGCACGATCAAGACGGCGCTGGCCTTGAAGGCGAAGCGGTCGGCGGAGTGACCTTCCCCCGCTTCTCGCTGCATGGCGCCATGCCCCGCCTGCCCCTCCTCTCCGAATATCCCATGCTCCGGCCTGTCTTGGTCCCGGGAACGGCGCGTGCATCCCTCAACGCCGATTCGCCGGTCCGGAGGGGAGTCCGGTGAGAGAGGGGGAGGCGCGAGCGGTGATCTTCGACATGGACGGCTTGATGCTGGATACGGAGCGGATCGCGCTCCGGGCCTGGCAGCGCGCGGCCGCCCTGCACGGCTGCGCCCAGAGGGAGGACGTGTACCTCTCGACGGTGGGCCTGAATGCCGCGGATTCGGAGGCGCTCCTGACCGGGGCGCTGGGCCCCTCCGTTCCGCTCCAGGAGATTTCCGCGCTCCAGGAGCGGCTCTTCACGGAGGAGGTCGCCCGGCACGGCATCCCGCCGAAGCCCGGACTCTTCGAGATGCTGGCGGCGCTCGAGGCGTGGGGGGTTCCCGCGGCGGTCGCGACGTCCACGGCACGCGCGCGGGCCGTGGAGATCCTGACCCGAGCGAACCTCGCGACGCGCTTCCGGGCCGTCGTCGGCGGGGACCAGGTCGCCCGGGGGAAGCCGGCGCCCGATATCCTGCTCCGGGCGGCGGAGCAGCTGGGCGTGGCACCCGGGCGGTGCATCGTGCTGGAAGACTCCGCGCCGGGAATCCTGGCAGCCTGCGCGGCGGGCATGACCCCCATCCTGATTCCGGATCTTCTGCTGCCGCCCGCGGAGATCTCCGCCCTGGCGTATCGTGTGGTGCCCTCTCTCCACGAGGCCAGGGCCGTTCTGGCGGCCCTGTGCGGGGGGGGCCGCCTGAGGAAGGGGAATTGCGGGCGATTGCCCGATTGTCTGGTTTGATGGTGCGGGGGCAGATCCGGCTGGACGAATGACCTCAAGGTGGCTAGGCTACGCGCCGGATCGGACCCGTGTCGCACCCGAGCTTGTGTCAATCCTGCATCCCGGAATGCAAAGGAGGCGTCGATGACCCAACCGTTCGAGAACCGAGTGAAGCGGCTGCTCAAGGCCGGCAAGAAATCGGCGGGCGCCTGGGCCCAACTGTGCAGCCCCCTGGCCACGGAGATCCTGAGCCGCGGCGGCTTCGACTGGATCCTGATCGACATGGAACATGCGCCGGGCGATGTGTTGACGCTGGTCTCGCAGTGCCAGGCCATGGCCGCGGCGGGAGCGGTCCCGATCGTGCGCTCCCCGTGGAATGACCTGGTGTGGATCAAGCGCATCCTGGACGCCGGGGCCTACGGGGTCATGATCCCCAGCATCAACACGCGGGAGCAGGCTGTCACCGCCGTCCGGGCGTGCAAGTACCCGCCGGCCGGTGTGAGGGGGATCGCGGGCAGCCCTCGGGCGGCCGGGTACGGCCGGGACACGGCCAACTATCTCAAGCGGGCAAATGATGAGATCCTGGTGATCCTCCAGGTGGAGACGCCGGAAGCCATCCAGAACCTGGAGGAGATCGGCAAGGTCCCGGGGGTTGATATGCTCTTCATCGGACCCATGGACCTGTCAACGTCCATGGGGCATTTTGGGAATCCAGGCCACCCCGAGGTGCAGGCGGCGATTGCCACCATCGAGGCGAAGGCCAAGGCCATCGGCGTGCCCTTGGGGACCATCTCTGCGGGATGGGAACAGGCCAAGGCCCTGTACGACCGCGGCTATCAGCTCATCACGCTGCTCTCGGACTCGGTCTTGATCTCCAAGGCGGGTGCCGACATCATGGCCAAGTTCCGGGAGGCATTTCCGGAAGGCTAGAAGTTTCCCGACGAGGCCCGGTGGGACGGTGGCGCCCCGCCGGGCCTCGTGCCAACCCTTCGCCGGAAGCCGTCCCTGCCATCGGCGTGGCGGCGCTCCCGGTCCCGCCGCCGTGGCCGTGTTCGAGCCCCTGTCCGATTCCTGTTGACACCTCGTAGTGTCCTCACTAAAGTCACTCAAATGCTCTTGTATTTGTGCGAGGTTCCGATCAGCCATGCGAATTGATCTGCACGTGCATACGACAGCCTCCGACGGTCTGCTGGCTCCGGCCGCCCTGGTGCAGGCCGTGCTGGCGGCGGGCGTCCAGGTCTTCAGCGTGACCGACCACGATACGGTGGACGCCTTGGCCGAGGTGGAGGCGCACGCCGCCCCCGCCGGGTTGCGCCTCGTCCCGGGGATCGAGGTGAGCGCGTTCTGGAAGCGGGTGGAGTTTCACTTGCTGGGCTATTTCCTTGATCCGAGGGACCCGGCGCTCCTGACGTTCCTGCGGACGACCAGGGATGCGAGGCGGACGCGCATGCAGGCCATGGTCAGCCGGCTCTGGGCCCTGGGGATCGCCGTGGATATCGGTGAGGTCATGGCCTTGGCCAGCGACGGCAATGTGGGACGGCCTCATCTCGCCAGGGTGCTGGTTCGGCAGGGCGTCGTCGCCAATACGGATGAGGCCTTCGAGCGATACCTCGGCGCGGACAGACCGGCCTATGTGCCGCGCCCGGACGTGACGGTCCAGGATGCCATCCGGGTCATCCACGCGGCGGGTGGGCTGGCCTCCCTGGCGCATCCGGGTGTCACGGACAGGGATGACGCGTTGCCGGATCTGGTGGCCTCGGGGCTGGATGCGATCGAGGCGTATCATGCCAAGCATTCGGTCGGCCTGGCGCGCCGCTACCGGAAGGTGGCGGAACGGTTTGGCCTGCTGGTGACGGGTGGATCGGACTTTCACGGACCCGAAGGACAGGGATTCGGGCCCGGCATGCCGTGTCTCTCCGAGCCGGATTTCCTCCGGCTCGAAGCGGCCGCGGCCGCCCACGGGACCGCCGCGCGGGCCTGCTGGTCCGAGGCGGGGGGGAATCTGTAAGGCTCGAACCTACAAGCACTTCGGAGAACGAGGCGACCGGCCGGGGCCCGTCGCCGCTCGTGGCGGCGGCCTTGCCAGCACCGGGATAATCCAGTATCATGCCCGCGCCGAACCGTCGTTGCGGGCGCTGGAAAGCGGGGATCGGTTCATGCCGATGGCTGATCGTGACAAGCGGCTGCTGAATGTCCTCCAGTCGGAGTTTCCACTGGTGTCCCGGCCGTTTCAGGCGTTGGGCGCTTGTCTGGATCTCACGGAGGCTGAGGTCACCGACCGCATTGCCGACCTCAAGCGACAGAGAGTCATCCGGCAGATCAGCGCGATCTTTGACACCCGCAGCCTGGGCTACAAGAGCAGCCTGGTGGCCATGAAGGTGCAGCCGGAGAAGTTGGAGGCGGCTGCACAGGTGGTGAACGGTCATCCCGGGGTGAGCCACAACTACAAGCGCAGCCACGCATTCAACCTGTGGTTTACCTTGGCGGTTCCCCCGAACAGCGATCTCGAATGGACGGTGCAGCGTCTCCACGATCTGGCCGGCGCGGATTCGACCCGCATCCTGCCGACCCTGCGTCTCTTCAAGATCGGGGTTCAGCTGGACATGGAGGGAAAAAGCGGCGCGGAGCGCGAGGAGTCCCCCGAGGTCGCGTACAGCGAGGCGCGTCGGCCCACGGCCGGGCGGGACGGGCTGCGGCCCGTGGACATCGCCGCCATCCGCGAACTCCAGCTCGATTTCCCGCTCGTCCCCGAACCCTATCGGCCCATGGCAGAGCGCATGGGGATCTCGGAGGAGGCGCTCTTCGAGACCGCCGGGCACCTGCAGGCGCAGGGCTACCTGCGCCGGGTGGCTGCCGTCCTGCACCATCGAGAGGCCGGCTTCCGGGCCAACGCCATGGGGGTGTGGGTGGTGCCGCCCGAGCGGTCGGAGGAGGTCGGGAAGATCATGGGCAGCTTCCGGGGAGTCAGCCACTGCTACCTCCGGCCGACCTACGCGGACTGGCCCTACAATATCTTCACCATGGTCCACGGGAAGGAGGCCGAGGACTGTCAGGGGATCATCCGCGCCATCTCGGATGCCACCGGCATTACCGAGCACGCATTGCTGTACAGCACGAAGGAATACAAGAAGATCCGGCTGAAGTACTTCAACCCTGATCTGGACGAATGGGAGGCTCGTGCCCGCCGGGCCTCGGGATCAGTCCAGGCGGTTCCGACGGCCGTGGCGGCGGCTCCGCGGTAGCAGGCTCCCAAGCGGGTGGCAACATCGCGGGCGGGGAGAGCAGGTCGAACACACCCCCCGGACAGGGATAGATGGCGTGACGGGACCCATGGTGCAGGTTGAGGGCCTCACGAAGGTGTTCGGAGGAACCCTGGCCCTGGATGACGTGGATCTCACGGTGAGTTCGGGCGAGGTGGTCGCGCTCCTGGGGCCCAACGGGGCGGGCAAGACCACGCTCCTCAAGCTCCTCTCCACGGCGCTGAAGCCCACGGCGGGCGGCGGACGCGTCCTGGGCGAAGACCTCCTCAAGGGTCGAGACACCATCCGCCGGCGGATCGGGATGATCTCTCACAACCACCACCTGTACGAGGACTTGACCGCAGAGGAGAACCTCCGGTTTGCCGCGACCATGCACGGCATGCGGACCGGGGCCGGACCGATCCTCAAGGCGCTTGGCGAGGTGGGGCTGGGCGGCCACGCGCGCGTCAAGGTGCGCACGTTCAGCACCGGGATGAAGCGGCGGCTCGTGATCGGCAAGATGCTGCTGTTCGCCCCGGAGCTGCTGTTCCTGGACGAGCCCCACAACACGCTGGACCAGGCGGCCATCGCCCTGCTGAACGGGTACGTGGCGTCCGTGACGGCCCGGGGCGGGGCCGCGATCGTGGCGACCCATAACCTGACGCGGGCCTTCGCGATGGCGGATCGCTTCGTGCTCATGCGTGACGGGGCGGTGGCCTGGCGGGTAGAGCGACAGGGGCTGCACCCGGATCAGCTCCGCGACCTGTACGCGCGCCATGCCGAGATCGAGGAGACCGCGGAGCGGGCCGCGGAATCAGCAGCGGAGGCGCGCTCATGGTAGCCGAGGTGCTGCGCCGCACGTGGGCCATGACCTGGAAGGACGTCACCGTGGAGTTGCGCGCCCGCGAGCGCGTCAACGCCATGCTGTTCTTCGCGGCCCTGGTGCTCTTCATCTTCAACTTCGCGCTGGGGCCCGATCGGGAAAAGCTGCGGGAGGTCGCGCCGGGTCTCCTCTGGCTGGCCTTCCTGTTCACCGGGATGCTGGGCCTGGGTCGCAGCTTCCAGGCGGAGCGGGAGAACGACTGCTTCGAGGAGCTGCTGCTCACCCCGGGGGATCGGGAGTCCATCTATTTCGGGAAGCTCGTGGGGAACGTCCTGTTCATGAGCACGGCGGAGGCCTTCATCCTTCCCCTCTTCGGCATCCTGTACAACCTGGATATCTGGGACCGACTCGTCCCCCTGGCCCTGGTGGCCTTCCTGGGGACCGTGGGGTTCTCGGCCATCGGCACGCTGCTGGCCGCGATGACGGCGCACCTGCGTGCCCGCGAGGTGATGCTCCCCCTGCTCTTGTTTCCCCTCACGGTGCCCGTGATCCTGGCCTCGGTCCGCTCGACGGAGGCGATCCTGGGCGGGGAAGGGCTGGCGGAGGTGGGTCACTGGCTCAAGCTGCTCGGGGGGTTCGATCTGATCTTCGCGGTGGTGTGTCCGCTGGCCTTCGAATTCGTGCTGGAGGAATGATGGCAAAGAGCGGGGTGGCGGCCAAGGGGGTGGGGGCCGGGGCCGTTGTGCTCCTGGCGGCCGGCCTGTACATGGGGTTGGCGGTGGTCCCGCCGGATGCGGTGCAGGGCGAGCTGCAGCGGATCATGTACCTGCACGTCCCCTCCATCGTGACGGCGTATGTCGCGTTCTTCGTGGTCTTCTGCACCAGCCTGCTGTACCTGTGGAAGCGCGACCTGCGCTACGACGCGGTGGCGGTGGCCTCGGCGGAGATCGGGGTGGTCTTCACCGGGATCACGCTGGCCACGGGGTCCATCTGGGGCAAGTCCACCTGGGGCGTCTGGTGGACCTGGGACGCCCGCCTCACCCTGACCGCCATCCTGTTCACGATCTACGTGGGATATCTGATGATGCGCTCCTTCGCCGAGGACCCGCGGGCGGGGGCGCGCTACGGGGCGGTCCTGGCCATCATCGGCTTCCTGGACATCCCCATGAATCACTTCGCGGTCTACTGGTGGCGCACGCTGCACCAGCCCTCCTCGATCCTGCGGGCGGGCGGCCCGTCCGTGGCCTCGGTGATGCTGGTGCCGCTGGCCCTCAACTTCGCGGGCCTGGTCCTGCTGTACGCCTATTTCCTGCTGGAGCGGGTGCGGTTGGAGCGCCTCCGGCACAAGACGGCCGAAGTGCGGCTGAAGCGCGGCCGCCGCGGCGAGGTGGGAGAGCGGCGCTCCGCCTCGCTGGCGTGAGCGTGGGTCAAGAACGCATCGGGTGGGATATCGCGGGAGGGAGCGTGGGTCACTGGGGGTTCGTCTGGCTGGCATACGGGGTGGCGACGGTGGCGCTGTGTGGATATCTGGTCCTCCTGAAGGGCCGCCTGCGGGATGCGGGGGCGGAGCTGGCCGCCCTGGAACAGGACGGCGGGCGGAGGACGCGATGAGGCGGGTCAAGCTGAAGTACTTCGTGGGCGGGGCCATCGTGGTCGCGGCCCTCGTCGGGCTGGTGTACTCCGGCGTCAAGCAGTCGGTGGTGTACTTCTACACGCCGACGGAGCTGAACCAGCAACAGGGCTCGGTGGCGGGCAAGTCGCTCCGGGTCGGGGGGATGGTGGTGGACGGGTCGATCAATTGGGACCCGCAGAACCTTCTCCTGACCTTCAGGCTGACCGACGGCCAGGGGACGGTGCTGGTGCGCCACAAGGGGACGGCCCCGGACCTCTTCAAGGAGGGGGCGGGGGCCGTGGTGGAGGGGACCTGGTCGCCCGACGGCTACTTCCGGTCGAGCACCATCATGGCCAAGCACTCCGAGGAGTACAAGCCGCCGACGCACCCGGAGACCCTGGAGTCCAAGAAAGAGATGTTCAAGTCCATCATGAAGAAGTGAGGGGAAGCGCATGGTTGCCACGGTCGGCGGATTCGTACTCTTCCTGGCGCTGGGCGTTACCATCTACGCGGCCGCGGCGTCGGTGATCGGGGCGCGCCCGGGTCGCGAGGACTGGCTGGCCAGCTCACGCAACGCGATCCTGGCCCATTTCTGCCTGGTGACGCTGGCGATCTTCCTGCTGGAGTATGCCCTGATCACCAGCGACTTCAGCCTGCGCTACGTGGCCTTCAACAGCACCCGGGGCAGCCTCACGCGGTACAAGATCGCCGGCCTCTGGGGCTCGCTGGAAGGCTCCATCCTGCTGTGGGAGTGGCTGCAGTGCCTCATGGCAGCGCTGGTGGTGGCGCGCTACCACGACAAGCACCGGCAGCTCATGCCGTACGTCCAGGCCGTGCTCCAGGGGATCTCGGTCTTCTTCCTGCTGCTCATGGCCTTCGCGGTCAATCCCTTCGCGCGCATCTTCCCGATCCCGCCCGACGGCCGCGGGCTGAACCCGCTGCTGGAAGTGACGGACATGCTGGTCCACCCCCTGCTGCTGTACTCGGGGTATGTGGGCTTCTCCGTCCCCTTCGCCTTCGCCATGGCCGCCCTGATCACGGGGCGCCCGTCGGAGGAATGGCTCACCATCACCCGCCGCTGGACCGTGGTGGCGTGGCTGTTCCTCACCTGCGGCATCTTCTACGGGGGCTGGTGGTCCTACCGGACGCTGGGCTGGGGCGGCTACTGGGCCTGGGACCCGGTGGAGAATGCCTCCTTCATGCCCTGGCTCACGGGAACGGCCTTCATCCACTCGGTGATGATCCAGGAGCGCAAGCGCATGCTCCGCATCTGGAACCTGGTCCTGGTCACCCTCACCTTCTCGCTGGTGATCTTCGGGACGTTCCTCACGCGCAGCGGGATCCTGGGATCGGTCCATGCCTTCGCGGATGGCCCCGTGGGGATTCTGTTCCTGGCCTTCCTGGCGCTGATCCTGCTCTGCTCCTTCGGCCTGGTGGCCTACCGCGCGGATCAGCTCAAGGGCCACGGCGAGCTGGACTCCATCGTCTCGCGGGAGAGCGCCTTCCTGCTGAATAACGTGATCCTGGTGGGGATCTGCTTCACGGTGTTCCTGGGGACGATCTTCCCGCTCCTGTCCGAGGCCGTCCGGGGGACCAAGATCAGCGTGGGCACGCCCTACTTCAACCGGGTGAGCGGCCCCCTGGGCATGGCCCTGCTCCTGCTCATGGGTGTCGGGCCCCTCATCGCCTGGGGCCGGGCCTCGCTGAACAACCTGAGGCGGAATTTCCTGAAGCCGACGCTCTTCGCCATCGCCGGAGCGGTCCTGGTGTACCTCCTGGGCGTGCACGAGGAGGCGGTGCTGGCGGCATTCCTGTTCTCCTTCTTCGTGATCGGCACGGTGGGCTTCGAGTTCGCGGTCTCGACGCGAACGCGGGCCCGGTCCATGGGCGAGAGTCTCCTGCAGGCCTTCTTCTCGCTCCTGCTCCGGAGCCGGCGGCGCTACGGAGGCCTCATCGTCCACCTGGGAGTGGTGATCGCCATCATCGGGATCGCGGTCTCCTCGGTCTACAAGGTCGAGCGTGAGGCCACCCTGAAGCCGGGGGAGACCCTGGCCGTCGGGCACTACACGGTCCGCTTCGACGGCCTGGCGGCGGGGGAGCGGCCGACCCACGTCCTGGTCTGGGCCAACCTCATGGGGCTGAAGGACGGCAAGCCGCTCGGGGAGCTGACGCCGGGGCAGCGCTACTACCCCAACCAGCAGACCCCCTTCGCCAGCGTGGACGCGCGCTACCACTGGAGGGAGGATCTGTACGTGATCCTCTCGGCCTTCGAGCGGGACGGCAGCTCCGCCACCATTAAGGTGCTGATCAACCCCATGATCTCCTGGATCTGGATCGGCGGCGTCGTGATCGTCCTGGGGGTGCTGGTGGCGGTGCTCCCGGAGCGAAGACTGGCCCTCCTGTCCGTGCGGGCCAGGGCCCAGGAGGCGTGACAGCCATGACCCCCGCGACCAGCTTCATCTCCTGGAAGAAGGCGCTGATCCCCCTGGCCAGCCTGCCCTTGATCGCCCTCCTGGCCTACGGATTCCGGACCGATCCCAAGGCCATCCCTTCGCCACTGGTGAAAAAGCCGGCGCCCACCTTCCGGATGACAATCTACGACGGGGAGCCCATCTCCCTGGAGGGGCTGAAGGGTAAGCCGGTGGTCCTGAACTTCTGGGCCTCCTGGTGTTTTCCCGCCTGTTACGAGGAGGCCCCGCTCCTGGAATCCACCTGGCGGGCATACAAGGACAAGGGGGTCATGTTCGTGGGCGTGGACATCCAGGACAAGGAGGCGAACGCCCGCGAGTTCCTGCGCCGGTTCAACTTCACCTTCCCCAACGGCCCCGACCCCGGGAGCAAGATCTCCATCGACTACGGGGTGTACGGCGTCCCGGAGACCTTCTTCATCGACCGGCAGGGGCGGATCCACTACAAACACGTGGGGGCCCTGACGCCTGCGCTGCTGGAGGCCCAGCTCCAGGCCCTCCTGAAGGAACAGTGAGATGGGTGCACCCGGTTTGCCGTGCTCCCCGCCGCCCCGCCGCCCGCCCCGCGGGCGATGGCTGGTCCCGGGGCTCGCGTGCCTGGCCCTCTTGATCCCCGGGATGGTCCTGGCGGCCGCTGGCGCGGACACCAGGATGCCGGACTTCGCCCTGGAGGACAGGGTCCGCGCGGTCGCGGAAGGCCTCCGCTGCGTCGTCTGCCAGAACCTTTCCGTGGCGGACTCCCCCTCGGACCTCGCCAAGGAGATGCGGAATCTGGTGCGGGAGCAGATCCAGCAGGGGAAGAGCCCCGAGGAGATCCGCGCCTACTTCGTGAGCCGCTACGGGGAATTTGTCCTGCTGGCGCCGCCCAAGCGGGGATTCAACCTGCTGCTCTGGGGACTCCCCTTCCTGGCCATCCTTGCCGGGGCCTGCGGCGTCTACCTGGTGGCCCGACGCTGGACGGCCCAGCGAGAGCCCGGGCCCGCGGCGGATCCCGAGTATGCCGAGCGCGTGCGCCGGGAGCTCCGGGAACGGACGGGTCAGGTCGGGTCCTGAGCGCATGCCCGCCGGCAGCAAGGCGCCCGGGGCCGGATCCAGCCTCGGGGCGAGCTCATCCACCCCCTCATCCGGAGAGGCCGCATGGCCGTCGTGATCTCGCTCTTCATTGCGGTGGTGGCCGTCGCGTTCGTGGCGGCGCCGTTCTTTTTTGCGACCCGACGCTCGCCCGAGCCGGCGGCGAAGGATCCGGACGCCTCGGATGCCCTGGCGGACCTGCTGGCCGAGAAGGAGACGGTGTATGCCGCCATCCAGGAGCTGGACTTCGACTTCAAGTCCGGCAAGCTCTCGGCCGAGGATCACGACATGCTGCGCAGGCGGCACGAGGAGCATGCCGCCAGCGTCCTGAAGCGCATCGACGTGCTGCAGGGGAAGCCCCGACAGGAGGAGGCGGTCAGGGCCGGCCGTCGGGAGAAGCGGAAGCGATGAGGGTCATGGAGGTCCAGCTCCGCCGGGCAGGCCTGGAGGCGGTCCACGCCAAGGTGCGGGAAGGGCGCCGGCTGGATTTCGAGGACGGGATGCGCCTCTACCGGACGCCCGACCTCACCGCCGTGGGATACCTGGCCAATCTGGCGCGGGAGCGGCGGAGCGGCCGCCGGACGTACTACGTCCGCAACCTTCACGTCAACTACACCAACATCTGCAACAAGCTCTGCAAGTTCTGCTCGTTCTACACCCCGCCGAACAGCACGGACGGGCGCGCCTACGTCCTGACGCCGGAGGACGCGGCCGCCCGGGTGGCCCAGTACCACGGGGAGCCGATCCGCGAGATCCACATGGTGGCCGGGATCAATCCCAAGCTTCCCTACCAGTATTACCTGGACCTGCTGCGGGCGGTGCAGGCGGCCCGCCCCGACGCCCAGATCAAGGCCTTCACCATGATCGAGCTGGCGCAGATCGCGCGCGTGGCGCGCCGCCCGCTGGCAGAGATCCTGCCGGAGCTGCGGGCGGCGGGGCTCGCCGCGTGCCCCGGGGGCGGGGCGGAGGTCTTCAGCGACCGGGTCCACGAGGAGCTGTTCCGGGCCAAGCTGGACAACCAGGGCTGGTTCGACGTGGCCCGGGCGGTGCACGCCGCCGGCATCCCGTCCAATGCCACCCTGCTCTACGGTCACATCGAGACCGCCGACGAGAAGGTGCGTCACCTGCTTCACATCCGGGAGCTGCAGGATCTGACTGGCGGCTTCATGTGCTTCGTGCCCCTGGCCTTCGACCCGGCCAACACGGAGCTGCATCACCTGCCCCCGACCACGGGGTACGCCAACCTGCGCGAGATCGCCATCGCCAGGCTCCTGCTGGACAACTTCCCGCACGTCAAGGCCTTCTGGATCATGATCACGCCGGCGGTGGCGCAGATGGCCCTCTGGTACGGGGCGGACGACATCGACGGGACGGTCTCGCATTACGAGATCACCCACGCCCTGGGGACGACCTCCCATCGGCAGGTCCTCAAGATGGAGGAGCTGCTGGACCTGATCACCGAGGCCGGGTGCCTGCCCGTCGAGCGGGACGCGCTCTACCGTCCGATCGAGGGAGCCGAGAGCCGGGAGTCGGGTATGGAATGCGTGATGCGTAAAACGTAAAGCGTAAAACGGAATGGTCGATTACGTTTTACGCTTCACGTTTTATTCGGAGTTGAGCCCAGGGCATGGTAATTCCTGACGACAGCCTCGGTGACATCGAAGCCAAGATCCTCGAAGGCGAGCGCCTGTCCTTCGCGGATGGCGTCCGCCTCTTCCGCGAGGCGACCCCGCTCCAGCTCTCCGCCTGGGCCGACCTCGTTCGCCGCCGTCTGCATCCGGAGGACCGGGTCACCTACGTCGTCGGCCGGAACATCAACTACACCAACGTCTGCTGGGTCCAGTGCAAGTTCTGCAGCTTCTTCCGCCTTCCGGGTGCCGAGGGGGGCTATGTCCTTCCCCGGGAGGCGATCTTCCGCAAGGTCCGGGAGCTGATGGCCTTGGGCGGGACCGAGATCCTGATCCAGGGGGGGTTGAACCCGGCGCTCCGGATCGAGTACTTCGAGGAGACGTTCCGCGACATCAAGGCGAACTTCCCGGTCCACATCCACGGGCTGTCGCCGGCCGAGATCATCTACCTGGCAAAGATCTCCGGCCTCTCCGAGCGGGACTGTCTGGTTCGGCTCCGCGCCGCCGGCCTCGATTCCATCCCCGGGGCCGGGGCGGAGATGCTGGTGGACGAGGTGCGGGAGCAGATCGCGCCCCACAAGGATTCCGCCGCCGCGTGGCTGGACCTCATGCGCACGGCCCACCAGCTCGGCATCCCCTCCACGGTGACGATGATGTACGGGTCGGTGGAGACGGTGGAGCAGCGCGTGGAGCACCTGCTGAAGGTTCGCGCCCTGCAGGATGATACCGGTGGCTTCCGCGCCTTCATCCCCTGGAGCTTCCAGCCCGCGGGCACGCACCTGCCCGACGTGAAGCGGGCCAGCGGCCTCGACTACCTGCGGACGGTGGCGGTCTCCCGCCTCCTGCTGGACAACATCAGGAACATCCAGGCCTCCTGGCTGACCCAGGGGCCCAAGATCGGCCAGCTCTCGCTCCAGTACGGCGTCAACGACATGGGGAGCACCGTGATCGAGGAGAACGTGGTGACGGCCGAGGGCGCCATCTTCATGGTGCCCCTGGCCGAGATCGAGCGCCTGATCAAGGATGCCGGCCTCATCCCCGCCCGCCGCAACACCCGCTACGAGATCCTGGCCGTCGCCTGAGCGGTGTGGACTGCCATGCCGCCGACTCCAGAGACCGAGGTGGGTGAGGAACCCGAAGACCAGGAGAAACGACCATGAGATACCCAATCGCACTCGCCGCGCTGGCGCTCTGGCTGCTCGCGGCCCCCGTGTCGGCACTCGCCCAGTCGAGCGAAGAGATCCGGGCCCTCAGGACCGCCATCGACGCGCTCCGCGAGAGCCAGCAGCGGCTCGAGCGCGACGTGGCGGCGATCAAGAATCTCCTCCGCGCCATGCCGGCGGCGGCGCCGGCGCCTGCGCCCGACGACGAGCCCAAGGACCTTGTCCTCTCGATGGAGGGCGATCACACGAAGGGCGACACGGGTGCCAAGCTCGTCCTCGTGGACTTCACGGATTACCAGTGACCCTTCTGCGCCCGCTACGTCCGTGAGACGTGGCCGCTGCTGGAGAAGGACTACGTGAAGACGGGCAAGCTCCGCTACGTCGTCCGCGACTTCCCCCTGGAGACGATCCACCCCCTGGCCTTCAAGGCGGCCGAGGCGGTTCTCTGCGCCGGCGACCAGGGAAAGTACTGGGAGATGCATCTGCTGCTCTTCACCAACCAGCAGGCGCTCGGCGCCGCCGATCTGCCGAAGCACGCGGGAACGCTGGGCCTCGAACCTGGGAAGTTCCAGGAGTGCCTGGACAAGGCCGCCCACGCCGGCGAGGTCCGTCGCGATCTCGCCGAGGGGACGAAGGCCGGTGTGCGGGGGACGCCTACCTTCTTCCTGGGGGTGATCGAGGACAACTCGAAGATCCGGGTGGTGAAGCGGATCGTCGGCGCCCACCCCTATGCCACCTTCAAGGCCGCCGTCGACACCGCCCTGGTCGCGCCGAAGTAGCACCCGCCTGGGTGCGTGGAAGTGAGCTGTGGCGGGTTTACTGAAGGGGCACGGAAGGTGAGGTGAGTCGAATGCGGGAAGGAATATTCGCCCGGATGGTCGGACGCGCACTGCCGCCGCACGTCACCGATCCCAATCAGAAGAGGATTGCCGCGGAGGCCGCAGAGAACGCGATCCGCCAGACCGCGTGGTTTGCCGGCATCGTCGGTGTCATCCTGCTGGCGGTAGCCGGGGGGATGCTCTACAGACACCTCCCGATCCGGCCGAGCAGCCCGGGGGTCTCAGAGCCCTCCAGGGCCGCCAGCGAGCTCCGTGGGGAGGTAGCCAAGCTCCGCCAGGAGAACGAAGACCTGCAGCAGAAACTCGACGACATGACCCAGGAGTTCCAGGGCAAGGTGATCGCCCTGGAGGGGCAAGTGGCGGATTTGACGACGAAGCTTCATGCGGCAGAGGATTCGACTGCCGGCGAGCCAGCGCAACCGAGTGCGGTGCAGGAGACGCCCCTGTCGCTGAGGCAGGTGATCGGGTCCGCGGGCACACGGGCGACGGCAAGATCCACGGGTCCCTACCAGTGCGGCGACGGCCGCAGCGCCCGCGATCCGTCCGGGTGCCGGAACACGGCCACACCCGCAACGCCTGAGGTTCGTCGGGCGGCCCCCGGCGTCTACCAGTGCGGCGACGGCCGCACCGCCCGCGATCCGTCCGGGTGCATGAATACCGCGACTCCGTCCGGGGGGTAGTGACCCATAGCCCTGGGACACGGTTTCGCAAGTTCGACGACGTATCTCGCAACAACGGGCCCGGCCCACCTCCCGCTCTCTCCGCTCACCCTGAGCTAGTCGAAGGGTGAGCCCATCGAAGGGTGAGCGGCTCCGCATCCGTCGCCGAACATTCGAGGACCTTCCTCTCGATTGCAATCTCGCGCATCCTGGTGCGCCCTGATGAACGGGCAGCCGCCCTGCTGGACGGCCCGGGTCGAAACCGCCGCCCTCAGAGGAATGGACCCTGGGCCACGGTTTCAACTTCGGCAGAAAGGATTCGGAGATGAGAACCAGGCAGCTCGGCTACACCGACCTTCAGTTCTCCGTCATCGGGCTGGGGTCCTTCGCCATGGGCGGTGGCGGGTGGAGGTTCAGTTGGGGACCCCAGGATGACGAGGACTCGATACGGGCCATCCTGCGGGGGGTGGAGCTGGGTGTCAACTGGATCGATACGGCCCCGGTCTACGGCTTCGGCCACTCCGAGGAGGTGGTCGGAGCGGCGCTGAAGCGGTGCAGCCGGAAGCCGCGGGTGGCCACCAAGTGCGGGAGCCGGTGGGACAGTGACGGGAACATCTTCCGCCGGCTGCGGAAGACCAGCGTGCGGGAGGAAGCGGAGGCCAGCCTGCGACGTCTCGGCGTGGACGTGATCGACCTGTACCAGATCCACTGGCCCCAGCCGGAGGAGGAGATCGAGGAGGGCTGGGATGCCATGGCCCAGCTCGTCAAGGAAGGGAAGGTCCGGTACCTCGGGGTCTCCAACTTCAGCGTGGCGCAGATGAAGCGGCTGCAGTCCATCCACCCCGTCGCCTCCCTGCAGCCCCCGTACAGCCTGTTGCGCCGGGACATCGAATCCGAGATCCTGCCGTTCTGTTCCCAGCAGCGGATCGGCGTGATTCCCTACAGTCCCATGCAGAAGGGATTGCTGACGGGCAAGTTCTCGGCGGCGCGGGTGCAGAGCCTTCCGCCGGATGATCACCGCCGGAACGACCCAATGTTCGCGGAACCGCAACTGGGTGCGACCCTGCAGTTGATTCAAGGATTGGAGCGGCTGGCCCGGGAGCAACGGATGGCAGTGGCCGAGCTGGCCTTGGCCTGGGTCCTCCGCCGGCCGGAGGTGACCGGGGCGATCGTGGGGGCGCGCCGGCCGGAGCAGATCGAAGAGACCGCCGGCGCGGCAGCCAAGACCCTCTCCCCGCAAGTCCTCCAGGTCGTGGAGGAGCTCCTGGCAAGCCGCGCAAAGTCCCTGGCTGTGGTGGGGTAGGCTCAAGAACGACAACCGCAGACCAGAGGGTGGCGAAGCGCGAATCGGAGGCGTGACATGCCTGAGGCCGGTGGGACTTTCTTTGAGCAGTTGTTTCCGAAGATACAGGAGATACGGACCGTAGTCCGGCAGGTCGGGGAACAACCGGAAGCGAGATCCCACGTCTTCACGAAAGAGAACTGGCCGCACAGTGGCATCAAGTGCATCAACAAGCGGTGTGAGGGTGGGGGCTACGACTTGACTCAGCATGTGCAGGCCATGGTTGAGAAGAACATGACCCATCAGAAGGTCGAGGGTGGGATCCCGTGTCCGGGTCGCGCGGTCATCGGCCAGATGGGCAGGAAAGGCCGGAGCTGCCCCCAGAGACTCGAATGCGAGATCCATATCATCTTCAGAGAGGATTCCCCACCTCAAACCGCGTAGAATTGGCACCGCTCGCGCCTGCGCGCCGCCGCCCGCTCTCAGCGGAGCCCGCGCAGCTCGCGCTGCACCTCGCCACGCACCTCGGGCTCCCGCCGAGATAGCCAAGTCTGCTTGAGAAACTGCGGGCCTCCTATTGCAGGCTATAGGTGTGGTTTGAAGAGCCTCGCTGGTGGTCTGGCATGTCAGCGGAAAGGACAAGGACCCGTGCCTCCCAGACCTTGACAAGGGGAGACGGCTGGCCTAGGCTGCCTGTGCGAGGAAGGGGGTGGGGGACATGGGTATTCCCATCGAGCGGCTCGACGAGTATCGCTGGCAGATCCCGGCGGGGACGAAGCCGGGCATGCGTGTTCCGGCCATCATTTTTGCCGACGACAAGCTCATGGAGCAGATCCGCCATGATCTCTCGCTGGAGCAGGCGGCGAATGCGGCCACGCTCCCGGGCGTGGTGCGGGCGGCCTACGCCATGCCCGACATCCACCAGGGGTACGGCCTCCCCATCGGGGCGGTGGTGGCGACCCGGACCGAGGGGGGCGTCGTCACGCCGGGTGGGGTGGGCTACGATATCAACTGCGGCGTCCGCCTCCTTCGCACCGACCTGACCCAGGCCGAGGTGTACCCCCGCATCAAGGAGCTGGTGAACCTGCTGTTCGCAGAGATCCCCACCGGGGTCGGCTCGCACGGGAAGGTGCGGCTCACGAAGGAGAACCAGACGCAGCCCCTGCTCAAGGGGGCCCGCTGGGCGGTGGAGCAGGGGATGGGGTTCGCGGAAGACTTGACGTATACAGAGGCCGGGGGCTGTCTTTCCGGCGCCGACCCCGACGCGGTGAGCCACAAGGCCCACGAGCGCGGGCGTGATCAGGCGGGGACCCTGGGCTCCGGGAATCATTTCGCCGAGGTCCAGGTGGTGGAGTACGTGTATGATGAGCAGGTCGCCAACGTCCTGGGCATTTTCCCCGGCCAGGTGACGGTGCTCATCCACACCGGCTCCCGCGGTTTCGGGCACCAGGTCTGCACCGACTCCCTGGCGAGCATGGATCGGGCGGTGAAGAAGTACGGGATCGAGATCCCCGACCGCCAGCTCGCCTGCGCCCCCTTCGAATCGCCTGAGGCGAAGACGTATCTCGGCGCCATGCGGGCCGCGGCCAACTACGCCTGGGTGAACCGGCAGTGCCTCACGCACTGGACGCGCGAGGTCTTCCAGCGGACCTTCAAGAAGTCAGCCCGCGATCTGGGGATGTCGGTGGTCTACGACGTCGCCCACAACATCGCCAAGGTCGAGGAGCACCTCGTCGCAGGCCGCTCCATGCGGGTCCTCGTCCACCGGAAAGGGGCCACCCGCGCCTTTCCCCCCGGGCACCCCGAGCTACCGGAGCGCTATCGGAGCATCGGGCAGCCGGTGCTCGTGCCGGGCGATATGGGCCGGGCCTCATTCGTCTTGGTGGGCACCCAGGGGGCGATGCAGGAGACCTTTGGGAGCACGTGCCACGGGGCCGGGCGACTCCTCAGCCGCGCCGCGGCGGTCCGCGCGGCCAAGGGGCGGTCCATCGAGCGGGAGCTGGAGGACAAGCTCGGTGTCTACGTGCGGGCCACGGGGCGCGATTCCGTGAAGGAGGAGATGCCGGAGGCCTACAAGAACGTGGTGGATGTCGTGACCGTCTGCCATCAGGCCGGCATTTCCCGGATGGTGGCGAAGGTCAAGCCCATCGGGTGCATCAAGGGCTGAGGCCATTGCGGATTTTGAATTTCGGATTTCGAATTTGGGCAGGATCGGGATGAGTCTCGTGGTTCAGGATGCCTTCGGGCGACCCTTTGAGCTGATGTCGCCGGGGCGGCGGATCGTCAGCCTGGTGCCGAGCATCACCGAGACGCTCTTTGAGCTGGGTGCGGGCGACCAGGTGGTAGGCGTCACGAAGTTCTGCACCGAGCCGCCTGACGGTGTCCGGACGAAGACCAGGGTGGGGGGACCGAAGACCCCACGCCATGACGCCATCCGTGATCTCGCGCCGGACCTCGTCATTGCCAACGTCGAGGAGAATCGCCGAGCCGACGTGGAAACCCTGCGGGCGGCGGGACTTCCGGTGTTCGTGACCTTTCCTCGCAGCGTGCGGGAGGGAATCCAGCTCATCCGGGACCTGGGCGTCCTCACCGATCGGGGCCAACGTGCGGAGGCCCTGTGCGCGTCGTGTGAGCGGGCTGTGGCGGAAATCGCGGACACACAGGACGGCCGGAGTCGAGTCCGTGTCTTCTGTCCGATCTGGCGCCGTCCGTACATGACCATCAATGCCGACACCTACGTCCATGATGTCCTGCGGACCTGCGGCGGCGAGAATGTCTTTGGCGATCGCCCGGACAGATACCCGGTCGTCAGCCTGGCGGAGATGGCAGCCATGAGACCGGACATGGTGCTCCTGCCGGACGAGCCATTCCCCTTCGACCAGGAACACCTGGAGGACTTCCGAGATTTGGCGGACGTCCCGGCAGTGAGCGCCGATCGCCTGCGTCTCGTCGACGGCAAGATCCTCTCATGGTACGGGTCGCGGATCCCGCAGAGTCTTCGCACGCTCTTGGATATCCTGCAGGGATGAGCGGTGGGGGACTAACCCCCCGCACAGACTGGGAGGGACCATGGGAAAGCTGGTGAAGGTGGCCGCGGCGTCGGAGCTTCTCCCGGGACAGGGCAAGGTCGTCAAGGCCGACGGGATCGAGATCGCGCTCTTCAATGTTGAGGGAGCACTTCATGCGATCGGCAACACCTGCCGGCATCGCGGGGGTCCGCTGGGCGAGGGATCGCTGGATGGATCCACGGTGACCTGCCCCTGGCACGGCTGGGAATACGACGTCACCACGGGCGCGGCGCTGCTGAATCCGGCGATGACGGTCCCGGTGTACCGGGTCGAGGCGCAGGGGGAGGACGTCTTTGTCGAACTGCCTTGAGGCTCGAGGGCACGAGCGGGAGGCGGAGGTGGGTCGGATCTACCGGATCGTTGACGGGAGGGCTGTTCGGGAACGGCAGCGCGCGCTTCCGCAGGGCACCGTGGTGGACGCCTGGCCGGACGTCTTCGAGCCGCGCACCTTCTGGCTCGCCGAGACGACAAAGCAGTTGCTGGATGCAAGGGGAGCCCCCCTCCCCGCGAGTGCGGTGGTGGAGGGCTCCCGGATTGCCATCTTCTATCCCGACGAGGCGCGAGATGAGGCGTCCCTGCCGCCGGAGGATTCCCTCCGCGTGCGGGTCCTCTCGGGACATGGGATCGCCGTGACCTGGTACGGCACGACCACGGGGACTGGGAGGCGACCGCTGCCGGAGCCGGCCTCACCCGAAGACCCCTTCTTCTTCCTGATGCGCATGGGGTGCCGCATCAACCACGCCTGGCGGCTCTTCCGCACCAAGGAGGAGGCGATCGAGTTCATGACCCGGCACTTCCCGGACACCCTGGGGGCCAAGGCATGGGCCGAGGCCCTTGCGGTCGCACGTCACGCCGATCTCCTTCAACCGGGGGCTGGGAAGGGAAGGGCGGGGGGATGAGGACGGCACCCCGACCCGGGCAGACCCCCCGGGTTCTCCGGAGTGTGGAATGGGGGCCTATGCGGCCGGAGTCGGACTGGCTTCCCCCTCGACCGGTGGCTGCGGCGGGCTCGCGGGCGGCCCGGCCTGAGGTGCGGCCTCGGGCCGTCGCTTGGATTTGGCGGCATCGGCCCCCGCGAGAGCAGGGCGGCCTGCCATGGCCTCTTTGCGGCGGGCCCGGAGCCGCTCCTGGCGGCGCTGACGTCGGCGACGCAATTCTCGTTCCCGTTCGCGCACGGACAGTCTCCTTTTCTGAGTTGCCCTCGGCCTCCGGCGATCAGCCGTCAGTGAAGGCACCATTGCGTTGACCAGGTGTTTCTCCGTCGATTGCTGGCCGCGTGTGTCCCTGCCTCACCAGTCCTGATACGAGCTGATGGTCTTCGTGCTGACGAGGACCTTCAGCGGCTTCCCCTCGCTCTTGCTGTGCACATCCTGGATGCCGGAGACGACGCCCGCCCGATCCGCCAGCAGGTCCAGCTTCCAGTCGGGTTTCCCGGTCATCGGGTCGGGGTAGATCCGGCGGAGATAGCGCCGGATCGCAAGCTGGGAGCGGTCCTCCAGCAGGTCCTTCAGCTCCTTCGGGAGTCGGTTGTGGTCGGCCCGGAAGCGCGCGATGGCCTTCCGGAACTCCCGCAGCCGAAAGAGCAGCTCCTCCTCCTTCTCCCGCTTGGCCTGGGTGCTCCACATCTCTGCCACGCCGGCGCTCGAGATCCCGATGATCAAGATGCTGAGGAGGAGAATGGGGAAGACAATCCCGCGCGGGGTCCCCCGCAGGACCGGTCGCGAGGCCTTGCTGCTGCAGTGCATGGGCCGGCTACCAGTCGCCGTAGCGGGTCCCGTCCAGGGCGATCCTGTCCGAGCCGCTCTTGACATCGAAGATTCCGGTCTGCTGCCCCTGCTCGTCGGTGGCGGGCACCAGGACCCACGTGTCGGCCGATCCGGTCATGGGATCCTTGGGGATGCGGCGCAGGTAGGGCTTGTCCACGAGGTCGTTCAGGGATGCCGGGTACTTGCCGTTGTCGGCGTAGAACTGGTCAATGCGATCCCGCATGATGAACAAGTTCTCCTTCAGGGTGGCTTCCCTGGCAGAGGTGAGGGCCCGGTTGTAGCTCGGTTGCGCCAGGGTGACGAGGATGCCAATGATGGCGATGACGATCATGAGTTCGATCAGGGTGAAGCCCCGCGCCGGCCCGGCACGGCGCCGGGATCGTGACGGGGAGCTGCGAGGCACGTTCTCCTCCCGCCCTTCGGTTTCCAGCGCCGCCTTCCGGCTACCACGTATCATACGTCGTCCCATCCAAGGCTACGGCGTGGCTGGCGCTCCGGAGATCGAACACGTCCTTCGAATCCGACAAGCTGGATTCCGGGTTGTCGCTGTAGGAACGAGTGATCCACTTGCCGTCAGGCGTCATGGGGTCCCTGGGGATACGACGGAGCACCTTGAAGGTTACCATCTCGTCCAGGGTCAAAGGGTACCCGGACCGATCCACGGACACGAGCTTCTTGAAGTCCGCCAATGCATCCTTGGCGTTGCCCCTGGCCTTGTCGTACTCCGCCTTGAAACGATCGAGGCCATCCCGTGTCTGGCGCAGGGCGCGACGCAGTTCCATCTCCCGGGTGCGCGTCACGGAGATCTGGACCAGCGGCATGGCCACGCCAGCCAGCACGCCCAGGACGGCGATGGAGACCAGCAGCTCGATGAGCGTCAGGCCCCGGGGCGCCCCACCCCCGGCGCCGGAGCGGAGGAAGCCTGTCATGGCCGAGGCCCTGGCGCGCCGGGCGGAGCGCCTGGCGCACCCGGAGGAGGCGTCGGGACAACCGGCGGCGGGGCCGGAGTCGGGGCCGCCACCGGAGGAGGCAGGGACACGCCCGCCCCCCCGGCGCCAAAGGATTCGGCCGTCCCGGACGAGAAGCGCTCGACGTCCGGGCCCGGGCGCTCCAGCGTCTTCACAAGGCGGGGCGTCAGGGAGATCAGGACATCGGTTCGTCTGAAGTCCTCATTCGGGGTGGTAAAAAGCCGGCCCAGGTAGGGAATATCGCTCAGGAAGGGGATCTTGCTGTTGTCCACCGAGAACTGGTCCTGGAACAGGCCGCCCAGCAATCGGGTCTCTCCATTCCGAACCTTGATGAAGGTGTCGACGTTCCGCGTGTTGACCGGGGGGAGATTCTCCCCGGTCACGCCGGGGATGGGCGCGCCGAGTGCGCTGATCTCGAAGCTCAATTCGACGGTGACGTCGCCTGTCAGGTGAATCGTGGGCGTCAGGGTGAGCTTGAGGCCGATGTCTCGATACTCCACCCGCGACTCGGTGGTGGTCACGGCGCCGGTCGGTGTGGTGGGCGTCTGGCCGCCGGTGCCGGCCGTGGCGGGCACACTGGACAGCGTGGAGATGTTGAACGGGACCCGCTGCCCGATCAGCAGCCGCGCCTTCTGGCGGTCCAGGATCCGGACCGTGGGGTTGGCCAGGATCCTGGTGTGGGAGTCGTTCTTGACCAGGTTGAGGATCAGGGACGGGCTCGGGGTGATGTTCACGACACTATTGAAGCGGATCGGGTCCCAGATGTTGCCGATATTCATGTTCTGGGGGATGCCGAGCGTCGCCGTGTAGGTCCGGGGCTGGAAGTCGATCCCCAGTTTCTCCAGGGCCGACCGATCAACCTCCAGGACCTCCAGGTCCACCTCGACCTCCCCGGCGCCGCGGTCGTTGGCCTCCAGGAGCTTCTTGGCCAGCTCGATCTTCTCCGGGGTCTCCCGGATCACCAGGGCGTTGAGCTTCTCGTTCACGAAGATCTGCCGGGTGTTCAGGATGGTCCGGAGCAGGTTCACCGTGATCTTGGCGTCGGCGTCGTTCAGGTAGAGGGTCTGCACCATCAAGTCGTCGTACTGCTGCCGCTTCCCGGGGTTGTCCGGGATCACGATGACCGTGTTCTCCGCCACCTGCTTGGCGAACAGGCGGTTGGAGACCAGGATCATGTTGAAGGCCTCCCGGAGCGGGAGGTCCTTCAGGAAGATGGTCACCCGCTTGGCGGGCAGCGTCTCGTCCGTGAAGATGTTGACCCCGGCGGTGCGGGCCAGCACCTCCAGGACTTCCTTGATGTCCGTGTCGCGGAAGCGGAGGGTCACGGGCTTGGTGGAGAACAGCTCCGCCACCTGCTCCTTCTCGGGCTTCGCCGGGGGCTTCTCGGCCTGCAGGCGCAGGGCGATCTCCTGCTGGAGGGCCTTGGCCTGGGGATCGGCGGGGGCGAGCAGCAGGGCGGCCGTCACCTCGATCTGGGCCCCCGGCAGGTCGGCCCGCTGCATGAGGTCGCGGGCGCGGGCGAGCCGCGTCCGGACCTCGCCCGCCCGGCTGATCCGGTCGAGCGCCTCCTGCGCCCCCCGGTTCTCCGTGTTGTAGCGGAGCGCCCGGCGGTAGACGGCTTCGGCCTCCGCCAGCCGCCCTGCCTGCTCCAGCTCCTGGCCCTCGCGGTAGCCGGTGGCACTCGCCTCGCCCAGGGACCGGGCGAGGCCCATGCGGGCCTCGATGTTCCTGGGCTCCCGCCGGAGGGCCTCGGTGTAAAACTGGACCGCGTCCTCCCAGCGGCCCGACTCGCTCAGCTCGCGGCCCTGCTGCAAGGCCATTTCGGTGGCACAACCCAGGGGAAGCCCCGCACACAACAGAAGGACCAGGCAGACCCGACTGATCCTTCCACCACGTGATCCCATCATGATGAGCGCCCTTTTCCTTTCCCTCGTCATCGATGAACGGCACCCGGAAGAGCGGCACCGGGTGCCGTCGTCGCGAGTAGGGGAAGGCGTACTTGTTTGTCCCCGGCGGGGGAGGTGAGCAGGACGGCATCCTCTGTGATCGCCTGCACGCGAAAGCGGTTGCCCAACGTCGCCCCGATGTCGAGCGTATGCACCTCTTGACCCTGAATGATGAATGCCGTGGTCCTCTCGGGCCGGCGCAGGAAGCCCACATAGCGGAGTCGTTTTGCCTCCTCCTGGAATGGGTCCGGGGGTGGAGGCGGCGGCACGGCGGGTGCCCCCGCACCTGCCACTGGCCGGGGCGGCGGGGGGGGCGGGGGTGGAGGCGGCGGAGTGCCAAAGATGCTCTGCGTCTCCGAGGTGTACGTTGGCGGCGGCAACTG
Organism: Methylomirabilis sp. (SeqCode); assembly: GCA_035455275.1. Lineage (GTDB taxonomy): Bacteria > Methylomirabilota > Methylomirabilia > Methylomirabilales > 2-02-FULL-66-22 > 2-02-FULL-66-22. The sequence continues at coordinate 21,056 of DATIFO010000007.1, read as the reverse complement.
AAGCAGATCCGTCTTCAAGCGCGGGATCTCCTGACCTTTTGTCTGTGGCGTTCGAGCCGGAGCGGCGGGGCCGGGGGCCGGCGATGTGACCGCCGGCTGCCACGGCGCATGAAAGCCGAAGATCAGGGCCCATACGGCCAGGAGCGCGATCAGGATGAGGAGCTTCGTGTGCTGCGAGCGCATGGACCGGTCTTCCTCCGGCTATCACCTAGCGGAAGTATAGCGCCAGTTGAAGCTTCACCTGGAGATCCGACGTCCCCTTGGGATCGTCGAGCGAGAGGGTCTCGATCACGAGCTGGCGGCGCATGGTCTCCAGATCGTACACAAACCGGCGGATCTTCCCATAGGACCCCTGGATGCCCATGGAAACCGCGACCTTGGTGAGCCCTGCCTCTTTCACCGTGCTGGGCCGGTAATCCACGGTGGGGACCTCCAGGGCCAGGGACTGGGCCAGCTTGGTGAGCCGCCCGATGAGCGGCACCATGTCCGTCAGTGGGGGATATCCCTGGGTGAACTCCTCCACTTCTCTGAATGCGGTCAGGACCCCCTCACCAGATTGCCCTTCGCGCTGCAGTGCGCGGATGCGCCGCTGGAGATCCAGGAGCAGATTGTCCTCCTGCGCTCGCTGGCTCCGTGCCGGGAGCACCAACAGGAGGAGGACGAGCCCGTTCACCGCCAGGAGGCCCAGCACCAGCCACCAGAGGCGTTGCCCCGTGGAGCCTTGGGCTGGCATCAGCCGCGTCCTTTGCTGTAGGTCAGGGTTACGCCGAACTCCAGGGTCTCGGGCCCGGCCGGGGTGGCCTTCTTCGTCGACTGGTGGAGGAGGAACACGTCACGGAAGCTCGATTGCTCCCCCAGGGTGTGCAGCATCCGGCTCAGCTCGTCAAAGGTTTTCGCCACCCCGCGGACCGCCACCTGACCGGTCGAGAGATTGGGATGGATCTGGGTCAGGTACACGCCCGGCGGCACGGATCGCTCCAGCTCCGTCAGCAGCCCCATCCAGGAGAAGGCCGAGGCCTCCAGAATCTCGTTGAACACGGCCACCTTCGCTTCGTAGCGTTTCATGGTTTCGGGGGGGATGGCGGCGCGGGCGGCGCGAAGCCCCTCCTCGTGGCGGCGCAACTCCGCCTCCATCTGCGCCAGTCGCGGGGCGATGGCCTGTCCTTCACGCCGCACCGTGACCCACAACCCGACCTGGCCCAGGAGGAGCAGCGTCAGCAGAACCGCCGCGGCCAGCGGGAGGATCAGCCGGCGGCGGCTGGCCCGGTAGTCTGTGGCCGAGAGGTTGAACCCCGAGATCAACATGGCCGGATCGCGGCCCCGATGGCCGCCCCCCAGTGAACGAGGTCATCGGGATGGCCTTCGGCGCGCAGGGCGGCGCGGAGGTCCAGGAGGGTGATGGGGACCTCGAGCCAATCCCGCAGGGCCGATGCGACGTCGTCTACCAGCGGGCTCGAACCCGCCAGGATGATCCTCTCCATGGGCCGGATGCCCTCGGACTCGCTGGAGAACGAGACCGTGTCAACCACCTCGCGCACCAGATGGCCCCGCTCGTCGCCGCTCCAGGCGTGCCCGCCTTCGCTGAGGATCCGCCAGAACCGCGGCTGTCGCTCCTGCACGACCAGGAGGGTGGACCGGGTCTCTGCGAGACCCAGCAGGCCGACCGTCCCGTCCCCCACACCGGCCGAGGCCGCCTGAGCCAGACTGACGCTCCGGGCGTCCAGGACCGCCGCTGCCAGGCCCGCGTCGGCAACGGCCTGCTCGTACTCGGCGAGGACTCGGTCACGCGCCATGAGGCAGGTTGTCTGCAGCCTCCCGTCGGGTCCATTGCCCGAGCGCAGGAAATCGAGCCGGGCATCCTCTGCGGGGAAGGGAAGCAGGTCCCGGGCCTGCCAGCGCAGGAATCGCCGGGCCTCCTCCCGCGCCTCGGGCAGGCTGTCGGTGACGATGGTCCGGAGCATGAACACCGGATCGGGAAGCGCGAGCTGCACCCACCCCCCGCAGCCAGCCTGCTTCCGGAGATCGCGCACCAAGCCCGTCAGCGCGGACAGGTCGCTCACGTTCCCCTCTTTCAGGGATGGCCGGATGAGCCCGGCCGGAACCGCCACCTCGGCCCGCTTGCGCAACCGGAGGCGGCCGCCACGCGCTTCGGCCCGGCACAATCGCAGCACCTCGGAATCGATTTCCAGCCCCCAGGCCATCTCGAATTACCCTTCGAGCAATTGAAAACGAGAAACCGAGAACCGACATCGGGTCGATGAAGGAAATGATCGGTTGTCAGTCGTCGGTTGCCCGTCTTGCATTGGCACGTCGTCCCCGTCTCACTCCGCGAAGGTGACGCGGTTGATCTCTGCCAGGGTCGTGATCCCCGCCCGCGCCTTGGCCAGGGCGGCCTCCCGCAGCATCACCGTCCCCCCGGCCTGGGCGGCGGCCGAGATCTCCGTGGAGGGGCGGCGGTCCAGGATGAGGGCGCGGATGGGGTCGCTGACCTCCACCAGCTCCGCCACCGCGGTGCGGCCGCGGAAGCCGCTCCCGTGGCAGTTCTCGCATCCCCCGGGCTCGAAGAAGGTGCGGGAGGAGTCCAGGACCGGGTCGAGCTTCGACTCCTCCAGGACCTCCCGCGGGTAGCGGATGGGCTTCCGGCAGGCGCGGCAGAGGACCCGGACCAGACGCTGGGTCAGGATGCAATTCAGGGAGGAGAGAAAGTGGTACGGCTCCAGCCCCATGCTCAGGAAGCGCCCGAGGACGTCCATGACGTTGTTCGCGTGGACCGTGGTGAAGACCAGGTGGCCCGTCAGGGCGGACTGGACGGCGATCTGGGCCGTCTCGGCGTCCCGGATCTCCCCCACCAGGATCTTGTCCGGATCGTGCCGGAGGATGCTCCGCAGGCCCCGGGCGAAGGTGAGCCCCTTCTTCTCGTTCACCGGGATCTGCACCACCTCGCGAAGCTGGTACTCGATGGGGTCCTCGATGGTGATGATCTTGTCGTCCCCCGTGTGGATCTCCGAGATGGCGGCGTAGAGCGTCGTGGTCTTCCCGGACCCTGTGGGGCCCGTCACCAGGACCATCCCGTGGGGACGGTGGATGTGGCGCCGGAATCGCCGGAGGTCTCCCTTGCTGATACCCAGGATGTCGAGGCGCAGGTCTGCCAGCTCCTTGGTGATGGCCTCCTTGTCCAGGATGCGGATGACCACCGCCTCGCCGAAGTTGCTCGGGAGGATGGAGACCCGGCAGTCGATGGAGCGGCTGCGGGCCTTCAGCTTGAAGCGGCCGTCCTGGGGGACGCGGTGCTCGGCGATGTCCAGCTCGGCCATGATCTTGATGCGGGAGATGATGGTGTCCTGGTGGCGCCGGTCCAGGGGCTCCATGGCAGGCCGGAGCATGCCGTCCACCCGGTACTTCACGAGGACGTGCCGCTCGGTGGCCTCGATGTGGACGTCGCTCGCCCGCCGCTCCAGGGCGTTCAGGAGGATGGTGTCCACCAGACGGATGGTGGGGCTCGCCTCCGTGGGCGTCGCCCCCAGGGCCACCTGTGCCTCCTCCGCGTCCTCGGCCTCCCCCTTGAAGTCCTCGGTCAGCGCGTTCAGGACGCGCTGGGAGGCGTCCACCCGGCTCAGTCGCTCCTGGATGGCGCTCCGGGGGGCCAGCACCAGGTCCACCGGGCCCCCGTTCCACTGGGCGAGATCGTCCCGGAGCAGGACGTTGCGGGGGTCGGCCACCGCCACCACCAGGCGGGACCCCTCCCGGCGCAGGGGAAGGAAGAGGTCGCGCTGCATGCGCTCGACGGGAAAGACATCCAGGACGCCGGGCTCGATGATCGCGGTGGCAAGGTCCACTGTCGGGAGCTCGTGCAGACGGGCCAGGGCGGCCGTGAGGGACGCCTCGGGGAGCCGGCCGGCGTCCACCAGGGACCAGCCCAGCCCACCCCGGACCCCGTCGCTCTTCGTCAGGATCTCATCCAGGTCGGGGCGAGACAACAGCCCTTCGCCCACCAGGGCCTCTTCCAGCGTGCGGTAACGCGTCATGACGATCCTCAAGTCACAGCCGACGGATTCACGCCGGGGATCCCCGGTCCTAACGGACCACGGACGCCAGGTGGAATATCGGAAGATACATGACGACCACGATCGTGGCCACAACCAATCCCATGCCGATCATGATGATGGGCTCGATCGTGGACGCCAGCGTCGCGAGCCGCGTGTCCACCTCGCCGTCGTACAGATCGGCCACGTGTCCCAGCATCTCTCCCAGGGATCCGCTCTTCTCTCCGACCCCCACGAGCTCGAGCATCAAGGCGGGGACAACGCCCGTGCTCTCCAGCGCAGCCGAGAGGCTGGAGCCTGCGGCCACGTGAGGAATGGCCCGGCGGATGCCATCCGTCAGATACGCGTTCCCCGCAGTCGTCAAGGTCGTCTCCAGCGAGGGGATCATGGGGATTCCCCCGCCCAACATCATCGCCAGGGTTCGGGCAAAGCGAGAGAAGAGATAGCCGCTGATCATGACCCCCACGTACGGCAGGTGCAGGACCCACCGGTCCATGTGGAGCCGGCCGGCCACGGTATTGCGCCAGCGCCACACGGCCAGGAGAAGGACGGCCAGCCCGCCGCCGACGAGGGGGAGGGCGCCTCGCAAGTTCGCTGTCATCGTCACGAGGAGCCGCGTGGCGACAGGCAATTCCTGCTCCATGTCGCCATAGATCTTGGTGAAGGTCGGCACCACGAATGTCAACAAGAACGCGATGACGGCGATCGCGGCCAGCGAGAGGATGGCCGGGTAGGTGAGGGCGGCGCGAAATCGCTGCCGCAAGGACAGGATCCGCTGCTGATATGTGACGTAGCGCGAGAGCGCATCCACGAAATTTCCACTCTGCTCGCCGGAGTGAAGCGCCGCCGTGTACAACGGGGAGAACACCTGGGGGAAATTGGCCATGGCTGCGGACAGGGCGGCACCGCCTTTCACCGCTTCGCGTACGTCGCCCAGCAAGGCGCGCAGGCGGGGCTGCTGGATGCGTTCCCGCAGGAGGTCGAGGGTGACGATGATCGGAAGTCCTGCCTTCACCAGCGCCAGCAACTCTTGGTTGAAGACCAAGAGAACCCGTGGACTGATGCGCTCCCGGGCGAGGGTCGCGAACCGAGGCCATGTCCATGCCTTCGACTGACGCTTTCGCTTCGACTGGCCCTTCCCCTCGAAGACGAAGAAACCCTTCGCCTCCAGGCTCCGCCGGGCCTCGTCGTAGCTTTCTCCGTCGGCTTCGTAGGTCTGGATGGCCCCGGTCGGGGTCCCAATTGTGAATGAATACCGTGCCATACCCCGCTCGCTGCGAACTCGTGCTAGTGTCGAATTCTAGCCAATCTTGGACGGAGAGTCCAAGACAATTACGAGGATTGTACGGCAATACAGAGAAAATGGAGTCCTCTTTCGTATTTGCCTGGACCCGAGCTTCATGACCCCAGTTTCGGACAGTCGCCTCCCTGCTCGCCAAGGAGGGGAGCCTGTCGCACTCGCCGGCAGGACGAGCGACTTCGGCTGGTCCATGTTCACCCCGGCTGGCGAACGAGGCATGGTAACATGTTTCTCGCGCTGAGTAGAGCCTGAAGCCGCGCCCTCGCATGCTCTCTCTTTCACATAAAAGCACCCACCGAATCCTCTTTCGGATCAGCGATACTCTCCCGAAGCTGTCGTGAGAATCTGGCGAAAAGGTCGGCGAGTTGAAGATTGAAGCTGGGCATATTGACAGCCCGTCAGTGCGTCAGGGCAAGCACCTATTCCGTTCTCGGCATGCCCACTTCCTTCCCTGAGGCGAGTCAGGATGGCTCTCTTCCGGGCCGAGTGCGTTCCCGTAATAGATTCGCTCCTTCGGTCGCCAATGTCCATCCGTAGATCCACGGAGTTTTGGCGATATGTTTCCGTATTCTCCTGGGAGAGCCGCGTCGGACAGAGACACGGCATGCCGCGCCTGCCGGAGGGCGTTCAGCGTCCCCGGAGCAAGGCTCGCGCGCCGCCGGGTCTCTCCGGTCGCATTGCCGCCTGGGGCACATTCCCGGTCGAGACTCCGCTATTCGCGGATCACGGCATCGGGATCGCCGGACGCGGGGCGATAGGATGCGAGCAGGGTCCCGGAGGCGGGGAGAACGATGGTAGACACGGTGATGGCGGCCAGGAAAGGAATGTCGAGGCTCGGCACGAGGTCGAGGGTGGGGGCGAGCACAGCCCAGCCTCGCAGCACCGGCGCAAACAGCGCCGCCCCGCACAGATAGACATGCGCATAGGCGGTGAGCATCCCGGCGAGCAAGGCGACGATCGACACCGTCAGCGACTCCCAGGCCTTGGCCACCAGCACGTCCAGCTTGCTCCACCCGAGGGCTCGCAGCGTCCCGATCTCCTTCTGCTCCTCGAGGCTCAGCGCGGAGGGCTTGTCGGCTGCCACGATGACGAGGGCCAGCCCCATCGCCAGGACGATGACCCCGGCGAGGCCGCGACGCCAGTGGAGGAACGAGTCGGCCGTCGCCAGCATCTCCTGCCGGGTGATGACGCGAGCACCGGGGAACGCGTCCGAGGCCTTGCGCCTCACGGCGGCTGCACCGGCGCCGGATGCAAGCTGCACCGCGATGTCGTTCACCACACCCTCCGGCATGGCGAAGAGGGCGCGGAAGTCGGCTGCCGAGACGACCATGACGTCGCCGGCAAGGAGATCCGCCCGATCGGGCAGGACGGCCTTGACGGTGAACAAGACGGCCTCTCCCCGGTAGGATCGGAGCGCCAGTACGTCCCGGCTGTAGCGCTGCCGGCTGCGCGAGATGCCGGACCCGATGGCTGCCTCACCCTGGGCGGGCGGGCTGACGGGCGGAACGACCAGCGTATAGTTCGCGCCCGCGGCGGCATCATAGTAGTACCCCCACAGGCGCCCGAAAGCGCGGCTCACGCCGGGGATGGCCTGCACGGCGGCGACGGCCGCCTCCGGAACCACCTCCTGGCGCCCGGCCACCACGTGCTGGAGGATCAGGTCCGGCGCCTCCCGGAGCATCGTCGCCGCCTCGAGTCGGACCGAGGACCGCATGAACGCGAGTGAGGCGAGCAGCGACACGATCAGCGTCAGAACGGCCCCCAGGACGACGGTCTTGCCGCGACGTCGGAGCAGGGACGCCAGGGCAAACTCGAGCAACGCCCGCTGGCGGCGGAGGGAGGGCACCCGGATGGGGGAGCGCGTCTTACCCACTGGCATCACCTCTTCCCCGGGGTGCGTGGACCGGCAGGGCGCCACGACAGGTGCTCACGCCCAACCCCCTCGACCTCAGTACCCTTCAAGCCTGAAGGGCGTGGCCAGCATCACGTATGTCGAGATGGCCGCGAAAAGACCGAAGCAGATCATGGCGGCGAGCGACAGCCGCCGGGTGAGCGGCGGCAAGACCGATCCGAGGCTCGGCGTCCGCCGCCGGGAGTGCAGCACTCCCAGGCCAAGCCCCGCGATGACGCCGCCGAACAGCAAGGCGTACATGGGGTAGCCGATGAAGTGGTACTCCTGCTGCAGGATGCAGAAGGGGCAGTGGTGGGTCGGCAGCTCGTAGATGTAGAGCGAGATGAAAGAGATGAGGGCGGCGATCGAGGTGAGGAAGGCCAGCAGGCTGAGGCCTGCCACGACGTACCCGCCCGAGCCCCGCCGCCGGAACCAGGTCCCGGCGAGCAGGAGCGCAGCCATCACGGCGTAGAACGCGAGTCTCGCGGGGAGGCGGGGCAGCGCGGCCAGCTCCGACGCGACGCCCTGCGCCGCGGTGCTGAAGAGGCTGCCGCAGCAGGAGGTGATCACGTCGGCCTTGAGCCCCGCGAAGTAGGCCGCCTGGGCGGCTGTCTCGGCGAGCACGACCGGCGTGAGTCCCAGCAGGAAGCCGTACTTCAGGCGGATGAGCGGGTAGTCCCGGCCGCGGGTGTCCGCATGGTTCGTGAGCAGCCAGGCGCCCGCCAGGATGGCCCCCAGCGCCTTCAGCATCAAGGTCGGATAGCCGTAGGGGTTCACGTAGAGGGTGCCCGCGGCGCACATCGCTCCCACGAAGAGGGGCGCCAGGTCGTCGGCCGTGTAGACGAACAGGAAGAGCGAGACGACCTGGAAGGCGCAGGCGTAGCCCATGACGGTGGAGACGAGGTAGGTCCGGCGCTCGAGGCCAAGCTGCAGCTCGCTCCCGCTCGCGAGGTCCCAGTGGCGGAGGATCCGGACGGCGTACCACGACGCCAGGGCGAGCAGGAAGCTCACCAGCACCGAACCCACCAGCAGGGCCACGATGGGCGGGTGCAGGATCATCTCGGCCCCCCCTGGCTCACCACGCACCCGTCCCGCATCCCAACCACCCGGTCGACCACGTCCGACTCGTACACCAGCGGATCGTGGCTCGCCAGGAGGAGCGTCCGTCCCTCCCCCCGCAGCCCCCGCATGATCTCCATGAAATCCAGCGACAGCTGGGTGTCCAGGTGCGCCGTCGGCTCGTCGGCGATGATCACGGCCGGGTTGTTGACGAGCGCCCGGGCGATGGCGACGCGCTGCGCCTCGCCGCCGGACAGCCATTCCACCCTGACCTCGGCCTTGGGGGCGAGCCCCAGCCGCTCCAGCAGGCGGTCCGCCTCGGCGCGGATCTGCCGGAGCGGTGTGCCGGTGGGAAAGGCCGGCAGCATGACGTTCTCGCGTGCCGTGAGGCCCCGGATCAGGTTGAACTGCTGGAAGATGAAGCCGAAGGTGCGGCGGCGGGTCTCGGTGAGGAAGCGCTCCGGCAGGCTGGAGATCACCTCGCCGTCGATCAGGATCCGGCCCGATGTCGGGCGGGCCATGCAGCCGATCAGGCTCAACAGCGTGGTCTTGCCCGACCCGCTCGGGCCGGTGAGGGTGGTCGCCAGGCAGCCGTCGAGGGCGAGGGTCACGCCGCGGACCGCGGCAAACTCGTTCGGCTGCCCGGTGTTGAACACCTTGGTCACGTCGCGAAGCTCGATCATCTAGCTCCTCATCACGAGATCGGGGTCGGTCGTGGCCGCCCGCCAGGCCGGGATGACCGTCGCCACCAGGTAGGGGAACACGACGAGGAAGAATAGCGTCGCCACCTGGTAGGGGCCCACGCCGACTCCCGGCCGGAAGGGCGGATACAGCGTGGACCAGCCCAGCAGCGCCGGCAAGACGGCGAGCGGGTGCGGCCGTGCCAGGCTCGTCAGGGCCAGCGCCCCCCCCAGCAGGAACGCGGCGAGCGAGACGGCGAGCGCCTCGTAGCACTTGAGGAGAATGACGTCCGAGGTCTCCCATCCGATGGCCTTCAAGATCCCGATCTCGCGTCGCTCGTCGGGGCTGAGGCCGGCGGCCTTGTCCCAGGCGAAGAGGATGAAGGCCAGGACGGGCACCAGGAGGGCGGCGATGATGACGCCGGAGCGCCAGTTGAGCACGGAGGTGTACGTCCGCACCAGCTCGTCCCGGATGATCGGGCGGGCGGCGGAATCGCCCTCGCCGATCTTGGTGGCGATGGTGGCCAGCTCGCGTCGGTTCCGGACGCGCAGCACCAGGTCCGTGGCTTGCCCCTCCGGCATCCCGGTGAGGGCGCGAAAGGCCGCCTCGGAGACGTTGACGAGCGCCGCGGATTCCAAGGGGGTCGAGGTCTGGGCGACCCCGGAGATGGTGAGAACCAGGGGCTCGCCCGCGTGGCCGCGCAGGGAGAGTGACCCGCCTACAGGGATGCCCCGCCGGCGCAGGAGCTCGGCGCCGGCGCGGGCCTCGTCCTGGCGGAGACGGGTGCCATCCGGGACTCGCAGCAGGAGCGTCTCGCCGGTCGCCCCGTCGCCGTGGTACGCCCAGAGCCGTGGGTACGCCGCCCGCACGCCGGCGATCCGGAGCAGCGCCCCGGCATCCTGCACGGGGGTGAGGCCGTGGCGACCGGTCTGGAGCCGCTGCAGCATGATCTCCGGTGCCCCATCCAGGGCGGCCACGGACTCGTGGGTCAGCGACTGGGTGAGGAAAACGACCGAGGCCAGGATGAAGATCACGAGCCCGTACACCCACACCACCGCCACGTTCTTCCGCCAGCGGCGGCGGAGCGAGCCGGCCAGGTACCGGAGGATGCGCAGGTGCCGGTGCACGCCCGCGGTCATGGCTGTCCGCCCCCGGGGGTCGGCGGCGCCTCCGGGTCATGCGCCGGGGCGAGGTGCGCGGGCGGCAGGACCAGCGAGCCCGAGGGAAAGTGCTCCAGGGCCAGCGGGTAGTCCTGGAAGGGGCTGTGGCGATCCGCGAGCGACGGGTGTCGGGTGTAGCGGGCGTCGGTGAAGAGGCACAGGTCGGTGATCCCGAACCACCGGGCGAGCGTCCGGTTCGCGGCGAAACGCGCATCGGCGCCCGAGTGCCGGCGCGCCGCGTCCAGCCCGGCCAGCAGCCCGACAGCCGCGAGGAGGGCGACCAGGGCGAAGAACATCGCGCTCCGGGTGAGCCGCATCAGTCCAGCCCCTTCAGCACGTCTGCCGTGACCTCGCCGAAGCGGAGCAGGCGCTTGCCCTTGTGGTCGGTCATGAACTCCTTCGCCTCCGTCTCCTTGCCGAAGGGAATCAGCTCACGGCCCATGGGACCGTAGACATCGCTGCCGAGCACATACCATGCGCCCCTTCCATCCACGGGCGTGAGCGAATAGTAGTCGGTCACGTAGATCGCCCCGATGTCCGAGGCCTGGCGCGACGGTGCGTACGCCCGAAGGTTGAGCAGGTACTTGAACAGGTCCTTGGCGCCGTCGAAGACGGCAGAGGCACCGTCCCGGTAGATCACCTGGGCCACGAAGTCCGGATACTTCGCCACGAACATCCCGCAGACCGGGCACTTGTCCTTGGCGGTGGGTGTCACGGGCTTGTAGTCGGCGCCCGGCGCCGCCCCGCACAGGAGCGCCACCAGGGCCGCCGCGATCGCCAGGCGCTTCACGACCGGTCCACCCCTCAGCCGTGCTTTGGCTGCTGCATCCGCTTCCGGCGCTCCTCCCGGTTCTTCCGGATCATGGCCACGTCCCCCGCCATGTCGGCGTAGGCGGCGAGCAGTGCCCGGTCGAAGTCCGCCAGGTCGCCGCCGTTCGCCGTCTGGGAGGCCTTGGCGGCTGCCTCGCTCCCGTACGCCACCTTGCTGCGCCTGGTCATCACGCCCTTGAGCGAGCTGCCGACCAGGAAGTTGGCCTGGCCGACCTCGACCAGGGGCTTCACGTCCGCGGTCGCCGCGGTGTCCGCCACGTAGATCGCCTTCGGGCCGCGGTCGATGTTCAGGGCCAGGCTGATGGCCGCGCAGTGGAGGGAGCAGGTCGCGTCCGGCAAGTCGTCGCTGTAGTGCACCAGCATGCGCGAGTGGTGGAACTGCCGCCGGTCCATGCCGCAGTAGGGACAGGACGGATACTTGCGGAGGTCGTCCTCGGTGGGGTTGGGGTCGGCCGGCTTCCTGGGGACGAACTGCATGGGCGTCCCGTCCGCCGGGCAGCCTGGTGGCTCCGCGGTCGCGGCCGTGGCAAGCACCCCGGTCCCTGCCAGGGCCAATGTCAGCAGGTCGCGTCGTCGCATGGCAGTCATTCCTGCGCCCTCCTTTGTGTGCTCGGCGTCTTGACAAGTCACGCCCTGGACCGGTCAGGGCTCTGAGACGAGCTGCCGCTTGACCTCGCGCCACTTCCAGATCTGGTAGATGGGCGGGTAGACAACCAGCTCCAGCACGAACGAGGTGAAGATGCCTCCGATCAGGGGCGCGGCGATTCGCTTCATCACATCCGAACCGGTGCCGGTGGCCCACATGATCGGCACGAGGCCGAGGAAGGTCGTGGCCACCGTCATGAACTTGGGCCGGAGCCGCTTCACCGCCCCCTCGAGGATCGCCCCCTGGAGGTCGGCCAGGCTCCGCAGCCGGCCCTCGCGCTTCGCCTGCTGGTAGGCGAGGTCGAGGTAGAGCAGCATGAACACCCCGGTCTCGGCGTCCACGCCCAGGAGGGCGATCAGGCCGACCCAGACGCCGATGCTCATGTTGTAGCCGAGCAGGTAGAGGAACCAGACGGCGCCGATGGCCGAGAACGGCACCGCCAGGCTGACGATGAAGGTCTTCGCCACCGAGCGGGTGTTCAGGAAGAGCAGCAGGAAGACCAGGAGCAGGGTGATCGGGACGACCACGCCCAGCCGCTCCTGCACGCGCTGCATGGCCTCGTACTGTCCGCTCCAGGCCACGGCATAGCCGGCGGGAAGCCTGACCTTCTCGCGGAGGAGCCGATCGGCCTCGGCGACGTAGCCGGCCGGGTCGCGGCCCGCCAGGTCCACGTAGACGTACCCGGTCAGCATCCCGTCCTCGTCCCGGATCATGGCGGGCCCGCTGGCCGCCTTGATGGTGGCGAGCTGGGACAGCGGAATCTGCCGCTGCCCGTCGGAGGCGGCGACGAGCACCCGGCCCAGGGCGGCCAGGTCGCTGCGGAAGTCCCGCATGTACCGTACGTTCACCGAGTAGCGCTCGCGGCCCTCCACCGTGGTCGTCACGTTCTCGCCGCCGATGGCGTTGGCGACGACGCTCTGCGCCTCCTCGATGCTCAGGCCGTAGCGGGCCAGCGCCTCGCGATTCCACTCCACGTCGAGGAAGAAGCCAGCGCCGGTGCGCTCGGCGAAGACGCTCCGCGTGCCGGGCACCCGGGGCAGCAGCGCCTCGATCTGCGCTCTGACCTCCTCGATGGCTTTCAGGTCCGCCCCGGAGATCTTCAGGCCGACCGGCGTCCGCACCCCGGTCGTCAGCATGTCGATGCGGGCCTTGATCGGCATGGTCCAGGCGTTCGACACGCCGGGGATCTGGAGCGCCGTGTTGAGCTGGCTGATCAGCTCCTCGGAGGGGAGGTGGTCCGGCGTCACGTGGCGAAAAACTTTCTTGGCCCACTCCGGCGCCCAGGCCGAGTACCAGGTGTCCACCTTCCGCCACTCGGACTTCGGCTTGAGAAGGATCACCGTCTCCAGCATCGAGAGGGGGGCCGGGTCGGTGGAGGTCTCCGCGCGGCCCGCCTTGCCCAGGACGCGGTCCACCTCGGGAAACCGCTTGATGATCCGGTCCGTGACCTGGAGCAGTCTCTGCGCCTCCCCGATGGAGATGCCGGGCATCGTGGAGGGCATGTAGAAGGCCGCGCCCTCGTCCAGGGGCGGCATGAACTCCTCGCCCAGCCGCTGATAGACGGGGATCGTGACCAGCACCAGGGCGCAGGCCGCGCCGATCACGGCCCATTTCCAGCGGAGCGCCCACAGCGCCACGGGCTGGTATGCCCGCATCAGGACCCGGCTGACCGGGTGCCGCTCCTCCGGGTGGATCGTCCCGATCAGGGTGGCGTTCGCCGCCCGGCAGAGCCAGCGCGGCGAGAAGCGGAACGGATTCAGGCGGATGAAGAGCAGGCGCAGGGCCGGGTCCAGCGTGATCGCCAGGATCGCGGCCACGATCATGGCCAGGTTCTTGGTGTAGGCGAGGGGCTTGAAGAGGCGACCCTCCTGGGCCTCCAGGGTGAGGACGGGGAGGAAGGCGACCGCGATCACCAGCAGGGCGAAGAAGCTCGGCCCGCCCACCTCCTTCACGGCCCGGATGATGACCGATTGATAGGCCTCGCTCCGATCGCCGCGCTGCCACTCCTCCAGCTTCTTGTGGGTCTGCTCGACGACCACGATGGAGGCGTCCACCAGCGCCCCAACCGCGATGGCGATGCCCCCGAGGGACATGATGTTCGCCGAGACGCCCATCAGCCGGAAGGGGATGAAGGAGATCAGGACGGCGACCGGGATGGTGATGATCGGGATGATGGCGCTCGGGATGTGCCAGAGGAACAGGAGGATCACCAGCGCGACGGTGATCATGATCTCGGTCAGCGTGGACTTGAGGTTGTCCACGGCGCGCTGGATCAGCTCGGACCGGTCGTAGATGGGGACGACCTTCACGCCTGGGGGCAGCCCCGGCTCGATCTCGCGCAGCTTGGCCTTGACGCGCCGGATCACGTCCAGCGCGTTCTCGCCCTGACGCATGACGACGATCCCCGAGACCACCTCGCCGGCGCCGTCCAGGTCGGAGACGCCGCGGCGGATGTCGGGGCCGAGGGCCACCTGGCCGATGTCCTTGACGCGGATGGGCGTGCCGGTGTCACTGGCCGTCAGGACGATCTCCTCGATGTCCCGCACGGATTTCACGTAGCCGCGCCCGCGCACCATGTACTCGGTGCCGCCGAACTCGACGAGCCGCCCCCCGACCTCGGCGTTGCCGGCCCGCACCGCCTCGACCACGCGGCCGATGGGGATGCCATAGGCCTGGAGGCGATTGGGGTCCACGTTGACCTGGTACTGCCGGGTGAACCCGCCGATGGGCGCCACCTCGGCCACGCCGGGAACGGCCTTCAGGTAGTACCGCAGGTACCAGTCCTGATACGAGCGCAGGTCCGCCAGGCTGTGCTTGCCCGACGTGTCGATGAGCGCGTACTGGAAGACCCAACCCAGGCCCGTGGCGTCCGGACCCAGCTCGGTCCTCACCCCCGAGGGGAGGCGGGGCACGACCGTGGAGAGGTACTCCAGGGTGCGCGATCGCGCCCAGTAGATGTCGGTGCCGTCCTCGAAGATGACGTACACGTAGGAGTAGCCGAAGTCAGAGAAGCCGCGGACAGCCTTCACCTTCGGTGCGCCGAGCATGGCCGTCACGATGGGGTAGGTGACCTGGTCTTCGAGGATATCGGGACTGCGATCCCAGCGGGAGTAAACGATGACCTGGGTGTCGCTCAGGTCTGGAATGGCGTCCAGCGGCACATGCCGCATGGACCACCACCCCAGGATCCCCGCCGCGGCCACGAGCAGGAACACGATGAACTTGTTCTTGGCCGAAAACTCGATGATGTGGTTAATCATGAAGCTGATCTCCGCGGCCGACTGCCCCGGAGGCCGTGCCCATCTCCCGCCGGCTGCCTCCCCATGTCTCAGGTGCCGTCACGGTGGCGCCCTGCCACTCGACGCCTTGCAGGTCCTTGGGCCTGCGCACGGCCTCCTTGTCGGTGGCCTCCCCGACGTAGCGGCGAGGATCCTTGTCAAACCGATGCTTGCACTCCTCGATGCAAAAGACGTAGATGTTCCCGTTGTACACGCTGTGGCGCCCCGCGGCCTTGGCCTTGCCCACGTCCACCTCCATTCCGCAGACCGGGTCCTTGTCGGTCTCGCCGGAGATTCCGGCCGCCGCCGCCCTCATCCGGCTCTCGGAATCGATCAGGAAGGTGCCCGACACGACGATCCTCTCGCCTGGGGTGAGACCCTTCACGATCTCCACGCGATCGCCGTGCCGCCACCCCGTCTCCACCTTCCGCGGCTCGAAGATCCCGTTCCCCTTGTCCACGTACACCGTCCTCTGGATGCCGGAATCCACGACAGCGTCCACGGGCACGGTGATGGCGGAAGGCAACTCAACGAGCAGCTCGAGGTGAACGAACATGTCGGGCCGCAAGACCTGACCGGGGTTATCGACCTCAAGGCGCAGCTTTAGTGTGCGTGACGCTGATTCGAAAATCGGAGGCGCGTCGCTCACCGTGGCCTGATACGTTCGGTTCAGGTTGGAGGAATGCACGGGCACTCGTGCGCCTGGCTTGAAATAGCCGGCCTCGTTCTCATAGATATCGACCAGTATCCAGACATGGCTGAGGTCGGCGATCTTGTAGAACTCCGTGGCCCTGTCGAACCGCTGCCCCGGGTACAAGTTCCGGGCGATGACGATCCCGGAGGTTGGTGATGTCATCTCGATCTGGTCGGTGAGCGTCCGGGTGCGTCCGATCGCCTCGATCTGGCTTTCCCCCATACCGAGGCTCCGTAAACTGTCCCCGTACTGCTGGATGTTCGCTCTGGTTAGCTTGATCTGGTCGGCGTTTGGGGGGTCCTGATTCATGAAGCGGTCGAGCGCGTTGAGGGCGTAGAAGTATGCTTGTTGGGAGGACAGGAATTCGGGGCTGTAGAAGGTGGCGAGCTTCTGTCCTTTCTGGACGATACTCCCCACCGTGACCGAGGATATTTCGCGCACCCAGCCAGCCGCAGCCGAATTGATCAGGTACACCCTCCTGTCGTCAACCGCCACCCGTCCAAGCGCCCGAAGCGAGCGGGCGACGGATCTCTTCTCGACCAGTTGGACTTTGAGGCCGACAAGGTGCTGCCTTTCGGCACTGATGTTCACCGTCCCGGGCAACCTCGAAGCGGCGCCTCCTTCCGCGCCTCCCGTGCTGCCATCGTCGTATACAGGCACAAGCTCCATGCCGCAATCCGGTGCGATTCCCGGCTTGTCGGAGGTGTACGCCGGGTGCATCGGATCAACGTAGTGGAGGATCTTACGGGCTCCCATTGCGGAGGTCTTGAGGCTTGCCCGCTGGTTATACCAGGACCCCGCCAAGAACGCGGTCACGACCACTACAAGCGATACAGCAATGATTACCGCTCTTTTCATTGCAAGGACCTGCCCCAATGCCCCCCACACCGAAACGTTCCGCCTGAATATTGCCGCTAGAATAGATGATGCCGAGCCCTGCGAGTACGAAAATCTCGGTAATGTATCAAAGGCAGAATCTATTCACCCAAAAAAAGCCCCGCACTGTTCCGCGGGGCGTGGTGCACCCCGGCGCCGAAGCGCCGGGGTGCGTGGACCTGCATGCATTGGTCATGCAGCCTCCGGGGGTGAAGCCCCTAGGTCACCACCAGCGGCCGCATCATGTCGTGCTCCTCGTGCTCCAGGATGTGGCAGTGGTACACGTACTCGTTGCCGCCCGTCCTCGGGCTCGGCGGCGGAGTCCCAAGGCCGCCGACCTGCCCGACATTTCCATTGTTTACCGCCGAGAAGTCGACAGGGGCATTCGTTGAGTTTACGATCACTGGTAGGGAGAACTTCATGATGACCCAGATCACCTCTCCGGGATTCATCCTGACCGTTTCCTTCCAGCCAAGCTCGTTCGCGTCTGGAGCGACGGGCTTCCCCTGGAGGGCTACGAACCCGTTGAAGTTCTTGGGGTTGAAGGCCTGCCGTGCCAGGATCTGGACGTTCACCAGATGGAAGTGGATTGGGTGTGAATCGGCCGTGAGGTTTGCAATCTGCCAGACCTCAGTAGCGTTCTTCACAGGGTTCTCGGTGGTAGGATCGAGGTATCTCTTCCCGAAGAAACCCGGCGCAACCGCCGCATTCGTCCCGATGAACTGTGCAAGACGACCGTACTCGTCGAAGCCCTCGTTGAGAGTGAGCTGCCTGAGGGGGTAGGTGGTAGCCCCAATCGTCGCGGTCCCGGCTGCCAGATTGATCACTGGCACGATAGGCACACCAGCCGTCTGCGCCACGATCGGCGGATCGTTCAACCCGGCTAGGCTAATCGTTGCGGGCATCGCCGGGCCAGCCCCGGCAACCACCCTGAACTTCATCAGCGTTCGAGTGTTCGGGCCGAACCCCGGTGTTGATACTGGCGTCTTCGGGTTCTTGGGGTTGTAGTCGAAGATCGCAGCACCTCCGGGGAAGGGACCGGGCGCATCGTTGTAAAGGATGAATTCCGTGCCCGGTGCAATACCCGTGAAGTCGACGAGAAGGTCCGCACGCTCGGCCGGGGCGATTAAAAGCTGGAGCTGCTTCGTCCCGTTCACGAGAACCGGCGCAGGCAAGAAACCGCCCTCGGTTCCGATCTGGATGAACGAGGGGCCAGGAGCCTTCGTGTTGGGTTCAGCATTCTGCGGGAACACGGTTCCAGCGGTCGCCACGAGCCTCGGGTTCAGGAACCGGGAGTTGCATGCATTGAGCATGCGGATCCTGTACAGCCTTGGCTGAACTTCCAGAACCGGGAAAGCGGTCCCGTTCACGAGGGCCGTATCGCCGAACATCTCTGGCACTGTCGATGGAACCGGGAGCGGGGTCAGCAGCGCTCCGCCGAAAGACGGAATGCCGAGGGCCCCGAACAGGGCCAAGTCGTAGATGTACGGGTAGAAGAGGTCGCCTGCATTGACTGCGACCGGGTAGCCGACTGGTACGCCCGCCGGAGGCACAAAGATCTTGTCCTGGAAAACCAGGTAGATCATGCCCCCATTCGGAAGTGCGGTGGGGTGATACAGGTCAACTGCGCTGGGAACGCCTAGAGCCACGAGGCTCGCCTCCTCTGGACCGAGGAGGACATAGCCGCTCGCTATGCCTGAATACGCGTTGGTGCGGGTGATGCCGAAGGCATGGTCATGGTACCACATGAACCGGTCCGTCTGGGTATTGGGATAGTAATACTCTGCTTTATTGGTGTTGATGTTTGCAGGATTCAGGACCCGATTGTTAATGAAGCTCAGGCCGGAAGTCCCATTGGGGGCCCACCAGTCGAAGGGACCGCCGTCGGAGATCCACGGTATGAAGCCTCCATGCAGGTGCACTGCCGCATGGTCAAAACCTGTGTTCGCCCCGGGGAGCGTCGTGTCAACCGGTACAATTGGGCTTGCTGGAAGGTTGTTGTTGAAGGTGAGCTGGATGGGTGTGTTCTTGGTTGCCACGATAACGCCGCCGAGATGCGTAAAGGGCTTCGCGTTTGCGCTGTCGCGATATCCCCACAGTCTGGTCAAGGCACCAGGCGTCCCCAGCGAGGTAGGCATCTGTGAATGCAGCGTATCAGTGAACTCCCCAATGTCAATGGTGTAGTGCGCTACGCCGGTTATGGGAGCAGTTGTTCCATCCGGCAATGCGAGAGGGATGTCAACTCCAACCATCCGCATTGGGTCGACGAATTTCTGTAGCGGAGGGCTGTTGACGCCGTACTGTGCGTAGGCCTCGCGCAGCCACATCTTATGCGTGGCAATCGCCGCGGCGGCCCCTGCTGAGGTCTTCATGAACTGTCGTCTTGTGATCATTGAGGGCCCCTCCGATTCAGTGGCGGAGTCCGTCTCGATTCGGATCGTCGCCCGGCCGTGGCAACGGCCCGCGAGTATCGTTAACTGCCTCAGAATTCGGCAGGTTCACACGTGTTGTGGTTTACGGCACGAAGCAAGGGGGTGCGCGGGTGATGGTGTAACCAGGTGGCCCTCGATCACTCCGACGAATCTCACTCAGCCAGTTCTTCCTTTTCATCGTGAGGCTTCCCCTTCGCTGGACTGATTTACGCTTTCGCAAGAAACCTTAGAACTGGATTGACCTTATGTTCTAGATTTCACAAACCGACACAAAAGGAATCCTGATTATACCTCGTAAGACTCCTCACCGAGCTTCGGGGAAAACAGAAAATAGATTGAGGAGTGAACGGTGTAGGGCTGGAGCTCAGCATCAGGGGCGCCTTTCGACGAATTGTTTCCGATTCGGACACTCCCCGCTATTCAACACATGGGCCCCTGGTTATCGGTGGGCAATCCATGCCCTATAATTTAGCCCCCTGGATGGATTTGTCTATCCGTAGATCTACTGATTCTTGGCCTACGTCCTATTTCCTATTTAATCCTCAAAAATGCGCTACTCGAACAAAGTTCAGCTATGCGAGCGCATGCGCGGCCCATTTTGCGGCCTTCGCCGAGAAGCACCGCCAGCGACCGGATGACAAAATCACGAAATGATAGGGGGAACTGTTAGCTTCTGGATCTGGCGTACCGCGTGCTCGAAGGCGCGCTGGAAGTGATACTCCCGGGGCAGCTTCAACCGGTACCGATTCTTCGCCTTGACGAGCCGACCGGGGATCACGAGCAGTTCTCGTCGGATGGTCTTCAACGTCGTGACCCGGTACGCCGACGGCAGGCAGAGCCGCCGGAAGTAGTGCATGACGTCGAAGGCGAGGAGCAGGAGCTGGAAGAACGCGACGTTGGGGATCCAGTCCGCGGTGGGGGTCTTCGCCAGCGGGTAGTCGTAGAGCAACTCCCGGATGTGCTTCTCGATGCGGGCGCGCGGCGCGTAGAAGCGCCAGACCCGCCAGGCGTCGGTGCCCGGGTTCGTCACCAGCACGTGGTAGGCGTACTTCGTATCCGTGAAGAGGGTGAGTTGCTGCGCCTCCACCGGATCCGCGGGGATCGGTCGGCGGACCACCACGAACCGGTGAGGTGTCCGCCAGCGGCCCGGTTGGTACGTGAACTCCCCGACTTCCCAGCCGGTGCGGAGCTTCCGGAAGCGGCAGCCACGGGCCCGCGCCTTGATGGGCGCATGCTCCTTGGCCACGCTGGCGTAGCCCAGCCGCTCGGCGTCGAGGAACTCGACGAGCCGCTTGCCGCAGAAGCCGGCGTCGCCCCGCACGCGGATCCGACGGTGCGCGATCCCGGGCGGGACCTTCGCCAGGCACACCCGGAGGAACGGCACGGCGCCGGTCGCGGCCACCGTGTTCCCCGGCCGCAGGCTCCCATGCCAGAACTCCTGCCGGTGCGCCTCGAAGCAGAGGAGCGGGTGGTAGGAGCGCCGGCCGCGCTTCTTCGGGTTGTAGCCCACGCGGGCGCCCTCCGCGTGGCCGTAGACGACGAGCACGACCGAATCGAGGTCGAAGGTCAGGCTGCTCCGCGGCCCCGGGTGGGCGAACAGCGCCTGCCGGAGCTGATCGTGCAGCCGGGCGAGCTGGCGGATGTGCCGCGGGCGCAGCCGTCGGAGGAAGCGGCGCAGGGCCGTCTGGTCCGGGAAGCGCGCCAAGCCCACGATCTGCTGGAAGGCGCCGTTGTATTGGAGGATCTGCGTCGCGTTGATGCGGTCGAGCCCCGCGATGATGGCGTAGAGGAGCGCCATCAGCAAGTCGGTGGGCCGGTAGTCGCGGGCGCGGGGGGCCGGACGCAACGCCTGCTGCAGCAGGCGCTTCAGGCCGAGCCTCTGACAGAAGGCGTGGATCAGCGCCATGCCGGCGAAGTGCGTGAGCCCGGGCTCCTCGAACGCGATGGGCAAATTTCGGAGGCCTTTCGGCATTGCACACAATCCTACCCCAGGGGTAGCTTTGTGTGCAAAGCCAGAATCTCACGATTCCCCTTGATGAACGGCCTCGAAATCGCTCTTTTCCGCCTAAATTACGCATCGCTGAGGTTAATAGTACCGCCGGTCAAGCGCGTCTATCCGTAGATGTACGCGTTCCATCGGGAATAGAGGGGGAGGATCGCCTCCT
>DATIFO010000006.1:0-52489 GCA_035455275.1 Methylomirabilis sp. (SeqCode) | reverse complement strand
CCGTAGCAGCTTCCGGGCAAGATATAGGTCTTGTAGGGCTCCTCCAGGAGGCGGACGCACAGGTCCCAGGAGGGAACATCCAGGTCGTAGCTCGGGAACGAGAGGAAGCCGCCCCGGGGAGGCACCCAGCGGAATGTCCCGTTCCCCCGCATCCACTCGGACGTGATGTCGTAATTCACCTTGGCGGCTGCCATGGTCTCCTTGACGAGCCGCCAGTACTTCTCGGGCTGGAGGGCGGCCATGGCCACCACCTCGTCCAGACGGCTCTGCTGGTGGAGGCTGATGTAGTACTTGAGGTCCATGCAGTCTTCCAGGAGTCCCCGGTCCTGGGTGGCCAGCCATCCGAGGCGCAAGCCGCTCATGCCCAGGGTCTTGGAAACGCTGGAGGTGCTGATGCCCCGCTCGTAGAGATTGACCACGGACGGGGATGGCCCTCCTTCCCATTCGAGCCCGCGGTAGATCTCGTCGGAGACCACGTAGGCGCCGTGCCGCCCTGCGATCCGGCAAATTTCCCTCAGCTCGTTCTCGCTCAGGATGGCTCCGGTGGGGTTGCTGGGGTGACAGAGGTAGATCAGTTTGACCTTGGGACCCATCAGGCCTTCCAGCTCGTTCAGGTCGAACTTCCACTCCATCTCGGGGCGGCGCTTCAGGATCTTGGCATGGACGCCGAGGGCCTCGCACACCACCTTGGGCTGCTCCCAGGATGGGGCCTCGACTATGGCCTCGTCGCCTGAATCCAGGCGCACCGCCAAGGCGAGGAAGTTGGCGTGCTGGGTTCCCGACGTGATGAGCACGTTCTCCTTGGGGACATGGTAGCCGTGGGTCTTGCAGATCGCCTCGCGCAGGGGCGGATAGCCGTAACGATTACCGGATTTCTCCAGGCGCAGGTCGAGGGGGATGCCGTCCAGGATCTCACCCAAGGTGAAGACCTTTCCCTCGGGGTTGATCAACTGGTGGACCGTCCAGACCTGCTTCTGCATGTCCCACCCGCGATCGCGGCCAATGTTGAAGAACTCGCCGAGCTTCTGCGATTTTGTCTTCACGGTTTGACCTCCTCTCCCCGCCTAGGTGGCGTCTCGCACGAAGGGGTCGGTGGCCGCATGGGGAGGCGCCGGCTCCACGATCCAGCACTTCACGATGGGGTCGCCGGTGTTGACGGCCTTGTGGGTCCAGATGATGCGGGCGATCCCGTCGCCCGGCGAGACGATCCGCTCCACCACATCGCCAAAGACGTCACAGACTTCTGCGATCTCCTGTCCTTTCCTGATCTCGTCGCCGATGCCGATGGCGAGACGCAGGAGGCCTCCCCGCCTGGCATCCACCACGAACTGCGCCACGGCCAGCATCCGCCTCCCCCGGATGACGGGCTCTCCCGGAAGCATCTTGAGGAAGCCCATCACGTTCCGGATGCCGTGCAGGTGGGTCTCCACGTCGGACGGGTCCAGACCGCCAGCGCTTCCGGATTCGGCCAGGATGGATGGCACCCCGCGGCGCGCAGCTTCGCTGGTGAAGGAGCCCTTGGTGGGGGGGAGGGGCGTGCCCTCGCGGTACAGGGCGACGATGCGCGGGCTGTAGAGCCGGGCCATGGCCTCTCCCCGTTCATCCACGGCGGGATTGCCCGTCATGGCATACCCGGAGTAGGGCCACAGGATCTCGGGGAGATCGCCTCCGTGGCAGTCGATGTGGAAGTCTGCGCGCGCCACCACCTCGGCGAGGAGCACGTGGGCGATCAGCTCGCTGATGGTGCCGTCCGGCTTGCCGGGGAAGGTGCGGTTCAGGTTCAGACCGTCGATGGGCGATGTGAACGCGGAGCGGGCCCGGAACATGGGAGGGTTCGCCACGGGCACGGCCAGCAGCGTCCCGGAAAGCTCGGCGGGGTCCAGCCGGGAGACGGTGCGGAGGACGGCATCGATGGCCGGGTACTCGGCGGCGTGGACTCCGGCGGTGATGCACAGGGTTGGTCCGGCCTTGGCCCCGTGGGCGATTACCAGCGGGATCTGGATGGGGCCCATGGGGGTCTCGCCCAGCGTCAGGTGGCCCCGCTGCTTCGTTCCCATCTTGGCCTCGATGTCCCGGATGCGGAAGACCGTTTGCATATGCCCCGCTCCCATCTCCCCGACATTCGCCGGGGTGACCCCCTCACGACACCACCGGTTCTCGCGGCCAACCCGCGGCAGCGATTATATATGACCCGCCCCATCAGGAGTCAACAAAGAGCCGACCGGAGCTTTCGCGCCAGCCCTTGCCCTTGGCCTCCGGCGCTTGTCGTGGTAACGTCCCGCGGACAGAACACGTATGTGTCCTGCCTCGCGCCCCGTCTGGCTCCTGCCCGGAGTTCCCGCGCCAGAGGCCGCCGGCGAGAACCGCCTGAGGCTTCTGGGCAGGACAGAACCCCGATCGAAGAAAGTAAACCGCCAAGACGCCAAGAGGGCATACTGGGGATTTCGGCCGGCTGACGGCCAAGGTGAAATGCATTGACTTTAGCCCGATAGGATCGAGCCCATGGAACAGATCTCATTCCTGAGTCGCTTGAAGATGGCCTGGCGGATGCTCGTGGACGCCGCATTCGCCCGGCTGGTGGACGCCGGGCTGCAGGCGCTGGAGGCGAAAGCGGCCAAGCCGGCGCTGCCGCCGGAACGGGTCCACGCCTCGGGGTTGACGCTTCTCGCGGCGCTGCAGCGCGAGGGGCGGCTGATCGATTTCCTGCAGCAGGATGTGGCCGGTTACTCCGACGAGGAGGTGGGGGCGGCCGCCCGCGTGGTCCATACCGGTTGCCGCAGGGTGCTGCAGCAATCCCTGGAACTCACACCGGCCGTCCGGGACCCCGAGGGGGCGCCGCTCACCGTGCCGCCGGGGTTCGACAACCAGCGCATCCGTCTGACAGGGAATGTCACGGGCCAGCCGCCCTTCCGGGGCACGATCACGCATCACGGCTGGGTGGCCACGGTGATCCGGCTGCCCGAGCCGTCGGAGGCGCTCGACCCGCGCGTGGTCGCGCCGGCGGAGGTGGAGCTGAAGTAAGCAGAGAGCTGCGAGCGCCGGGCACCGAGCTGCGAGCCACGAGCCATGAGCCACGAACTGCGAGCCATGAGCCATGAGCCATGAGCCGAGAGGGGATGGGGATTGGATTGAACAGCCAAGACGCCCGGTACGCCATCGGCCTCGACCTCGGCACCACCAACTGCGCCCTGTCCTGGTACGACCTGACGGCGCCGTCAGACCTGCCGCGGGACCGGGGCGAGAGCGTCCTGCCCATCCCGCAGCTCACCGCGGTCGGGACGGTTGAGGACAGGCTTCTCCTGCCGTCTTTCCTGTACTTGCCGAGCCCGGCGGAATTCCCCGCGGGTGGCCTGGGCCTGCCCTGGGACGCGGAGTCCCAGGAGGTGGTGGGCGAGTTTGCCCGCAGTCACGGCATCAAGGTTCCCACCCGGCTCGTGGGCTCGGCCAAGAGCTGGCTGGTCCATGCCGGCGTGGATCGCACCAGCGCGCTCTTGCCGTGGCAGGCGCCGCCGGAGGTGAGGCGCGTCTCGCCGGTGGACGCCTCGGCGCGGTACCTGCGCCACCTCCTGGCCGCGTTCGATGTCAGGTTCGGCGGGTCCACGACAGGGGCGGCAGCCAGGGGAGCCACGCAGGATATCGTCCTCACGGTGCCCGCCTCGTTCGACGCCGCGGCGCGGGAGCTGACACTCCAGGCCGCCCGGCAGGCCGGCTGGGAGCACGTGACCTTGCTGGAGGAGCCCCAGGCGGCTCTCTACGCCTGGCTCGAGGTCGTGGGCGACCGGTTCCGCAAGCATCTCAAGGTGGGCGATACCATCCTGGTCGTGGACGTCGGCGGGGGCACCACCGACCTGTCGCTCATGGCCGTGACCGAGCAGGACGGCAACGTGCAGCTCACGCGGATCGCGGTGGGGGATCACATCCTGCTGGGCGGCGACAACATGGACCTGGCGCTGGCGCACCATCTGCACCAGGATCTCGCCGCCGCCGGGAAGAAGCTGGACGACTGGCAGTTCGCCTCGCTCGCCTGGGGATGCCGGCAGGCCAAGGAGCTGCTATTCAGCGATCCGAAGCCCAAGAAGGCCCCCATCGCCGTCCCGAGTCGTGGCGCGGCGCTGGTCGGCGGCACCATCCGCACCGAGCTGCGGCGCGAGGATCTCCACCGGCTCCTCACCGACGGGTTCCTGCCCAAGGTCCCGGTCACCGAGCTGCCGCAGACCGCGCGGCGGGTCGGGCTCACGCAGGTGAGTCTGCCCTATGCCCAGGACCCCGGCATCACGCGACACCTGGCGGCCTTCCTCACACGCCAGGCCCGGGCGCTTGCCTCCTCGCCCGATCCCCCCATCCGGGTGAAGGGCCAGGCCTTCGTCCACCCCACGGCCATCCTCTTCAACGGGGGCGTGTTCAAGGCCCGGGTGCTCCGGACGCGCGTGGTGGAAGTGCTCGACGAGTGGCTGGCGGCAGATGGGGGCCAGCCGGTGAGGGAGCTCGAGGGGGCCGACCTCGACCTCGCGGTGGCCCGGGGCGCGGCCTACTACGGGTGGGTGCGCCGCGGCCACGGCATCCGCATCCGGGGCGGCACCGCCCGCTCCTACTATGTGGGGGTCGAGCCGCCCATGCCGGCGGTGCCCGGCTTCGAGCCGGCGATCAAGGCGCTGTGCGTGGCCCCCTTCGGCATGGAGGAGGGCGCGCAGGCGGACGTGCCGCCGCAGGAGTTCGCCCTGGTCGTGGGCGAGCCGATCCGCTTCCGCTTCTTCGCCTCCTCCGTCCGGCGTGACGACCGCGTGGGCGAGATGCTGGACGGGGCCGCCGACAGCAACGAGCTGGAGGAACTGGCGCCCATCGAGACCACCCTGCCCTCCGAGCCGGCCAGGGAGGGGGGACTGGTGCCGGTGAACCTCCAGGCGGCCCTCACCGAGGTGGGCACGCTGGAGCTGCGCTGCCTGGAGAAAGGGGGCGCGGGCCGCTGGAAGCTCGAGCTGAATGTGCGTATGCGGGGAGAGGAGTGAGGCCCCGGGACCAGTGACAGCGGCACGCTTCCTCATCGGCATCGATCTCGGCACATCGAACTGCGCGGTAGCCGCCGCGGAGCCCCGCGCGGGGCGCGGGGTGACCGACATCCCCATCCTGCAACTGCAACGGCCGGGGGACGTGACACCCCGGCCGCTCTTACCCTCCTGCATCTACCTTCCCGGTCAGCACGAACTACCGCCCGAGGCCATCCGGCTGCCCTGGGAGAGCGGGCCGGACTGCGTGGTCGGCGAATTCGCCCGCTGGCAAGGCGCCCGCGTGCCGGGGCGGCTGGTGGTCTCGGCCAAGAGCTGGCTGTGCCATCCGGGCGTGGACCGCGAGGCGCCCATCCTGCCCTGGGGCGCCGCCCTGGACGTGAGGCGGATATCCCCCGTGGAGGCCTCGGCGCGGCTGCTCGGCCACATGGTCCGGAGCTGGGATGCGGGCCATCCCGAGGCGCCCCTGGCCGACCAGGAGGTCGTGATCACCGTGCCGGCCTCCTTCGACGAGGTGGCGCGGACGCTGACCGTCGCGGCCGCACGCCGGGCGGGCCTGGAGAGATTCACCCTCGTGGAGGAGCCGCAGGCGGCTTTCTACGATTTCATCGCCCGGCACCGGCGAGACCTCGCCCGGGTGCTGGAAGGGGTCCGTCTGGTGCTGGTCGTGGATGTGGGCGGAGGGACGACCGACTTCACCCTGGTCCGGGTCGGCGCATCGCCCGACGGCCCGGCGCTCACGCGCCTGGCCGTCGGAGACCACCTGCTGCTGGGAGGGGACAACATGGACGCCGCCCTCGGCCGCCGGGCGGAAGAGCGCATGCTGTCCGGAGGACGCAAGCTCGGCCCGGGTGAGTGGAGTCAGCTCGTGCAGGCCAGCCGGCTGGCCAAGGAGGCGCTGCTCCGCGAGGACGGCCCGGAGCAGTATCGCCTCTCGGTCGCGGGGGAAGGCAGCCGGCTCGTCGGTCGCTCGCTCTCGGCACAGCTCTCTCGCGCCGAAGCCGAAGAGGTCATCCACGACGGTTTCTTCCCGGGCTGCCGGCCCGACGAGGCGCCCCAACGGGGTCCGCGGGTCGCACTCCTGGAGCTGGGTCTGCCGTATGCTCAGGATCCGGCCATCACGCGCCAACTGGCGGCGTTCCTGCGGGTGCATGCAGAGGCGGGGTCCGCCGCCCTCGGCGAGACCGGCAGCGGCTCCGGTTCCTCACAGGGACTGCCGCGCCCGGACGCGATCCTGCTCAACGGGGGCGTGTTCAACTCGAAGCAGCTCGCGGCGCGCCTCGTGGAGGTGGTCTCCGGCTGGTGGCCCGAGGCGCCGCCCATCCGGGTGCTGGCACACGACTCGCTGGAGCTGGCGGTGGCTCGCGGTGCGGCCTGCTACGGCCTGATCCGGCGCGGCCTGGGCCGGCGCATCGGCGGGGGCGCCGCCCGCGCCCTGTACGTGGGTCTGGAGAAGAAGGGGGCGGAGCAGCCGGCGGCCCTCTGCGTGATCCCGCGGGGCCACGAGGAGGGCGAGACGGTGGACCTGGGCGGGCGGACCTTCCACCTCAGCCTGGGCCGGCCGGTGCAATTTCCGCTGTTCGCCACGACGTCGGATCGGGTGGAGGCCGCCGGGGCCATCGTGCCGGTGGGCGAGGAGCTCCACCCGCTGCCGCCCATCCACACATTGCTCGGGAGCGCCGACGCCAAGACGGGTACGGTTCCGGTCCATCTGCGCGCCACGCTGACCGCGATCGGAACCCTGGAGCTGTGGTGCGTGTCCGAGGCAAGCGACGAGCGGTGGCGGCTTGAATTCGAGCTGCGCGGTGGCGGCGCATCCGGGGCGGCCATCGAATCCATGCCGCCGGGGTTCGCCGAGGCCAGCTCGGCCATCCAGCAGATCTTCGGTCGCACGGCGAGTCCTCCCCGGCAGGGCATGCCCAAGGGGGTGCGGCACCTGTGGAAGAGCCTGGAGCAAGCCCTCGGCCCGCGGGATCAGTGGCGAGTGCCGGTGCTGCGCGAGCTGTGGGACCTGCTGTTCGCCCGGGCCGCCAGGCGCCGTCGGTCGGCGGATCACGAACGGCTCTGCTACCAGCTCCTCGGATATACGCTCCGCCCCGGCTTCGGCTATCCGCTGGACGACTGGCGCTCCCAGCAGACCGCCCGGCTCTTCGGCGAGGGGGTGCAGTATCACAAGGAGAAGCCGGTGTGGATCGAGTTCTGGGTGATGTGGCGGCGTATCGCCGGGGGACTCAGCGAGGCGCACCACCGGGAGATCTGGACCTACCTCAAGCCGCACCTGGTCCAGCGGCTCTCGCCCGCCAAACCCGCACAGGCCGCCCGCCCCAAGGGCATCCAGCCCGAAGGCCTGGACGAGATGGTCCGGCTGGCCGCGGCGCTGGAGCATCTGCCGCCCGCGGAGAAGGTGGAGCTGGGCGACTGGATCTCGGCGCGACTCTCCGACCCGGCGACGGCCGGCGGGCCGTGGGCCTGGGCCCTCGGCCGGCTGGGCGCCCGCGTGCCGCTCTACGGCAGCGTGCACAAGACGGTCGGACCGGAGAAGGCAGCCGAATGGCTGGCGCTGCTCCTGGAGGCGCAGGGGCGCGGGGTCGAGGGGGCCCTGTTTGCCGTGGTGCAACTGGCGCGGCGCTCCGGGGACCGGGCGCGCGATCTGGACGAGGCGCTCTGCGCCCAGGCGATGGCTGCGCTCCAGGCGGCCGATGCGTCCCCCTCCTGGAGGCGGCTGCTCCGCGACGTGGCGCCCATGGAGACGGCCGACGAGGCGCGCGCCCTGGGCGACACGCTGCCGGTGGGTCTCCAGGTGGCATGAGGCTGGATTTCGCCCGGCTGCGGGCCCAGGTGAAGAGCATTGGGCCCAACTTGCTCTGGGCTTCAGACGACCGCCGGCGGACAGGGCGATTCCCGTTGACACGCCAAACCCGTGAGGCGTAGGCTCCCGGCAGATTCTCGCGGACCCGCGTCCAGCACTGGAGCAGAAGGTTTTTGCAGCCAGCGGCGTGGCGCGCACGAGGGGCCGGGCGGTCCGTTCGCATCTTCGATATCAGGGACTGACGCGCGGGGGATGCGGATGCCCGCGCGGCATCTCCCCGCGAGTAACCGGGTGGGATGGGGGACTGGGAGAGGAGGCAGCGCCATGATGATGGGAAAGATCCTGCGGGTGAATCTGACCACCAAGCAGATCACGGAGGAGCCGTACCCCGAGGTCCTGGCACGGCAGTTCATGGGCGGGGCGGCCGCGGCCATCAAGCTCCTCTACGACGAGGTGGATCCCAGGGTGGACGCCCTCGGCCCGCAGAACAAGCTGATCGCGAGCATGGGCTTCCTGGCCGGGACCGCGGCGCCGACCTGCAGCCGCACGGCCTTTGTGGCCAAGTCGCCCCTGTCGGGCACGGTGGGCTACGCCAACTCCGGCGGCTTCTTCGCCAACGAGCTGCGGGCGACCGGGGCGCAGGCCATCATCGTGGAGGGCAAAGCCGAGGCTCCGGTCTATCTCTGGATCACCGACGGCAAGGCCGAGATCCGCGACGCGACGGAATACTGGGGCCTGAGCACCATCGACACGCAGCACTACATGCAGCAGGCGCTGCACGACGGCAACATCCGCATCGCCTGCATCGGGCCCGCCGGCGAGCGTCTGGTGAAGTACGCCGCCATCATCAACGAGCGCCGTGCCGCCGGGCGGAAAGGCCTGGGGGCGGTGATGGGGTCGAAGAACCTGAAGGCCATCGCCGTGCGGGGGCATCAGGATCTGCCGCCCCTCGCCGACCCGGTGGCGTTCAAGGAGGCCACCAAGGCCCTCCACGCGGCCATGAAGGACAGCCCGGTCCTCTACCACAGGTTCCGGAACTTCGGCACCGCGGGCAATGTGGAGCTGACCGTCAGGCAGGGCGACATGCCCGCCAGGAACTTCCAGGAGCCGGCCGGTGAGGAGTACCTCGCCATCGGGGCCCAGGTCGGCACCACGTTCCGGACGCGTCACTACGCCTGCGACCAGTGCCCGGTCATGGCGGGCCAGGTGCGCAGCGTGAGCTCGGGGCCGTACGCGGGGTATACCAGCGAGGGACCGGAGTTCGAGTCGCTCTACTCCCTGGGAAGCGACATGGGCATCGCGGACATGGGCGCGTGCATCGCCATGGACCGCCTCTGCGACGAGCTGGGGCTGGACACCGTCTCCTTCGGCGCCACCGTGGCCATGGCCATGGAGCTGTACGAGCGGGGCATCCTCACGCGGGGGGACGTGGACGGCCTGGACCTCAAGTTCGGCAATCACGAGGCCGCGGTGGCGGTCCTCAGGAAGATCGCCTACCGCGAGGGTGTGGGCGACCTGCTGGCCGAAGGGTCCCGCCTGGCCGCCGAGCGCATCGGCGGGGACGCTCCCAAGTACGCCATGCACGTCAAGGGGCTGGAGTTCCCCGGCTACGATCCGCGCGGCCTCAAGGCCATGGGCGTGAACTACATGACCACCTTCACCGGCGCGGACCACTCGCGCGGGCACTCGGAGCAGGAGGTGTTCGGCATCCCCGTGCCTCACGCCGTGGATCGCCTGGCCATCGAAGGCAAGGGCGCCCTCACCATCTTCAACCAGGACGTGGGGGCGTCGGTGAAGGATTCGGCCATGCTGTGCACCTTCGTCGTCCGGTTGGCCCTCCTCCCCAAGAACCTGGGGGCCAACCTCGTGGCCGACTTCTGGCGGGCCGCCCAGGGATACGACGTGTCACCCGAAGAGGTGGTGCGGGTGGGCGAGCGGATGACCAACGTGGCGCGGGTGTGGAATCTCCGGGCCGGCTTCACCCGTGCCGACGACACCTTGCCGGAGCGGCTGATGACGGAGCCGCTCATGACCGGCGAGTCCAAGGGGCACATGATCTCGCGGGCGGATCGCGACTTCATGCTGGACGAGTACTACCGCTTGCGCGGCTGGGACACCCGGGGGGTGCCGACGCCGGAGCGGCTGAAGGCCCTGGGCCTGGAATCCCTGGCGGCGGATCTGGCGCCGCGCGCCTGACGTCCGGCGGGGAATCGCGGCATGCCGACGGTATCGGTCCGCACGATGTTCGAGCTGGCCCGGATCGTGGGGCGGCCTTCGGTGCAGCTCACCCTGGGGGCGGGCGCGACCGTGCGGACCGCGCTGGAGGAGCTGGTCGCGGCGCACGGCGGCCTGCAAGGTCGCCTGTTCGATCCCGGGACGGGCGATCTGCTCTCCTACCTTTTCGTCGAGCTGAACGGACGGGATACCCGAAGCCTGCAGGGACTGGAGACACCGGTGGCGGAGGGTGATTCCCTCTCCGTGCTGATGCCAGTTGCCGGTGGCGCGTAGGAGGAGGGGATCGGGCGGTCCCTGACCTGAGGGCCGCAGGGCGGTCTCGAAGGCGAGGGCCAGGAGACTGCAGTACGTCTGCTTCTCCGGAGAGCGAGGAAACCAGGGGCATCCCACACGGGATGCCCCTGGTCTTGCGGTCGAGTGATATCGAGTTCTCGTTAGCTCCGTCTGAATCGCTCAGAGAATCCCAGGACTCACTCGTTACTCTTGTCCGGCGAGCCCACGTCAATCGAGCGGACCACCTTCTGGCCGCCCTGCTCCACGTACGTCACCTCGGTCTCCTGGCCAACCACAGGGAAGCTCGTGAACTGGAATGACTGTGGGAGCCTTAACTGTGTCCCGTTGTCGAGAGTCAAGGTCCCCTCTGCGAGGTCGATGGACGTGATCCTGCCCATGGCAGACTGCAACGGTCCGGACCCGCCCTCGGCGAGCGCATTGGTTCCAGCCTGCCCTGGCTGCCCCATCATCTGGGCGTAGGCAGATGGTACCATCAACAAAAGGGCAGCCAAGGCTGCCACTGCAAATTTCGCCATGTTTCGCTCCTTCCCTACGTGTCGATATCCCTCTCTGACCGCGGAGCAAACCCCTCGTCTCCACCCCGGACCCCTACCACGCGTTGGCCGAGCCGATTCGCGATGCGCAGCGAGAGTCAAAGGTGAACGACCAAACAATCCTCGTCGGGATCGCTCGAAGAAAGCATACTCATTCTATCGTCTATGGTCAAGAGCGAATGAGGAAACGAGCAGATCGAAGCCGGCAGATGCTTGTCGAGAAGGCTTGGCCGGTGGGACCAAGGAGCACGGCGAAGAAGAGAGATTGACGCGATGGGTCCGGGTTGAGTATTCTCCGCTGTGGAACACGCTCGATCGGCGTACTCGGCCAATGGCTCCGGCTGTCCACGGGGGGTCTGTCTCCCGCCGGCAGATGGGAGAGGTGGGATTGCCCCCATTTCCAGACATCCGTGGAGGGGGGCCGACCCCCCCAGGCGAACTGGAATTCTATAGTCAATAAATACTTCGC
Source organism: Methylomirabilis sp. (SeqCode) (assembly GCA_035455275.1). GTDB lineage: Bacteria > Methylomirabilota > Methylomirabilia > Methylomirabilales > 2-02-FULL-66-22 > 2-02-FULL-66-22. Next base: position 41,146 of record DATIFO010000006.1, on the reverse strand, counting down.
GCATGGGTTCCTGGACGCTGGCATTTACATTGCAATTTCCCGGTGTACCAAGACCCGAGGAGTGTCCTAAACGTAGGAGCAAGCAGTCGGAATCACAGGCTCAAGGGGGACCGATGAGTTCCGAGACTCGACCGATCGGGGTGGATGGTTCTGTGGGCTTTGACACAGTGGGCACACAGCCCAGCCTCCAGCTTGGCCCCCCCACGCCACAGCGTCATCCTCCCATCCGGTCGGCGGTCCTGAGTGTCAGCGCCATCCTTGCACTGACCGTCGGATGTGCACCCATCCAGCCGACCGTCTCGGACAATCCCACCAGTCAGGGTCCCCGTCAAAGCGTGATCGATCGGATTGTCAACGCGAGCGTCAAGGTCGCCATCGAGCAGGATGGGCACCGCGTAACGACCGCCTCCGGGATCGTCATCGCCTCCCGGCCCGCAGGCCAGGACACGGAGGCGATATCGTATGTGCTGACATCCGCGCATGCGCTGACCGGAGGAGATCGCGCCACGGTCTTTGTAGGCTTCTGCGGACCGAGCGCCGCGCGCGGGAAGGTCGCAGCGACGGTGGTCAGCCAAGGAAACCCTGGGACCCTTGATCTGGCGCTCCTCCGGGTCTCGGGCATTGCCGTCCCACCCGTCGTGCTCCCTGAGGACGATCGGATTCGCCTGGGGCGGCAAATCCTGGTGGCCGGATTTCCTGAGGGACAGCGGCTCGGAATCTCCGGGGGTATCGTCAGTCAACTCCCCCTCTCGGCGATTCAGAACGGTATCCCAGCCGACCGGGAGGACCAGCGCATCGTGATCGATGCCGCGGCACCCAGGGGTGTCAGCGGGGGGGGCGTCTTTGATGCCGAGACGGGAAACCTGATCGGCGTGGTGCAGGGCCATCAGACTTTCTCGGTTGCCGTGAAAGACCAGGCGCAATCCTATTCGTTGAAGTTCCCCGTCCCGGGCGCCACCTTCGTGGTGCCCATGACACAGATTCGGCCTTTTCTGGCAAGTCCGGATGTTGCGAACGAATTGCCAGGCTTACTTCCAGTACCGGCACAAGCCAAGCACTTGCCTGGGAAGTAACTTCGCCGGCAGGGTCCACAAGAGCCGCTTCTCCCCTCCACCAGATTGAGCCGAGGTGCCAGGCTCGCACGGCGCCGATCATCCTTCGCTCCGGTTTCGCCACCCCTCACCACGCTCCAAGGGCAGGACTCGCAGGCAAAGCCAGACTTCCGCTTGACAAAGAGGGGAGGGCGGCGAGAGTCTATGGAGTGTCGGTCCGCGCCGGTGGTCCGGCAGCCAGAGGCCGGTTGCATCGTGCTTCCCCGGCAATCCTTCGAGGTCCGGGGCCGGGTCGAATTGGATCCGCCCCTCTGCGAGGTGGGTCATGCCAAAGCCTCCGCCGGAGGATCCCCCCAACTCCTTGCATGTGTCTCGGCGAGCATTCCTCAAGAGCGTGGGCGTCGGGGCGGCGGCCACGGGACTCGTGACATCCGGTCCGCGCCAGGCCGAGGCGGCGATCCTGGGACCCGATGCCGTCCCGCTGGTCCTCAGGATCAACGGGACGCCCCACACCGTCAGCGTCGAGCCCCGGGTCACTCTGCTCCGCGCTCTCCGGAATCACCTCGGCCTCACTGGCGCCAAGGAGGTCTGCGAGCGCGGCGCGTGCGGGGGCTGCACCGTGCTCTTCGACGGGGAGCCGATCTGCGCCTGCCTGATGCTCGCCGTGGACGCCGTGGGCCATGAGATCACCACGGTCGAGGGCCTCGGAACCCCGGAGAAGCTGAGCCCGGTCCAGGCCGCCTTCGTGGAGTGCGACGCGCTGCAGTGTGGTTTCTGCACGCCGGGCTTCGTGGTGTCCTCCACCGCCCTCCTCAAGAAGCATCCGAATCCTAGCCTGGAGGAGATCAAGGCCGGCCTGGCCGGGAATCTGTGCCGGTGCGGGACGTACTCCCGGATCTTCGCGGCCGTCCAGAGGGCGGCCGGGCAGAGGGGGTGACCCATGGCGCAGCAGGATGACCAAACCTTCCGGGTCAAGGTCGGCCCCGTCGAGAACCCACTCGCCCTCGAGGTCCATCCCGCCGCGGGTGACCTCCGGCCCTGGGATAACGAGTCCCGGTTGCAGCGCGTCAAGGGGCGGCACCCGCGTCTGGAAGCCCCGCTGAAGGTGACCGGCCGGGCCACGTACACCTATGACGTGCAGGTCCCTGGGATGCTGTGGGCCAAGATGGTCCGGGCGCCGATCCCCGCGGGCAAGATCGTCCGGATCGACACGACCAAGGCCGAGCAGCTCAAGGGCGTGAGGGCCGTCTGGACGACGGACGCCAAGCTGGTCCGCTTCGCGGGCCAGGACATCGCGGCGGTGGCCGCCGTATCCCAAGAGATCGCGGAGGATGCGGCGCGGCTGGTGGAGGTGCGGTACGAAGCGACCCCATTCGTCACGGACCTCGAGGAGGCCATGGGGCCGAATGCTCCCCTCGTGTTCGCAGAAGTCCAGGCGCCGGCTCCCCCGATCACTCCCCGGAAGGGAAACGTGACCGGGCCGCTCCCGCCCGCGGCGGCCGGCGGCGCCCGCGGTGGCAGCCGGGGCGACGTGCAGAAGGGATTCGCCGAGGCCGACACCGTCCACGAGGCCACGTACCGTCTCGCCGTCCACACCCATTCCGTGCTGGAGACACACGGGATCGTGGCCCGCTGGGAGGGAGACCGGCTCACGGTCTACACCTCCACCCAGGGGGTCTTCATGGTCCGGGCCGCCCTGGCCGAGATCTTCGGCCTCCCCCGCAACAAGGTCCGGGTGATCACGGAGCACATGGGCGGCGGCTTCGGGAGCAAGCTCTCCCCCTCGGCGGTCGGGAGCGCCTTCGCCATCATCGCCTGCCGGCTGGCCCGCAAGACTGGAGCGCCGGTGAAGCTCATGCTCGACCGCCACGAGGAGCAACTGTGCACCGGAAACGCCCCGGGGGCTCTGAGCACGGTCCGGCTCGGCGCCAAGAGGGACGGCACGCTCACGTCCATCCACTACCGTGCGTACACGGAGGGCGGGGTGGGCCAGAGCGCCCGGACCGGCGCCCCCGCCGGGAGCATGTACGCCGAGTGCCCGAACGTGTTGCTGGAGGAGTACGATGTCCTCACCAATGCGGGCCCGACCTGCGCCCTCCGCGCCCCCGGCCACCCTCAGGGGGCCTTCGGCCTGGAGTGCGCCATGGACGAGCTGGCGCACCGCCTGGGCATGGACCCGCTGGAGCTTCGGCGCAAGAACGATTCGCATCCGTTCCGGAGGGCCTACTACGATGTCGGCGCCAAGGCCATCGGCTGGGAGCGCCGGAACAGGGTCCCCGGCGAGACGCCCGGCCCCAGGAAGCGCGGGATCGGCATGGCCCACGGCAACTGGTACGTCATATTCCGGGAAGCCGTCGCCGTGGAGGTCCAGGTGCACCGGGACGGCAGCGTGGAGCTGTTCCACGGCGCCCAGGACCTCGGGACGGGCATCCGTACAGCGCTGGCCGTCATCGCGGCCGAGGAGCTGGGGCTCCGGCCCGCCGACATCACGGTCCATGTGGGTGATACCCGCTTCCCCCCTGGGGGGACGTCCGGCGGGAGCACCACGACCAACTCGTCGGGACCCGCCGCGCGCCTGGCCGCCCACGACGCCCGGAGCCGGATCGCGCGCCTGGCCGCCCCGCTCCTCCAGGCAAAGCCGGAGGAGCTGACCTTTTCGGACGGGAAGATCCTGGTCGCCGCCAATCCGGACCGGCAGGTCTCGTTCCGCGAGGCGGCGCAGAAGATGCCGGGGGAGGTCATCGCCTGCCTCGCCGACAGGAAGCGCCAGTTCGAGGCCGTGCGCCAGGACCTGGCCGCCACGCAGTTCGCGGAGGTGGAGGTGGATGTGGAGACCGGCCTGATCCGCATCCTCAAGATGGTGGGCGTGAGCAACTGCGGGACCCCGATCAATCTCCTCACGGCGGAGAACCAGCTCATCGGCGCCCAGATCCAGGGGGCGTCGTGGGCCCTGCTGGAGCACCGCACGCTCGACCGGAACGTGGGGACCATGGTGAATCCGAACCTCGAGGCCTACAAGCTCCTCGGTCCGGCGGACATGTTCGAGACCGTCCCGATCTTCACCGAGGGAGCCAACGCGGGGAACAACACCTCCGCGACGGGCCTGGCCGAGCCGGTGTTCGTGCCCACCCTGGCGGCCATCGCCAACGCCGTCCATAACGCCACGGGGGTTCGCCTCCGGGCGCTGCCCATGACGCCGGACCGGGTGCTGGCCGCCCTGGCGGAGGGGAGGAAGGGGGGGAAGTCATGAACCGGTTCGAGTTCGCGCGGGCCACGAGCCTCGCCGAGGCGCTGAGCCTCGTCGCGGAAAAGCCGGGCAGCGTCTGGAAGGCCGGCGGCATCGACCTCCTCGACCACCTGAAGGAGCACCTCATCGAGCCCCCCCGCCTGGTGGACCTGAAGATCATCCCCGACCTGCAGGACGTGAGGGCGGAGCCTGGCGGGGGCATCCGGATCGGGCCGCTCATGACGCTGGCCCAGGTGGCTGCCCACCCGGGGATCCGGGCCACGCACACCGCGCTGGTGGAGGCCTGCGGCGAGGCGGCCTCGCCCCAGATCCGGAATGTGGCCAGCATCGGCGGGAACCTCCTCCAGCGGCCGCGCTGCTGGTACTACCGGCTGGCTTCGTACCCGTGCCTCAAGAAGGGCGGCGACATCTGCTTCGCCGTCGGGGGAGAGAACCGGTACCACACGATCTTCCGCGAGGGGGCCTGCAGCGCGCCGCATCCCTCGAACGCCGCCATGGGGCTGCTCGCGCTCGGGGCCAGCCTCGTCTTCCAAAGCGGCCGCGGAACGCGCACGGTGCCGGCGGAGCAGTTCTTCACGATCCCGGAGCATGACCCCCGGCGGGAGAACGCCGGGGAGCGCGACGAGATCCTCACGGCCGTGAGCCTGCCGGCCGCCCCCGGGGTGCGCTCGACGTACGCCAGCGTCAAGGAGAAGACCGCCTTCGACTGGCCGCTGGTCTCCACCGCCGTGGCGCTCCGGGTGGAGGGGGGTGTCGTCCGCGAGGCCCGGATCGTCCTCGGCGCGGTGGCGACCGTGCCGCGGAGATCCGCCGCGGCCGAGCAGGAGCTCATCGGAAAGCGCCTTGACCAGGCAACCGCCGGGGCCGCAGCGGATGCGGCCGTGGCCTCCGCTCGCCCGCTCTCGGAGAACGGGTACAAGGTCGAGCTGCTCAAGGTCCTGCTGCGCCGGACCCTGCGGTCGATGGCGTGAGGTGAAGGATGGACGAGAACGCCCTGCCTGTGTGCAAGCGCATACGAAACCGGGGCTTCTACCTCGCCGAGCCCGAAGAGGCCGAGCACTTCGAGTTCTCCCCTGAAAGCTCGTGCTGGTGCTCTCACACCGCGACCGTGCTCGGCCCCGACGACATCCTCTGCAGCCTGGAGATGTGCCAGCCGGGCCGTGCTTGCTTCGAGGCGCGGTAACCGTTCGCCGAGCGTGCGATTCGGCTGGTGCGCCCCGAGGGCCGTGAGGGCGGGCAGCATGTTTCCGCGAGAACGCCAGGACACCCCGGAAGCCGGGGGTCCCCCAAGACAGGGCGGGGCTCCCCCGTCGGTCCCCCCTCTTCCACGACGCTGCACGTATTCATTGAACATCCGCCATGAAGAAGACAGAGGGCGATGACCCTTCTTCTGTGATATGCTTCGTCATGGCAGGCTCCTGCGTGTGCGGTGGTCCCCGCTCGTGGGCCGGCGGCGGAACCCGCGCATGCCATGCAGGTCGCCGGCCATTTCACAAGAGCCAGCCGCCGATGAGGACAACCACGCCCGGCCTGAAGCCGCTGCTGCTGGTGCTGCTGCTGGCGTGGATCGCCGGCAGCGGATGCTCGCTCCTGCGCCACGCTGCCCTCAGCGAGATCGCCAACACGCTCGCCGACAGCGGCACGAGCTTCGCCAGCGACGAGGATCCGGAGCTGGTGAAGGCGGCGGCTCCCTTCAGCCTGAAGCTCCTGGAGAGCCTGCTGGCGGAGACACCGGAGCACCCAGGCCTGTTGCTCGCCGCGGCGAGGGGCTTCACCCAGTATGCCTTCGGCTTTGTGCAACAGGAGGCCGAGGAGCTGGAGGCGCGGGATCTGGCCGCCGCCGATACGATGCGGACGCGGGCCAGGCGTCTCTACCTGCGCGCGCGACAGTACGGCCTCCGCGGTCTGGAGGTGAACCACGCCGATTTTTCCAGGGCCTTGCTGGCCGATCCCAGGGCCGCGGTCGGCGCCACCACCAGGGCGGACGTGCCGCTGCTCTACTGGACCGCGGCCGCGTGGGGAGGGGCCATTTCGCTATCCAAGGACAATCCCGACCTCGTCGCCCAGCTTCCGGCCATGGAGGCGCTGATCGACCGGGCGGGGGAACTGGACGATGCTTACGGCCGCGGGGCCATTCATAGCTTCCTGATCACCTACGAGATGAGCCGCCAGGGCCAACCCGGCGATCCCGCCACGCGTGCCCGCGCACATTTCGAGCGGGCGATGGCGCTGTCAAAGGGAACGGATGCCGCGCCGCTGGTGGCTCTGGCCGAGGCGGTGGCGGTGCAACAACAGAACCTGAAGGAATTCGAGTCGCTGCTCGGGCGGGCGCTGGCCATCCATCCCGACGCCTACCCCGACACGCGGCTCCAGAATCTGATCATGCAGCGTCGAGCGCGATGGCTCCTGTCGCGGAAAGCGGAGCTGTTCTTGATCGAGGGTGAGTGAGGCGCGCCACATGGAAAGCCACTGGACGGCAGAGTCGCGGTCAGGGGGACCCCTCCCGGCGGTCCCGACCAATTCGAGCGCGTCGGTGTCAGCGCACACCGCGGATGCGGGCGGGCTCACGCGACGGGGGTTCTTCCCTGCTGCGCTGGCCCTGGGACTGGGCGGCGTCCTGGCCGGAGGCGGTCGCGCCAGCGCGGCCGACAATGCGGTGAGGGTCCGGCTGGGGACGCTCGCGCCGAAGGGCTCCTCGTACGCCAAGCACCTGCAGGCCATGGGCGAGAAATGGCGCCAGGCCTCGGGCGGGGGTGTGCTGCTCACCATTTATCCCGACGGCACGATGGGCAGCGAGGCCGACATGGTCCGCCGCATGCGGCTGGGCCAGTTGCAGGCCGGGATGCTGACCGCGGTGGGCCTGGCGGAAATCGAGCCGGCCGTTGCCGGACTCCAGAACCTTCCGATGATGTTCCGCTCGCTGGAGGAGGTGGATTACATCGGCGAGAAACTGCAGCCGATGCTGGAAAAACGCCTGGAGGAGAAGGGATTCGTGGTGCTGTTCTGGGGGGACAGCGGCTGGGTGCGGTTCTTCTCCAAGCAGCCCATGCTCCGGCCCGACGATCTGCGGAAGGCCAAGCTGTTCGTCTGGACCAGGAGTGCCAACGATGTCGACACCTACCGTTCGGCTGGCTTCAATCCCGTCCCCCTGGAGACGGTGGACATCCTGCCCAGCCTGCAGACCGGCCTGATCGACGCGGTTCCACTGCCGCCGAGCATCGCCTTGGCCAGCCAGGTGGACCGTGCGGCGCCCCACATGCTGGATCTGGCCTATGCCCCCCTGGTCGGGGCGGCGGTCATCATGACAAAGACCTGGGAGGCCATCCCCGCGGCGGGACGGGACGCCCTGCGCAGGGCGGCCACCGAGGCCGGCAAGCTCGTCAAGGCCGACGGCCGGCGGGAGAGCGTGGAATCGGTGGAGGCCATGCGCAAGCGCGGCCTGCAGGTCCACGCCGTCACTCCGGACATCGAGGCCGAATGGCGGCGGGCGGTGGAGGCGGCCTATCCCACAGTCCGCGGGCGGATTGTTCCGGCGGACATTTTCGACGAAGTGGTCAAGCAGTTGGGAGCCTACCGCGCGGCGCGAGGCGGGAGCGGCAGATGAGCGGCGAGAAGCGCAGCCATGCGACCGGTTCCGTCCAGCCCTCTCCGAGCGGCGAAGGCTGGAGCCGGAGGCTGCGGGACGCCGAAGATCTCCTGGTCTCGCTGGCGCTGGCCGCCCTGGTGCTCCTGCCGCTGGCGGAAATCGTCCTGCGCCGATTCTTCCAGGTGAGTATCGGCGGCGCCACCGCCGTACAGCAGCACCTGACGCTGTTCATCGGTCTGCTGGGCGGGGCGCTGGCGGCGCGCGACGGCCGCCTGCTTGCGCTCTCGACCCTGACGGGATTCCTCACAGGGCGGTGGCAGCTCTACGCGCGCGTCTTCAGCGGCGCCCTGGCGGCGGGTATCAGCCTGTTTCTCTGCGCGGCCGCGGCGCAACTGGTCCAGATGGAGAGGGACGGCGGCAAGATCCTGGCGTACGGGATTCCGCTGTGGATCGCCCAGGCGGTCATGCCTGCGGCTTTCGGCCTCATCGCGCTCCGGTTGCTGTGGCATGCGGCGGTTAGCTGGCGGGCACGGCTGGTCGCCCTGCTCCTGGCCGGAGGCGTGGTCTGGATGGGAGTCCAGCCACCGGTCGCGCCCGACGCGCTGGTCCTGCCCGCCCTGGTGACGCTGCTGCTGGCTGTCGTCCTGGGCGCACCGATCTTTGTGATGCTGGGCGGCGGGGCGCTGATCCTGTTTTGGGGGCAAGAGCTCCCCATCGCCTCCATCTCGCTCACACACTACTCGATGGTGACCAATCCCACGCTGCCGACGGTGCCCCTGTTCACGCTGGCCGGGTATTTCCTGGCGGAGGGCGGCGCCTCGAAGCGCCTGATCCGGGTGTTTCAGGCCTTCTTCGCCCAATTGCGGGGGGGGCCGGCGATCGTCACGGTCCTGGCGTGCGCCTTCTTCACCTCATTCACCGGGGCGTCGGGCGTGACGATCCTGGCGCTGGGCGGCCTGCTGATGCCGACCCTGATGGGCGCGGGCTATTCGGAGCGGTCCACGCTGGGATTGCTCACCGGCTCTGGCGCTCTCGGGCTGCTGTTCCCCCCTTCCCTCCCGCTGATCCTCTACGCCATCGTGGCCAGTTCCAATGCCAAGGCCGGTGCGGTAACCATCGAAAAGATGTTTCTGGGCGGCCTGGGCCCGGGGTTGCTGCTGGTCGCCATGGCTGCCTGGCTGGGTGTCCGTCTTGGCTCGAGAGAGATGGCGGATCGCCCCGCCTTTGACCGCGTCGAGGCGGCCCGCGCGACCTGGGCCGCCAAGTGGGAGCTGCTGCTGCCCGTGGTGGCGCTGGTGGCGCTGTTTGGCGGGTTCGCCACCCCGGTCGAAGCGGCGGCGGTCACCGCGCTCTACGCCTTCGGAGTGCAAGCCTGTGTCCATCGCGACTTCCAGGGGGTGCGGGAGATTCTGCGCGTCATGGCAGAGTGCGGTCTCCTGGTGGGTGGCGTGCTGCTCATTCTGGGTGTGGCGCTGGGGCTCACCAACTACCTCATCGACGCGCAGGTTCCCACCCTCGCGCTCGAATGGGTCACTGGCGCGGTCAAGTCGAAGTATGCCTTCCTGCTGGCGGTCAACGTCTGTCTGCTGGCGGTGGGCTGCGTGATGGACATGTATTCCGCCATCGTCGTGGTGGTGCCGCTCATCGTGCCGCTGGGCCTGGCCTATGGCATCGATCCCATCCATCTGGGCATCATCTTCCTGGCGAACATGGAGCTGGGACTGCTGACCCCGACGGTCGGCATCAACATCTTTCTGTCCTCCTATCGGTTCGACAGACCGGTGCTCCAGGTGTCCCGCGCAGTCATCCCGATGCAATGCCTCTTGGTGGTGGGCGTGCTGGTGATCACCTATCTTCCGCCGCTGACGACCTTCCTGCCGCGCTGGTTCGGACGATGAAGCGGGGCGGCGGATCATCCGGCGCCTCCCCCGGGCCGTGCCGGCAGGCTGCTCGGAGAATGAATGGGCGTTGGTCCCTTCTCCGGCGGGTCGCCTGCGGGGGCGGGGGAAACCCGGCGCTCCGGGCCTCCTCAAGCGGAGAGGTGGAGCGGTGCGGCCGGTCAAATCATTGTGTGCCGGGATCATGGGGGGGCTGATCGCCCGAGACCTCTCGTGGCTGTCGGCAGCCATCCTCACTCTCCTGCTGGCTGTCGTCCCATACGTGTGGTACCTCCTCCGGCTCGTGGTGAAGGAAGAGGCGTGGGGGCCGAGGCGCACTGACCGAGCGGGGCTGGCCAGCAGAGCGCGAATGGCCGGAGCGCCGGGTCCGTTCTCGATCATGCTGGACGCCACGATCATCGCGGTCGTTGGCGCGGTGACCTACTGGGCGGTTGACTGGCTCCGAGCGAGCCCGTGAGGCGTGCTTGTCGCATGCGTACCTGTCCCCAAGGTGAGTCCCCATCCAACAAAGAGAGGAGGCAGTCATGAAGCCTGCCGGAGTCCGATCAACCCTTGCGCTCCTGCTGCTGCTTCTGCTGTTTCCCTTGGCTGCCGGCGCGCAGCTCATGATCATCGGGAACGACGAGAAGGTGACGTGGGACGACGCCGGAAAGCAAATACTGATGGGCCCCGGCAGAGACAGGATCTCCATTGTGGATATCTCCACGCCGGAATCGCCGCGGATCGTCACCAACCTTCCGCTGATGAACTCGATCTTCGGTCCGCCGGTGAACCTGGCCATCACGCCGGATGGACGACTGGCCATCGTGGCGAACTCCGTCACCCACGTGCCGGATGGGGCGGGGTGGAAGTTCGTGCCTGACGACAAGCTCTACGTCATCGATCTCACGACAAACCCGCCCAGCCACATCGCCACCATCGCGGTGGGCAAGCAGCCCTCCGGACTCGACATCAACCGTGCCGGCAACCTGGCGCTGGTGACCAACCGAGCGGATAACTCCATCAGCGTGCTGTCCATCCAGGGGAAGGACGTGAAGCTGGTGGACACGGTGCCCATGGGCGAGCAGGTGGCGGCGGTGGTCTTCACCCCGGATGGGAAGCGCGCGCTGGCGGTGAAGTTCCCCGGCCACAAGGCGGCCCTCTTGGAGGTGGACGGGCAGAAGGTGACGTACACGAAGTATGACATGAATGTCGGCCTCTGGCCGTACAACATCGGCGTCACGCCGAACGGCAAGCTGGCGATCACCGCCAACAACGGCGCCTCGGGTGCCGCGGATGGCCAGGCGGACACGGTCAGCGTCATCGATCTGGAGGCAACCCCCGTGCGCGTCATCGACCATGTCGTGGTCGGGGACGGTCCGGAGGGCTTCGCCATCAGCCCGACGGGCGAGATCGCCGTGGCAGTCCTGCTGCGGGGCAGCAATGCGGCCAAGACCGCGTGGTTCTATAACCGTAACGGCAGCGTGGCGGTGCTGAAGATCGACGGCAAGAAGGTGACCAAGGTGGGCGAGGTGGAGGTGCGAGGGCTTCCCGAGGGGGCCGTCTTCAGCCCGGACGGAAAGTACCTCTACGTCGGCAACTTCCTGGACAGCGACGTATCCGTCCTGAAGGTGGACGGCACGACGGTGACGGATACCGGCCAGCGCCTTCAACTGCCTGGCCACCCGGCGTCCATGCGCGGGGCGGTTCGATAGGCTGCTTCTGCGGCGGTGGGACAGAGAGACCTGGGGCGAAGGTCCGGCAGGACTCCGACGTTCGCCCCAGATAGGAACACCCCAGAGTCGAATGGGTGCTGCCCAGAGTCTCGCCGCACCAGGGGGTGCTCCTACGCTCACGGCCTTCCGCCTGCCTTCCCCGGTTCCCACGCTGAGACGCTGGTCTTGTCCTTGACAGGTCTTGTTTGCCAGTGTAAGCATGAAAAGCCCAGGAAGTTGGTGATCTGTTTTCCTTCCCGGTAGCTGCCCGTCAGGGGCAGCCCAAGAACGAATCGCAGTTCCATTAACCAGGAGGTGCGGGGCAGGGTCCCACGGGAGCGCGCGTCTTTGTCCTTGGCAATTTCCACCAGAGGGGGACCGGTCATGACGCGAGAACGAGACGATTGGGAAGGCAGTAACCTGATTTCACGGCGTGCACTCATCACGGCCATCGCCGGGGTCGCGGTCGTCGCGCCCAGCATTGTGAGGGCGCAAGCCCCGCCCGGGGGACCCATGGCCCCGCCAAGCACGGTCACCACCCCGCCGCGCGACTTCGGTCCGAATGGAGCGCCGACCACCTACTTCACGGACCCGGACATCCTGAGCGTCGACCCCCTGTTCAACCAGTACGCGCAGCCCAACAGCGCGATCACGCGCCTGTGGACGGGTGCGCTCTGGTCGGAGGGGCCGGCATGGAGCGGTCAGGGCCGCTACCTGGTCTGGAGCGACATCCCCAACAATCGGCAGTTGCGCTGGACGGAGGACGACGGGCGCGTGAGCGTCTTCCGCAGCCCGTCCAACAACAGCAACGGGAACACGTTCGACTTCCAGGGCCGCCAGCTCTCGTGCGAGCACCTGATGCGGCGCGTCGTCCGCTACGAGCACGACGGCTCCGTGACCGTGATCGCGGACTCGTACAACGGCAAGCGGCTCAACTCGCCCAACGACGTGGTCCCCCATCCGGACGGGAGCTACTGGTTCACCGACCCGCCCTACGGGGGGATGCTCTACGAGGGCGCGGCGGACGCACCCGGCGGGCCGACCAACGCCAGCGGCCGGCTCCGCTCTCGCGTGGGCCAGGCCGCGGAAGTTGGGGGGATGAAGCGGGAGCTGCCGACCAACTGCTACCGCGCCGACCCGAGCGGCCGGGTTGACCTCGTGGTCAGCGAGAGCCAGGTCCCGGACCCGAACGGGCTTGCGTTCTCGCCCGACCACAAGAAGCTGTACGTCATCAGCACCGGCAAGGGGCCGGGCGACACTGGCCCGGGCGGCAAGGGCGACATGCACGTCTTCGACGTCGGCAGCAACAACAAGCTCTCCAACCAGAAGCTGTTCAGCGACTTCATGATCGACGGGGTGAAGTGCGGGCCGGACGGGGTTCGCTGCGACGTGGATGGAAACATCTGGTGCTCCAGCAACGCCGGGCGCGCCGTCGGGTACAGCGGCGTGACGGTCTGGACCCCGGCGGGCAAGCTCATCGGGCGCATCCGTCTGCCCGAGATCTGCGGCAACATCTGCTTCGGCGGCCCGAAGCGCAACCGCCTGTTCATGGCCGCCAGCCAGTCCCTGTACGCCGTCTACGTCAACACCCAGGGTGCGGCCCCAGGTTAGCTCCTCGGTGGGACACCATCCGGGATCGGGCGCCGGGGGAGTCTTCACCCGGCGTTCGATCCCTCGTCTGCCCCGATCCTCGGCCGCATCTGTGGATGCGCGATGAGTGGCGGCTTCTCCCTGCCAGGACTCGTTCTTGACAGCGGCGGGGGTGCGGCGTAGAGTCCCTCCTGTCAGGAGTCTTGGTTCTCCCAGCTTCGACCAAAACGCTTGCCAGCTATCCTGACCCCGAATGGGTCAACCAGTCGACGATCGTCTCCCGGCACGCATGAACTCCAGGAGCGTGTGCTGTTCCCGGTCTCGCCGAATGGAAGGGTGTTGCCCGCCGAGCCAGCATGGCGGGATGTGTGCGGGAGACGGGAGAGGCCTGCCCGCTTCGCACGGGACCGACGGAGGATTCGATGAGTCTGCAGATCACCTGGTATGACAACGCAGCATTTCGCGTCAGTGCCGACGAGGGGGTGTTCTGGTTCGATCCGTCAGTCAACAAGAATGCGGACTCTCCCATCAAGACCAGTGACATCGTCGAGAGGGCGAAATTCGTGTTCACCACGCACGGCGACCCCGGGCACTTCGTGAACAGCGTCGAGGTGACTCGGCGGACGGGGGCTCGGTTCGTCGGTTCGCGAGAGCTGTGCGACTTCATCCTCAGCCGAGGTGAGCTGCCGAAGGAGCAAGTCGTGCCCGTGGAGTTCGAGGAGCCCACGAAGATCGACGGACTGGAGGTCTACCTCTTCGAGGCCGAGCACCCCGTGCTGACCCCGGACTTGCAGCAGGTCATGGCGAAGTGGGGTGGGAGCGTTCCATCCAGGAATGGCGGCTTCGTGGTTCGGGGCGAGAGGTTCTCCCTCTGCATTCTGGGCGATTGCATCTATTCCGACGTCTTCCGCGAGGTGGGCAAGCGATTCCGGATCGACATCGGCATGATCCCGATTCAGGGGAGGATGCATGTCGACTCGACACCGGAAGAGGCCGCGGAGAATGGGGCCCGCATCCTCCAGGCGCTGCGACCCAAGGTAGTGTTTCCCGTGATCCAGTACACCAAGGAGCGGGTCCGCCTCGAGCCGCTGCAGAGGAGGCTGGCCGAGCTGGGCGTGCAGACCAGAATGCTGTTCGATCGCCCCGGGCTCGTCCACACTCTCCAGGACATCTAGGTGGGGGCGGGCCGGGTGGGAAACGCCGGTCCCGGGCTGTGGGACTGTGAGAAGAATGGGACAGGAGGGCCAGCGGATGAGCATGCCGAAGAAGCTGCGAGATCTGATGCGGGAGAAGGAATACGTCGTCACGCCCGGGGCGTCGACACCGCTGCACGCGATGATCGTCGAGGGGACCGGCTACGATTTCGTCTACATGACGGGCTACGGAACCTCCTTGACCCTCCTGGGGTATCCGGACGTCGGCCTCCTGACCGAGCCCGAGATGGTGACGAACGCCAGGAACATCGCGCGGGCCGTGAAGATTCCTGTCATCGCCGATGCGGACACCGGCTTCGGCAACGCCATCAACGTGATCCGGACGGTCCAGAACTACGAGGCCGCGGGAGTGGCCGGGATCCACATGGAGGACCAGGTGAGCCCGAAGCGCTGCGGCCACCTCGCCGGGAAGACGATCCTTCCCCTGGAGGAGGCCGTGGGCAAGATCCGGGCTGCGGTGGAGGCCAAACGCGACAAGGACTTCGTGATCATTGCCAGGACGGATGCGGTGGCCGCCGTGGGTGGAGGGCTTGACGAGGCGTTGCGGAGGGGCAAGGCGTATGCCCAGGCGGGGGCGGACATGCTCTTCTGCGAATTCCCGAACACCGATCCCGAGCCGGCCCGGCGCTTCGCCGTGGAGGTGCACAGGGACTTCCCCGAGATCCCGCTCTTCTTCAACTACTCGTCCTCCTTCCGCTGGTACGAATCTCCCTTGACCTTCAAGGACGTGGCGGCGCTGGGGTACAAGGTGTTCATCGTGTCGCTGGCGTGCATGCGGGTGGCCATGCAGGCGGTGTGGGACTTTGCAGCGGACATGAGGATCAGAGGGGCCCAGGCCGAAAAGGACTTCCAGGAGCGGCTGAAGGGTCACCCCACAGAGGACTTCAACAAGTTCGCGGGCATCCCGTACATCAAGGAGCTGGAATCGAAATACCTGCCCAAGGAGGAGGTGCGGAAGAAGTACGAGGAATCCATCGGGCTGTATCGCTAGGCGGGCTCCTTCGGCGCGGCTTTCCAGAGGGGAGAAACGACCATGCGAAACGGCGTCGGCAGACTGCGGGTTCTGCTCGGGGGGCTGGCGTCCCTGCTTGTGGTGGTGGGCGTCGACGGCCTGACCATGGCGCAGGAGAAGTTCCCTGCGCAGCCCATCGAGGTGATCGTTCCCACGCCTCCGGGCGGTGGAACGGACACGGTCACCCGGATCCTCGCCGAGGCGGCCGAGCCCATCCTCGGGCAGAAGATCGTGGTGGTCAACAAGCCGGGCGGCTCGGGATCGGTGGGGCTGAACTACATCGCCAAGGCGAAGCCGGACGGGTATACGCTGGGGGGCCTCTGGGGTGCTCCGGTGACCATGGTCCCCCACGTCATCAAGGTCAGCTTCAGCGTGGATGATTTCACGTACATCACCCAGGTGGGGAAGTACTCGTCCATCTTCTGCGTCCTCTCCACGTTCCCCGCCAAGACCGCCAAGGAATTCTTCGAGTACGCGGCGAAGAACCCCGGGAAGCTGACCTATGCCAACGATGGCGTGGGCAACTCGATCCACTTCTCCGCCGAACGGATCTTTCCGGTGATGCAGGCGAAGCTCCGCCCCGTTCCCTACGGAGGCGCGGGAGAAAGCATCAAGGCCCTCTTGGGCGGCCACGTGGACGTCTATGGGGGATCGCCTCCACCGGCACTCCCCCATATCAAGGCGGGGACCGTGCGGCCGCTGTTCGTGACGACGAAGGAGCGGATCGAGCTGCTGCCGGACGTGCCCGGCATGACGGACCTGGGGCACCCCGAGCTGGACACCCCCATCTGGCGGGGTATCCTGGGGCCCAAAGGCATCCCGGCCGATCGCGTCGCCATCCTTGAGCGGGCATTCCGGGAGGCGGCGAAGAGTCCGAGCTTCCTGCAGAGCATGAAGGATCTGGGCGAGTTCATCACGGCCACCACGGGGAAGGAGTTCGAGCAGATGGTGAAGGCCGAGGCCGCGACCATGGCCGTCATCGCCAAGCAGATCGGCCTGGCGCCCAAGTAACGGCCTGGACGGGGATCAAGGTCACCCTGACCGGGCCGCCCCGGCCGGGTGTCATCCTGGGAGGCACGTGAGCCCTTTCCGCCCCGCGCAGCGCAGCGGCGAGCTGGCAACGTCCATCGTCCTCTTCTCGATCGGGGTGGTCTGGCTGGTGGGGGTCCTGGACATGCCGCCGGGCGGGTTCTCCGTCCCAGGGCCGGGCTTCTTCCCCACCCTGCTGGGCCTGCTGCTCTGCATCTCCTCTGCGGCCTTGGCGGGGAAAACCCTGCTGACCAGTGCCACGGCGGGGGTCCCGCTCGGGAACCGGCACATCTGGTCCACCGGAGTCGCCCTGGTTGTCCTGGCAGCGCTCCTCGAGCCCCTCGGGTTCGTGCCCTCCGTCGCGCTCTTCGTCGGCTTCTTCCTGAGGCGCCTGGCAGAGTTCAGGTGGACCACCGCCATCCTCGCCGCCACGGCTGCGGCGGCCGCGACCTACTGGATCTTCTCCCACGCGCTTGGGATCCCGCTCCCTCCCGTGCGGTGGTTCTGAAGCGGTGAGGCATTCGTGGAGACGCTCCATTCGCTGGGGCAAGGCCTGCTGGTCGCCCTGACCCCGCTCAACCTCCTCTACTGCTTCCTCGGGGTCCTCTGGGGAACCCTGGTGGGGATCCTGCCCGGCATCGGCCCGCTCGGAGGGATCGCCCTCCTGCTGCCCATGACCTTCAAGATGTCCGCCACCTCGGCGATCATCATGCTGGCCGGGATATTCTATGGCGCGATGTACGGGGGCTCCACGACCTCCATCCTCCTGAACATCCCCGGGGAGGCCGCCTCCGTCGTCACGTGTCTGGACGGCTACAAGATGGCGCGCCAGGGGAGGGCCGGACCCGCGCTGGTGATCTCCGCCCTGGGCTCCTTTTTCGCGGGCACCGTGAGCGTGGGGGTCCTCATGCTGTTCGCCCCCACCCTCGCCAAGGCCATGCTGAAGATCGGGCCGGGAGAGGAGTTCTCCCTGATGCTCCTGGCCCTCGTGGTGCTGTCATTCGTCAGCCAGGCCCCGGTCGAGAAGACGGTCCCCATGATCGTCCTCGGTCTCTGCCTCGCCACCATCGGGATGGACCCCTTCACCGGGTACATGCGGTACACCTTCGGCTATGCCGGCTTCGCGGAGGGATTGGGCTTCGTTCCCATGGTCATCGGGCTCTTCGGCGTGAGCGAGATCCTGATGAACCTGGAGCACGTCGCGAGCGTCCAGGCCATCAAGCCCACGCTCCGGTCCCTCATCCCCCGATGGAAGGACCTGCGTGATTCCGCGGGCCCGGTGGCCCGGGGCACACTGATCGGGATCCTCTTCGGGTTCGTCCCCGGGATCTCCCACGTGGTCTCCACCTTCATGTCCTACGCCGTCGAGAAGAAGATCTCCAGGCATCCCGAGGAGTTCGGGTCCGGGCGGATCGAGGGGGTCGCCGGCCCCGAGGCCGCCAACAACGCCACCACGGGGAGCTCGCTGGTCCCCCTGCTCGTCCTGGGGATCCCGGCGATTCCCGCCACGGCCCTCCTCATGACCGCCCTCCTGGTTCATGGCGTCAACCCGGGACCGCAGCTGATCCACGAGCATCCCGAGGTGTTCTGGGGGCTCATCGCCAGCATGTACGTTGGCAACGTCATGCTCCTCGTCCTGAACCTGCCCATGGTCGGCCTCTTCGTGAACCTGCTACGCATCCGGTATGTGTACCTGGTCCCCTCCATCCTCGTGATCAGTGTCTGCGGGGTGTGGGGGGTGAATGCCAGCCCCGTGGATATTGTCCTCATGGCGGTCTTCGGCGTGATCGGGTACCTCCTGCGAAAGTTCAAGTTCGACCTCTCGCCCCTCGTCCTCGCCGTGGTCCTCGGGGATCGAATGGAGATGTCCTTCCGCCGGGCCTTGACCATCTCCGAGGGAAGTCTCTGGATCTTCGTGAAGAGCTCCTTCTCCCAGATCTTCCTGGGGGCGCTCGTGATCATCGCCCTCCTCCAGGCCACGGCGTGGTATCTTGGCTTCCGAGTCCAGCCTCCGAGGGAGGAAGGGTGAAAGGCTCTGCCGGTAGTCTTCCGGAGTGTCGAGGTCTGTGAGGATGCCGGGATCGGCGCACTCGACTTCGCGGGTGTCGGCAGCGTGGCGGGCGAGGAGGGTTCGGAGGCCGCCGGGAGGGCTCTCGCGGAGGATCTCCGGGATGTGGGTGGCGGCGATGAGCGGGGGGTGCCCGCGTCTTCCATGGAAACAGGGGTGAAGGATCCCGCCGGGCCGCCGATCCCATTCGGCGATGAGCAGGCTCAGTGTCGCGGTTCGCACCAGCGGCATGTCCCCGGGGAATACGAAGAACGCGGCGAGTCCGATTGGCAAGCTCCGCACCCCGGCCTGGATCGACGAGTACATCCCCTCTTCAAATCGCTCATTCCGGACCCACGGCACGCCGCGGCCCACCAGGATCGGAATCAGATGGTGCGCGTCATGGCCGACGACGACGCGGACCGTCTCGACCCCCGCCTCGCGGACGGTGGTGATGATCTGCTCGATGACGGTGGCTGGACCGAACGGCAGGAGGGGCTTGAAGGCCTCCATCCGCCGGGAATATCCGGCCGCCAGAACCACGGTGGCCATGTCCCGAGGGGCCGCCATGCGCTAGGCCCTGCCGTGCCGACCTGCGCGCACGGCGACGAGCTGGGCCGCGATGCTCACGGCGATCTCCTCGGGGGTTTCGGCCCCGATGGGCAGACCGATGGGGCAAGCCACCCGCGCGAGGTCATCGGGGCTCAAGCCTTCCCGGGTGAGCTGCTCGAAGATGAGGGCGCTTTTCCGCCGGCTGCCGATCATCCCGATGTAGCCGGGCCGGCGGCGCAGCGACTGGCGCAGGACGGCTTCGTCCCCGGCGTGGCCGCGCGTCACGATCACCACGTAGCCGTTCTCGCCGATGGGAAGGCTCTCCAGGGCGTGGTCGAAGGACGGGGTGGCGACCAGCTCGGTGGCCTGGGGGAACCGGCTCCGGGAGACGACGTCGGCGCGGTCGTCCACCACGACGGTCCGGAAGCCGAGGAGGTGGCAGAGCGGGACGAGGTGGGCGGCAATGTGCCCCCCGCCGAAGACGTATACCGTTATCGGTGGCGTCAATGGGTCCAGGAAGTAGCGGACAGTCCCACGCTCGACCAGGGTGGGAGTCGCCGAAGCGGGTGCGAGGAGCAAGTCCTCCGGCAGGCTGCGGCCGGACGCAGACAGCGATGCCAATGAGACACCGCCCGCAACAAGGAAGTGGTCCGTGGTGATGTCGTCCCCAAGCCGAGAGATGGCCGTGGCGAGACAGCCGCCCTCGCCGCGCGTGAGGTGGGCGTGAACCTGGGTGAAGAGGTCCCGCACGGCGAGAGCCGTCCCGTCGAGGAAATCAACGAGCACCTCGGCCTTTCCCCCGCAGGTCATCCCCTCATCCGTGGGCTGTTGAAGGTCCAAGACAAAGGACCGGCAGAGCGCCCGACCGGTCCGAAGGACTTCCTGGGCCCATGTCGTCGCCCTGGCCTCCAGGAGACCGCCGCCGACCGTCCCGGACGAGCCGCCGCGCTCCCGGACAAGCATCCGTGCGCCCGCGCTGCGCGGCCCTGAACCCACCACGCGCAGGATCGTGCAGAGCGCGAGGCGCTCGCCGCTGGCAAGGAGCGCCGCCAGACGCGCATACAACGCCGTCGCGTCGCCTGCGACGTCTCCTGGCGCCCGGTCGGATTCGTGGGCCACGTCGATTCCCTCTCCCGCTTCGGCCCGGCGGTTGCGCGAGCCGTTTCCGCCATTCACCCCATACCACACGCACTCCCGCAGCGCATCCCTTTTTTTCAGAAATTCCCCGCTGTCCGCGGTCCGCCCTCCTGGATCCGCCGTGCTCGAGTACGTGAGGTCACGGTCCCCGGCGGAACCTGGGTCTTGACCCGAACTGTCTCCGTCGATTGTCGAGGTGTCCTTACATACCATACATACCAATGCGGCGCCTTGACTTCGGTGCTCTTGTCGCCCAATCTTGTGCCAATTTGCACACGACTCGGTTCCCTGTTCACTGTGGAACCCTGAAGGATAGCCTGTGAGCGCCAAGACCACGGTCGGTTTGACCGCATGGCTCGCCCTGCTTGTCATCGGCGCCGTGGTGCCGTTGCTGCTTCTGGCCGGGGTGACCCTGTTCGAGATCTCCAAGAATTCCCAAGAGTTCATAGACCAGGGCCTGGCCGATACGACGCGGGCGCTCGCCCTGGCCGTGGATGGAGAGATCCGCTCCTGGAAGGCCTCCCTGAATGCCCTCGCCGCCTCCCGAAGTCTCCAGCCGCGGCGGTTGGCGGAGTTCTACGACGAAGCCCGGGAGGCCGCGGCGCAGCACGAGGGCTGGATCGTGGTCACCGACGCGGGGGGACGCCAGGTCCTCAACACCTTGCGTCCCCATGGCACCCCACTGCCCCCGCAGAGCTCGCTCGAGGCGGTCGGCGACACCTTGAAGGACGGCAAGCCGGTGGTGAGCGATATCTTCATCGGCAAGGTCTCCCAGCGATTTGTCGTGGCCGTCACGGTGCCCGTCGTTCGAGCAGGGGGTGTCATCTACGCCCTCACGCTGACTGTCGGTCCCGAGCGCCTGAACCGGCTCCTCCAAGACCAGCAGATTCCCCCCTCCTGGGTGGGCGCCATCAACGATCGGCAACGGAAAGTGGTGGCCCGATCCCGCGACGCCGAATCGCGCATCGGGAAGCCCATGGTGGAATGGTACGCAGCAGCCACGCGCGCAGCGGACAGCGGGATCGTGACCGGGCCTCGCATCGATGGGCGCGTGAGTCGGTACGCCTTTCAGCGGCTGCAGGAAGTGCCGTGGATCGTGGGCATTGCCGTGCCGATCACGGAGCTGCAGTCGGCGACACCGATCTGGAGATTCATCTTCGTTGGCCTGGCCCTGGGCCTGGCCGCCCTGGGGGCGGCAGTCTTCATCGGGCGAAAGATCACCGGGCCCGTGGCCCGCCTGGCGACCGCGGGGAGACCGCTGGTGCGAGGCGAGGATGTGGACCTCGGTCCCCCGTCTGGCATCCGGCAGGTGCGGGAGCTGCAGCAGGCGGTCGTCGAGGCGTCGGAGTCCCTCCGAGCATTCTATCGCGAGCGGGAGCACGCCGAGGAGACACTGCGGCGAGCCAACGAGGCCCTGGAGGCCCGGGTCCAGGAGAGAACAGCGGCCCTCGCCCAAGCCAACCAGGCGCTCCAAGCGGCAAATGCCGCCCTGCGGGATGACATCCAGCAGCGTAAGCGGGCCGAGCAGGCGCTGCGCGAGAGCCGGGAGGACCTGAACCGCGCCCAGGCGGTGGCGCAGACGGGGAGCTGGCGACTGGATACCCGGCGCAACGAGCTCCGCTGGTCCGATGAGACCTACCGGATGTTCGGGATTTCCCCGGGAGCGCCGCTGACGTACGAGACGTTTCTCGGCGCCATCCACCCGGAGGACCGACAGCAGGTGGACGAGAAATGGACCGCGGCGCTGCGGGGCGCGCCGTACGACCTCGAGCACCGGATCGTCGTCGGCGACACCGTCAAGTGGGTGCGCGAAAGGGCCGAGCTGGAGTTCGACACGGACGGAGCGCTCCTGGGCGGCTTCGGCACCGTCCAGGACATCACCGAGCGCAAGCGGGCGGAGGAGGAGATCCGGTCTGTCGCCAAGTTCCCGGACGAGAATCCCTATCCGGTTCTGCGCATCAACCGTGCAGGCCGGATCTTGTACTCCAACCAAACCAGTGAACCCATACTGCGCCTGTGGAACCGGCGGGTTGGGCAGGACTTGCCCGAGGCGTGGCGCGCGCGCGTGGGGGAGGTCTACGATGCGGGGCAACCGCAGGAGTTGGAGATGGAGTGCGGTGACCGGACCTTCTCCTTGATCTTCACGCCAGTCGTGGACGCGGGTTACGTCAACATCTACGGGCGGGAGGTTACCTTCCGGAAGCGGGCCGAGAAGGAGATCCAGCGCCTCAACTCGGAGCTTCAGCAGCGCCTCGTCGCGCTGGAGGAGGCCAACGCGGAGCTGGAGTCGTTCAGCTACTCGGTGTCCCACGACCTGCGGGCGCCGCTGCGGGCGATGAACGGCTTCTCCCGCATCCTGGTCGAGGAGCATGGGCCGGAGCTTCCACCGGAAGTCCAGCACTACCTCAAGCTTATCCGGGATAACACGCTCCAGATGGGCCACCTGGTGGACGACCTCCTGACCTTTTCCCGGCTGAGCCGGCAGCCACTCCAGCGGCGCACCGTGAACCTCGCCCCCCTGGTGCACGGGATCTTCGACGGCCTCCAGCCGGAGCGAGGGGGCCGAAAGGTGGAGCTGGTGGTTGGCGACCTCCCCCCGTGCGAGGGGGATCCGGCGCTGCTCAAGCAGGTGCTGGTCAACCTGCTGGACAACGCGCTGAAGTTCACCCGGGGCCGCGCGCCAGCCCGCATCGAGGTGGGGTGCCAGGTGCAGGCGGGGGTGCCGGTGTACTTTATCCGGGACAACGGCGTCGGCTTCGACAATCTGTACGTGGAGAAGCTCTTTGGCGTGTTCCAGCGGCTGCATCGCGCGGAGGAGTACGAGGGGACCGGTGTGGGTCTGGCCATCGTGCAGCGCATCATCCAGCGGCACGGCGGCCGCGTCTGCGCCGAGGGGGAGGTCGGCAAGGGGGCGACCTTCTACTTCACGGTGACCGGGTGGCCCCCGACGTTTCGCTGGCGAGAGTAGCCGAGAGGAGGCGGACCCATGGTGGAGTCCCCGGTGGAGATCCTGCTGGTGGAGGACAATCCCCACGACCTGGAGCTGACCCTCCACGTCTTCGAGCGGAACGGGATCGCGAATCTGGTGCACGTCGTCCGGGACGGCGCCGAGGCGCTGGACTTCATCTTCGGGACCGGCGCGTATGCGGGCCGGAAGATCGAGAACGGGGTCAAGCTGATCCTCCTCGACCTGAAGCTGCCCAAGGTGGATGGCCTGGAGGTGCTGCGGAGGCTCAAGGGCGATCCCCGGACCCGGGCCATCCCCGTGGTAATCCTGACCTCGTCCCGGGAAGAGCGCGACATCGTCGAGAGCTACCAGCTGGGCGTGAACAGCTACATCACCAAGCCCGTGGACTTCCAGCAATTCACGGAGGCCGTGCGCCAGGTGAGGATGTACTGGCTGCTGCTGAATGTCCCACCGGCAGCCGAGTGAGCGGACTGACCGTGACGCCTCCCGGCCGAGGTCACGGCGCGTACTCCCCAGCGAGGAAGAGGTGAGGATGCCCGAGCCGTTGCGTGTGCTCATCCTGGATGACAACGCGTCGGATGCCGAGCTCATGGTCCATGAGCTGCGGCGCGCCGGCCTCGATCCCGCTTGGACGCGGGTGGACACCGAGGCCGCCTTCCTCGCCGCGCTCGACGCCTCCTTCGACGTGATCCTGGCGGACTACTCGTTGCCGGGCTATGACGCCCTCCGGGCCCTGCACCACCTGCGGGAGCGGCAATCCGAGACCCCCTGCATCGTGGTCACGGGCCAGCTCGGGGACGAGCTGGCGGCGGAGTGCATCAAGCAGGGGGCCTGCGATTATCTGCTGAAAGACCGGTTGGGCCGGCTGGCCGGCGCGGTGCAGACTGCCCTGGACCAGCGGCACCTCCGGATCGAGAAACGGCAGGCGGAGGCGGCGCTGCGCGAACGAACCGAGCAACTGCGCGCGCTGGCCGCGGAGTTGACGCTGGCCGAGCACCGGGAGCGGCGCCGCGTGGCGAGCATCCTTCACGACGACCTCCAGCAATTCCTGGTGGGTGCGCGGCTGCGGGTGTCCGCCTTGCACCGGGCGGCGGACCAGGCCGTGCGCCAGGTGGCCGGAGAGACGGAGGAGCTGATCAATCAATCCCTGGAGCTGACCCGGTCGCTCACGGTAGAACTCAGCCCGCCGGTCCTGCAGGTGGGCGGCCTGGTCCCCGCGCTGGAATGGCTGGCCCGCTGGATGCGGGAGAAGCATGGCCTGACGGTGGACCTGACGACCCTGGAGGCGGTTCCTTTGGAAGCCGAGCACGTCAGGGTCCTCCTGTTTCAATCGGTGCGGGAACTGCTGTTCAATGTGGTGAAGCACGCCCAGGTCCAGACGGCCGCGGTGCAGGTGAGTCGCCAGGAGGGCCAGATTCGGATCGTGGTCTCAGAGGACGGCGTCGGCTTTGATCCGGCCAAGCTGCATGCCAGGGAAGGAAGCGCCGGCGGGTTCGGCCTGTTCAGCATCCGCGAGCGCCTGGATCTGCTGGGCGGTCGGATGGAGGTCGACAGCGCCCCGGGCAGGGGAAGCCGGTTCACGTTACTGGTTCCTCTGGCGTCAACCACGGCCGAGACGTCGCGCGGCGGCCCGAAGCCCTAGGCGGGCAGGGAGCAGAGGGGTCCGATGTTCACGGGAAGGCGGATTCGCGTCGTGCTGGCGGATGACCATGTGATCGTGCGACAGGCATTGTCGAGACTGCTGAATGGGGAACCGGACATTGAAGTCGTCGGCGAAGCGGCTGAGGGGCGAGAGGCCGTGGCGCTGACCCGACAGATGGTCCCGGATGTGGTCATCATGGACGTGAGTCTGCAAGGGATGAACGGCATCGAGGCGACCCGGGTCATCCACGCCGAGTTGCCCTCCGTGCACGTGATCGGTCTATCCATGTATGACGAGAGGGAGCAAGCCGAGGCGATGCGAAAGGCCGGGGCGGTGAATTACGTCAGCAAGATGGCCCCGTCGGATGCCCTGATCGTCGCCATCCGCGCCTGCCGTCCCGGCGGCGCTGCGAGTTAGTCCGCCAGAGCCTTACCTCCCTCGGTACTCGTCGTTCCTGGTCTCTCCGGTCGCCGGCCATGCATGGCGCACAAAAAACGGCCGAGGCGGCAAGCGCCTCGGCCGGTCCCCCCTCCCACGGCTTGGACTTGGTGCGGTCACGCCGGCATGAACGCGTAGCTATTGCCGTCCTTGGCGATGGTGCCTACCGCCGGGAACGGGAAATGATAGCCCGCGACCGTGACCTTGTCGGCCACGACCCGGTCTAGCATCTTGCGACGCGTCGACTCGGCCAGGTTCCCGTCCTGATCGAAGGCCGCCTGCCAGTTCGGGTGCTTGGCGAAGAGCGCGGGAATGTTGGTCACGTCGCCGAGCACGATGAGCTGATCCTTGCCCGAGCTGACGTGGAAGGACGTGTGGCCCGGCGTGTGGCCCGGGGAGTCGATCGAGCGGATGCCGGGCAGCACCTCCTTGTCTCCCGCGAACTGGTGCACCTTGGCCTTGATCAGCGGGAACATCTCCTGGACGCGCTTGGCCAGCGGACGGCGCCCCTCGGGCAGCTTGTCGATGACGGCCGGGTCCATCCAGTAGTTGTACTCGGTGGCCGGGACATGGATCTCCGCATTCGGGAAGACCGGCTTGTTCTCCGGCGCCTTCGTCATCAGCCCGAAGATGTGGTCCGGGTGGAAGTGCGAGATCAGGATGGCGTTCACCGCGCCGGCATCGACGCCGGCGGCCGCCAGGTTCTTCATCAGGGTCCCGGCCTTGGGGCCGCCGGCCTGCCCGCTGCCCGTGCCGGAGTCGATCATCACGAGCTGGCCGCCCGTCTTCACCAGGTTGGGCGTGAAGGGGATCGGGACGAAGTCGGTTGGGAGGCCCGCGGCGGCGAGGGCGGCCTTGGTCTCGTCAACCGAGACGTTCTTGATGAAGGCCGGGTCGTGGGCCTTCTCCCAGACGCCGTCATAGAGCGCCGTGACCTCGATGCTGCCGACGCGGTAGCGATGAAAGCCCTGATCCATGGCCTTCTGCGCGTGCGCCACCCCGAGGAACGCCATTCGTCCGTTCAAACCGAGGACGGCAGCCGTGGCCGCGGAGGAGAGGATCAGATCCCGACGCGTAATCTCAAACATCTCCGCACTCCTTTTGTTGTGTGTCACTGGAGAGTCCCCTGGTCCACGTCCGTGGTCACCCAGGGAACGGAAAAACGAGGCGTCATGCATGGTCCCGGGGGTCTTGAGGCTCTGCCGAGAGTAGTCAGCCCGTCGACACGGCAACCCTTGGAGGGTGGCACCGCGCCGTCATCAACTCTATATAACAATTGCGAGGCGAGATCGGTTCCCTGCCCCGGCTCTCATCTCGGCCAGGCGAGACCGAGTCTGACAATGGGCTGCGGAATGGCAGATTGTCCCGACCCGACCGCACAAACCTCCGGACCCCAGGATGGGATTTCTCAGCGCGAATCCGAGGGGTTCGGCGAGTGTCGCCCGGGAGTCCCCACCATCGGCATCACGGTCGTGAAGATCGCCGGCCATGGAGTGACCAAATCCCCAACGATCCGGGGAAATCTGTTCGCATCGCGGGCACCCGATACGGGCGAGTTCGTGCATGGCGGGATTCCAGACGAAGTCCATCCAGCGCATTGCGGACACGGGGGGTTTGTGATAAGAACACCCCACACCGATCGGATGCAGAATCCCCTCCGTTCGTCGGTTTTTCCGGATCCCATTCCCGGGAACAGACAGCAGAGTCAGCAGCCTCGTCGCCAGGACCGAGACAGTCGATTGCCGCCGATTTCAGCTTCGAGGGTGTGACGCGTGGGCTGCGGCCTCCCCCATCGCGAGGCGAAGTGGGAGAAAGAGATAGGGGTGGAGACATGGCAACAGGAGGCGCGGGGTCGCGGAAGCCGATCTGGTTCCACTACAAGTTCACGTCGCCGCAACAACAGGTTCGGGAATTCCATGTGGACCTGGACCCCGGGACGTTAACCTTGATCGGCAAGGAGCGGGCCGAGTATCCGGGCTGGACCCAGCTCACCCACCACCAGTGCTCGAACTGCCCCCTCCGGCCGCAGGAACACCCACGCTGTCCCGTGGCGGCAAACCTGGTGGAGGTCGTCGATTACTTCAAGGACGCCTTGTCCTACGAGCAGACCGAAGTCGAGATATCCACCCAGAACAGAACGTACAAGAAGTGCGCGCCACTCCAGGATAGCCTGAGCGCGCTGGTCGGCATCTACATGGTCACCAGCGGCTGCCCGATCCTCGACAAGCTCCGGCCGCTCGTGCACAGCCACCTGCCCTTTGCGACCCTGGAAGAGACGAACTACCGTGCAATCGCCATGTACTGGCTCGCGCAGTTTTTCCGGAAGCAGCGGGGCCAGGAACCGGATTGGGAGCTGGATGGCCTGGCGAAGATCTATGAGGAGATCATGACGGTCAACAGGTGTTTCCACCTGAGGATCTCTGACGTGTACATCGCGGATGCGGGCCTGAACGCCCTCATCCAGCTCGACTGCTATGCCCAGTTCACCAATCGGCAGCTCCTGCGGAAGAATCTGGGGGAGATCGAGCGGATATTCCACGCCTACCTGGAGGGCTGAGCGCGTTGACGCGCGAAATGCGGCAAGAGGCTTCGTGCGCCGCGCTATGTCGGGCAGTCGGGGCCACATTCTGGGCAACGGTAGCGCCCGGTCTTGGCCGCTGATTCGGTTGCCTATCGGCACGCGTCGCTGGTCCTGTTCCACAGGACAAGCCTGTTTCTGCGGGTTCCAGACCCTCTAGCGGGATGAGAGGGGGTGCGCACTGCGTCCCGTCCGGGCCATCCGGCTCATCTGCGCAGATGCGAGCCGTTATCATCCGAGCCTGGCATTCAACTTGCTTGAACTTGCTTGTAGGACCAAGTCATGATGGCGCTCTCCTGGTTGCTCTTGTGGGAAGGCTCACAACCTGGGGGAAGACACCAAGGGGTATGGGCCAACGAATCGAGCCGCCGGTAGGAAACGCGTCGCAAGCGGCGAGAAGTGATGGACGGGGGGTCACCCGCGATGTGTGAAGCACAAATCACACCCAGTCACCTCCGATGTCGTGCCTCTTGGGACCACGTCCGTCAGACGCGAAGGGCTCTCGGGCTGGGTGTGGTCTGTGTGATCCTTGCCGGATGCGCCGCGGGCCGCTCCTTTTCTCCGGCTGGACGCCAGGAGGTCATCGATCGCATCGTGGCATCCAGCGCGAAGGTCATGATCGAGGAGGGCGGCCGCCGGGTCGTTTCCGCCTCAGGCTTTGTGGTGGCCTCGGGGACCGAGGGCCCCTCCCTCGAGGCGGTCTCGTATGTGCTCACCGCCGCGCACGTCCTGGACGGGAGCGCGGGCGCCAAGGTGCTCGTTCGCTTCCCGGGCGCCCAGGGCATCGGCGGCAAGTTCGTCGCGACGATCTGCCACCGGGGAGACCCGGACACCCTCGATCTCGCCCTCCTCAGGATTCCCGGGATCGCCGTGCCCCCGATTGCATTTCCCACCGAGGATCGGGTGCGTCTGGGAGAGGGCATCTTGATCGTGGGATATCCGTGGGGGAAGCGACTGGGGCTGTACAGCGGCATCGTCAGCCAGCTGCCCACCGAGGACAAGGACGAGGTGTCGGCGGACGGGGGGTCTGACGCGACGATTGTGGTGGATGCGGCTTCGGCCAAGGGGGTGAGTGGCGGGGGCGTCTTCCGCGAGACGACCGGGGCGCTTGTGGGTCTCGTCGAGGGCTACCAGACCGCCTCCATCTCCGTGAAGGACCAATCCAAGACCTACTCGCTGAAGGTCCCCATGCCGGGAGAAACCTTCGTCGTGCCGGTCATGCGCATCCGACAGTTCCTGAAGGACTCAGGGGTCGAGGGGGCGGCGAATCAGTGACCGAGACCACGGATCGGTAGGAACGACCAGGTCTCCCCGCCTGGTGAGCCGCTCCACGTCGGCCCACGCGCCTCCACGCACATCTGTTCCCGTCCTCCCCAGCATCGCTCTCGCCCGCCCGCCCTCCCATCATTGGAACAGTTCGCCTTGTCGCGGTTGGGAGTGCCGACATGCAGCGGTCACGTGACCAGTTCCATCACTGGCACCCCCCTTCACGAGCCATCCTCGTGCCTCGACGAGGCGGCATGCCCTCCGGCCTGGATAGCCGTCGTGAGGAGGATCCGCGGACCTAATACGACATCAAGCTTGGAAGCCAGGTGGAGAGGAAGGGAACATAGGTCACCAGCAGCATGACCGCGATCTCCACCAAGAGGAAAGGAACCAGCTCTTTGACCACCCCGACCATAGGGGCTTCTGCCATGTCCGAAGCGAGGTAGAGCAAGACCCCCACCGGGGGAGTCAAGAGCGCGATCCCCAGGGAAAGGACAAGCACCGCCGAGAAATGATAGGGGTTGATCCCCACCTTGTGTATGAGCGGGTACATGACGGGGGCGAAGATGAAGATAATCGCCAGCACATCCAGCCCGCACCCGATGATCAACAGGAAGATCACCAGCATCGTGAGGACCATCCACTTGTCGGTGCTGATGGAGAGGATCAGGGCTACGAGCTGGTCTCCCACCCCGGTGTTCATGACCACGTAGCCGAAGAAGCCGGCGGAGGCCAGGATGATCAGCAGGTTGGAGACGCCCTTGGCCGTCTCCCTGGCCATGGTCCAGAAATTGTTGAGGCGGACCTCCCGGTGGAGGAATCCGAGGAGCAGGGCATAGACGCAGGCCAGGACGCCGGTTTCTGTGATGGTGACCACGCCGAAGACGATCCCGCCCACGATGATGCCCGGCATGATCAAGGTCAAGAATCCATCCAGGAAGGCTCGGCCCATTTCCCCAAGGGTGGAGCGCCGTTCCGCTTTGGGGTAATTCCTCCGGCGACTGATGACATAGGCCGTCGCCATCAGTGAAAAACCGAGCAGGAGGCCGGGGATCGCGCCGGCAATGAAGAGCTTGCCGATGGGCAGCTCCTGCATCACCCCGATCAGGACCATGGGAATGCTTGGAGGGATGATGTGACCGCAGGTCGCTGCCGATGCGGTGACGGCCGCCGAGAAGTCCGCGGGGTACCGGTCCTTCTTCATGGCCGGGATGAGGACGCTGCCGACGGCCGAAGCATCTGCGACGCAGGAGCCCGAGACCCCGGCGAATATCATGCTGCACACGACACTCACCAGCGAGAGCCCCCCCGTGACGTGTCCGATCATCACCCGGGAGAAGCTCACCAACCGCAGCGTCAGTCCCCCGATCAGCATCAAGGAGCCGGCGAGATAGAAGAAAGGGATGGCCATCAACCCATAACTGTCCAGAGCCATGACCATGCGGTTGGGGATCATGATCAACATGTCGGACTGGCCGGTGGCCAGGAGGAAGAACACGCCGGAGAGCCCCATGGAGAAGCTGATCGGAAGCCCCAGGAACATGAGGCACACCAGGCTCCCGAAGAGGAGAAGCAGGTCCATGCGGAGGTTCCTTTCTCTCAGGCCTCCCGGCTGCGGGAATACCGTCGAATCTGGCGGAGCAGGACTCGCGTCAGGGTCAGGAACATCAGACTTCCGCCCACCGGCGCCGCGGCGTACAGGATCCCCCGGGAAAAGGGCAGGATGTCGTACACCGCGCTCATCTGGGATTCCATCACCTGCACGCCGTAATAGATGACGTACAGCAGGAAGACCAGCGAGAGGGCCGTGTTCGCGGGTAAGAGATATCTCTTGATGGACCTGGGGGCGTACGTCTCCACAAAGTCGATCCGGATCTGCCGCTCCTCCCGCATGAATCCGACGGCACCCAACCAGACCAACCAGACGAAGCAGAAGAGTGAGACCTCAAGGGTCCAGGACAACGGCCGGTTCAGGACGTAGCGGAAGAAGACCTCCACGGCCAGGACCAGGGACATCACCAGGAGCAACACGGCCGCCAGAGAGTCCACGAGCCAGTCCACGACCCTCCAGAACGTCACGGGGGCGTCTCCTTTGTGAGGCTACTTGGTCTTTCTGATCTGCTCCAGCGTGGCCTGCACCCGGTCCATATACCCCTTCTCCCAGAGTTCCCCGTCGAACTTCTTCCAGACCCGCTTGCCGATCTCCTCGAAGGCGGGCTGGTCCACATCCAGGATGACCATGCCGTTCTCCTGCAGCCGCTTGAAGGCGACCTTCTCGTATTCGGCGAGGAGCTGGTTCTCCAGCTCGGCAGCCGCCTGACATCCCTCGATCAGGACCTTCTTCAGGCCTTCGGGCCAGTTCTTCCATTTCGACGCGCTGGCGTACAGCATGTAGACGCCCCGGGCATGGTCCAATCGCATGTAGTACTTCTGCACCTCGGAGAACCCGGCGGGCTCTACCTGATCGATCCCGTTGTCCTGGCCCACCACCACGCCCGTCTTGAGAGCCGTGAAAAGCTCGGTGAAGGGCATGGGGGTGGGATTCGCCCCGACTTCCTGGAAGAAGGCCAGGAGGGCCTTCATCCCCGGCACCCGGAGCTTCATCCCTTTCATGTCCGCCGGGGTCCGGACCGGCGTGTTGGTGGTGGTCAAGGCCCGCGGTGGGCGGTCGCCGGCATACCCGATTAGGTGGCTGCCACCCGCCTCCAGGGCTGCCGCCATCTCGTGATGGAGCGGCGTCTGCAGGAATCTTCGATATTCTTCCTGCGACCGAAAGACGTACGGAGCCGCCGTGGCCTCGAAGTTCCTCCCTTCCCTCATCAGGGTGGGAGCGTTATTGGTGGCGTGCAGCATGTCCAGCGTGCCGAGCTTCAGCGCCTGCTGCATCTCCCGGTCCGGCCCCAGTTGCCCGTCCGGGAAGATGCGCACGACGTACTTCCCATCGGTCTTCTCTTTGACGTAGTCGGCGAATTTTTGCATGGCGATGACAGCAGGGGACTTGGAAGGGAATTGCGTTCCGAGCTTCAGGACCGTCTGCGCCGTTGCAGGCGAGCTCCAGACGGCGACGAGACACAATGTCCACGCGACCAGCCGACCCAAGCGCGTTGTCCACATGGCTTCCTCCTGTGAAGTAGCTTGCCGTTCCCAGCGTGACACGGCCACCGCGTCCCCCCCTGTCCACGCCGGACCGCAGGGCATCAGGGCATCCGATGGCGGGGTGAAAATTCGTGCCGCCAACGACCGCACGTCGGCGGAGCAGTGGCGCGGGCCGGATTCCCTCCCGGCAAGGATGGTCGAAGCCCCGGATGCGGTAGACTGCACACGGATGTGCGATGTCCTGGGGGCAATGGAGTGGAAAGTCGCTGGGGATCCGCGAGTGATGTGAGCATACGGACCGCCCGATACATGCTCCCAGCCCCAGGCCCGGGGCCGTCGGCAGGGAGTGGGATTGGACGACCGAGGACCGCCTGGGCTGCAGGAGGGGATCCAGAGCATCTCGGTCGCCGCGGAACCTACCATCGGGCAGGAGGCGTGTCAACGACCATGGGAGAAAGGTAAGCCGGGCAAGACGATTCAGCGGCTCACCGCATGCCGGCGAGTACGGCGTACCCCGGAGGAGTCGGGGTGTCCGGTGGGCCAGAGCAGGGGGAACCCGCGCGTTTTCTCTTGACTTCCCTCCGTGGTCGCGGGTAGCGTCTCGTCGATTTTCTGGAGCGTCCTGCCTTGTGCGGCCCGGGTGGAATCCAAGAGGTGAGTGCATGAGTCTTCTCATCAGGCGATCCACGCTCATCCTGCCGGTGAATGTCCCGCGATTCGTCGAGAAGGCGCATCTGCGCGGGGCCGACGCAGTCATGCTGGACCTGGAAGACGCCGTCCCCCTGGAGGAGAAGGACACCGCCCGCCGGCTGGTCCGTGACGCCCTCGCGCTCGTGGCACGAGGAGGCGCGGAGGTTCTTGTCCGGGTCAACAACGACCCCTCCATGCTGGCCAGGGACCTGGAGGCGTCAGTCCATCCCGGGCTGGACGGGGTCTGCTTTCCCAAGACGGAGTCGGCCGAAGAAGTCCGGCGCCTGGACGCGCGGATCGCCGATCTGGAGCGGGGCGGCGGGATCGCTCCCGGGAGGATCGAGCTCTGCCTGCTCATCGAGAGCCCCCGCGGCCTGCTGAACCTGGAGGCCATCGCGGCCGCCAGTCCCAGAACCCGGTCGATCAGTCTGGGCCCCGAGGACTACTGCCTGACGTTGGGCGTGGAGCCCTCGGCCGACGGGATGGAGCTATTCTACGGCGTGTCGAAAGTCGTGACGGTCTGCAAGGCATCCGGCGTCAGCCCCATGGGCCTCTTGGGAAGCATTGCCGGCTTCCGGGATCTCGGACCCTTCGCGCGGGCCGCCAGCCGGGCCAGGGACCTCGGGTGCGAGGGGGCTTCCTGCATCCATCCGGACCAGGTGGCCGTCCTGAACCGCGTCTTCTCGCCGCCGCCGGAAAAGGTGAAGACCGCCCGGGCGGCCGTGGAGGCGTTCGAGGAAGGGCTGAAGCGGGGAACGGCCTCGGTGAACGTTGCCGGCGAGATGGTGGACATTCCGGTGTATCGCCGGGCGAAGCGCATCCTGGAGCATGCCGCCGCCATCGCCGCGGTGGATCAGCGGAAGGTGGATGCGTTGGCTCGATCCAGGTGAAGAGGAGGAGGGGCAAGGAGCGGATATGGATGGGGCGGAGCTGAGGAATTTCATCCGGGAACGACGGAGCGTGGCAGCAGGGTCGCGGCTCCCGCTGCGCGACATCCGTGTCATTGACATGGGCTCGGTGGTGGCGGGCCCTTTCGGCGCCACGCTCCTCGGAGATTACGGCGCCGAGGTCATCAAGATCGAGCCCCCGGGCGTCCCGGACGCCATCCGCTACTGGGCGGTGATCGATGGGCGGCACGAGCCCTTCTGGCTCCTCGCCTCGCGGAACAAGCTGCCCATCACGCTGAACCTGAAGCACCCGCAGGGGCAGCAGATCTTCGCCAGGCTCGTGGGGCAGTCCGACGTCCTCCTGGAGAACATGCGCCCCGGCACCCTCGACCGCCTGGGCTTTGCTGCCGCCAGGCTCTGGGGGATCAACCGGGGGCTGATCATCGGCCGCATCTCGGGCTACGGCCAGACCGGACCGTACGCGTCCAAACCCGGCTTCGGCACCCTGGCCGAGGCCATGAGCGGCTTCACCTACATGAACGCGCAGCCGGGCGCCCCACCCACCAACCCCCCGCTCGCCCTGGCGGACATGATCGCCGGCGTCCACCTGGCGCTGGGCGTGATGATCGCCCTCCGCGGGCAGAAGCGCGGGGAGAGGGGCGGCCAGGAGCTGGATCTGTCGCTCTACGAGCCGCTCTTCGGCTTCATGGGGGGCGACTTCCTGATGCACGCCCTGTCGGGCATTGTGCTTCACCCGGTGGGCA
Organism: Methylomirabilis sp. (SeqCode); assembly: GCA_035455275.1. GTDB lineage: Bacteria > Methylomirabilota > Methylomirabilia > Methylomirabilales > 2-02-FULL-66-22 > 2-02-FULL-66-22. The sequence goes on along the minus strand of DATIFO010000006.1, from coordinate 6,759 downwards.
ACGAATCGAACTACGTTGCCCCGCGGAACAGCTTCCAGACCGAGGATGGGAGGTGGGTGGCCCTGTCCGCCAGCTCCCAGGCCCCCTTCGAGCGGCTGATGGAACTCGTGGATCATCCGGAGCTCAAGGCAGCACCGGGCTTCCGGAACAACCAGGAGCGGATTCAGCAGTCGAGCCGCGATGTCCTGAACCGCATCATCGGGGACTGGATCAAGGCGCGGCCGCTCCAGGAGGTGCTGGACGCCTGCGAGAAGGCCGGCGTGACCATCGGCCCCGTGTATAGCATGGAGGACATCGCGAACGACCCCCATTACCGGGCCAGGGGCAGCATCACCTCGACCTTCGATCCCGCATCGGAACGAACCATCCCGTTCCCCGAAACCCCCATCCGGCTGTCCGCGACCCCCGGAGAGATCCGCTTCCCGGGCCTCCCCATGGGCGCGGCCAACGAGGTCGTCCTGGAGGACCTTCTGGGCTACACTCCCGCAGAGGTCACAGACTTCAAGCGCGCTGGCGTCATCTAGCTGGAGGGCCCCGACTGCCCCCTTCAGTGGCGAGGGGAGTTTCGGTCCGCGCAACCGGGAGTCGGTTGCCCGGGTCCCCACGATCCGTCCTCCCATCCCTGCCGGCGAGCGCGAAATCTCTCCGGTGTGGCAGATTCGTCTTGCGCAGGGCGGCCGTCCGGATAGAATCGTGAACAGCGGGGGAGTTGGCTGGCCGACGGGGGCCGGGGCTGAAGACACGGGGGTGACTCTGGTGGACAACGTCCGGCGAACCGTCAAGCGCGTGTGGGGGTACGACGCGCTCCTGCCGTTGCAGGAAGAAGCCATCGGCGCGGTGCTGGCGCAGCGCGACTCCATCGTCATCCTGCCCACGGGGGGCGGGAAGTCGCTCTGCTACCAGGCGCCGGCGGCGGCCATGGGGAAGCTGGCCGTGGTGGTCTCACCCCTGATCTCGCTGATGAAGGACCAGGTGGACGGCCTCACCGAGGCCGGGGTGCCGGCCGCGTTCCTGAACAGCAGCCTGACGATCGAGGAGCGGCGCCGGGTCGAGGCCGGCGTGGGTCGTGGGCAGTACCACCTCCTGTACGTGGCCCCGGAGCGGCTGGTGCTTCCCACCTGTCTAGGGCTCTTGCGGCGGGCCGGCGTGGGGTTTTTTGCCATTGACGAGGCGCACTGCATCAGCCAGTGGGGCCACGACTTCCGCCCCGAGTACCGGCAGCTCACCGTGGTACGGGAGACCTTCCCCGAGGTGGCCATCCACGCCTTCACGGCCACGGCCACGCCCCGGGTGCGGACCGACATCGCCACGGAGCTCCAGCTACGGGACCCGGCGATCCTGGTGGGGAGCTTCGACCGCCCGAACCTGATCTACCGGGTGCGTCCGCGCACGGATCGGCTCCGGCAGGTGACGGAGGCGCTCGCGCGGCACCGGGGAGAGGCCGGGATCATCTACTGCATCCGCAGGGCGGAGGTGGACCAGCTCGCCGAGGCGCTGCGGCGACGTGGCGTCCGGGCGGTCGCCTACCACGCCGGCCTGGCCGACGAGGAGCGAAGACGCGCCCAGGACGATTTCATCACGGAGCGGGTGGACGTGGTGGTGGCGACGGTGGCCTTCGGGATGGGGATCGACCGGTCCGACGTGCGGTACGTGATCCATGCCGGCATGCCCAAGTCCATCGAGCACTATCAGCAGGAGGCGGGTCGGGCCGGGCGCGACGGCCTGGCGGCGGAGTGCCTGCTGCTCTACTCCGGCGGCGATTTCGGCCTCTGGCGGTCCATCCTGCTGGCCGAGGGCCTCCCGGCGCCGGGGGCCCTCCCGAAGCTCGGGGAGATGTACGGCTACTGCCAGGCCGCCGTCTGCCGGCACCGGTTCCTGGTGGAGTACTTCGGCCAGTCGTACGCTGCGACCCGGTGCGGGGCCTGCGACCTCTGCCTCGGCGAAGTGGCCGCCGAGGACGGCTCGACGGGTCTGGCGCGGCAGATCCTCGCCTGCGTCGTCGAGGTGAAGGAGCGGTTCGGCGCCGAGTATGTGGCGGAGGTTCTGCGGGGGGCCAACACCGAGCGGGTCAGCCGCATGCGCCACGACCGGCTGGAGGCCTATGGTCTGCTCCGGCAGCACCCCAAGGCTGCGGTGCGGAGCTGGATCGCGCAGCTCGAAGGGCAGGGGTGCCTCGCCCGGGATGAGGGCGAGTACCCCACGCTCGGCGTGACCGCGCGGGGCCATCGGGTCCTACAGGGAGAGGAGACGGTCTCCCTGCTCCGGACGGTCGCCCGGCCAGCGCCCAAGGGGCCCTCCCGGCCCGCCCGCCCGTCCGCGGAGCCGGGTGTGGGCGTCGGGGCGACCGACGAGGAGCTGTTCGAGGTGCTTCGAGCCCTGCGTCGGGCCATGGCGGAGGAGCGGGGCATCCCCCCCTACCTCATCTTCAGCGACGCCAGCCTGCGCGAGATGGCGCGGGAGCGCCCCGCCAGCGAGGAGGCGTTCCTGCAGATCAAGGGGGTGGGCCTGCGCAAGCTCCAGGAGCTGGGCCCGCGCTTCCTCACCTGCATCCGCGAGCACGGAGACCGTCCCGCGAGCGACACCCCGATGGCGTGACCCCGGGGGCCCAGCCGGGCGTGCGACGAGGAGAGCATGAATCTTCAGGATGCGGTGGCCGTTGTCACGGGGGGGACCGGAGGTCTGGGGCGGCGCATTTGCCATGCGGTGGCCCGCCAGGGGGTCCAGGTGGCGGTCTGTTATGACCAACGCCAGGAGGAAGCCGAGACGGTCGCGCGGGGATTGCGAGGGTTTGGGGGCCGGGCCATCCCGGTCGGGGTGGATGTCACGCGGCCGGAATCCGTCCAGGGCCTCGTGGATCGCGTCGTCCGGGAGTTCGGGCGCATCGACATCCTGGTGAATGACGCCGCCTACAACAAGTGGATCCCGTTCCCGCAATTGCAGGATCTGCAGCTGGAGGACTGGACGAAGATCCTCCGCGTGAACCTGACCGGACCCTTCGCCTGCATCAGGGCGGTGGCGCCGCTCATGAGAAGACAGGGGCAAGGCCGGATCGTGAACGTGTCCTCGATGGCCGGCCTGAGCCCGACCGGCTCGTCCATCGCCTATGCCGTGTCCAAGGCGGCCTTGATCCATCTCACCCGCTGCATGGCCGTGGCGCTGGCGCCGGACGTCCTGGTGAACTGCGTCGCTCCCGGGTTCATGGAGGGCACACGGATGAGCCAGAACCTGTCGCCCGAGTACCGGCAAAAGGCAAGACAGAGCGCGCTCCTCCAGCGGGGAGTGGACAAGGACGATGTGGCCGAGATGGTCGTGGAATTCTGCCGGACCGACAGCATCACCGGGCAAACCCTCGTCATGGACGCGGGACGCGTGTTCCACTGATCGCAGGCCGATTCCCAGGAACCGCAGCGGACACCTGTTCGCCGGTACGCCCTGGACTTTCTACGGGCCGCAGGCAGCGATCCGCGGTCAGCCTTCAGCTCGCGGCTGAGGCTGGGTATTCGCCTCGACATCGGACGCGGACCGCAGGCTCCTCACCCCTTGCCATCGTCCTGGCGCAGGCCGGCGGCGTCCAGCGAATGCTGAAGGCGGAGCTGGTTCTCCCGCTCCCGGCGCTTGGTGTCGAGATATTCCGCCCTCTCCATGTCATGGAGCTGCGCGGGGTACTGCTCCATCAGGTCGTATACCGCCTGGATGCAGGCCTCGAACCGAAGAGGGGCCGGGACGGACTGTGTGTCCAGGTACACCTTGAAGGCGAGGTAGTAGCGCATGGCGCTGCGCTCGACCAGCGCCCGGAACCCCTTCTGGTATTGCGGTGGGACGCCCGCGTCCCCCTCCGCCCGACTGAAGCCGACCCTGTTCCGTCCCAGCGTCGCCAAGTAGATGGAGGTCACCACCCTCGTCAAGGCGCTCGGCACATAGGATGAGCGCAGGGCGACCACCGTCCTGCCGGCAATGCCACTGGCTTCAAGCTGGAGCCGGTGGGCCGTGGTCCCGAAGAGCCCCTTGGGAGCGGTGAGGACGACCGAGATGGATCCGGGCTCTGCCGTGTACGCCGCGAACTGGTACGGCTGCAAGGACGAATCTTCCGGCCTGCGGTAGTGCTTCCGTCCGAGATAGAGCGTGAGGAGCGGCTCCTGCGATCGCGTCTGGAAGGTGCACGCCTTCACGTTCAGGTGCAGGGGGGCGAACTCGCACCAGGAAGCGGGGGCGCTGAGGGCGGCCTTCACCGCCTCGAAGGGGTGCTCGAGGATGCCGTGCACCTCCGCGGACACCTGATCGTGGCGCTCCTCCGACTGAACGCTGAGGGGGACGCCGAAGGGGCCGCGCCGCGCAAGCTCCCGGAGCTCCTGGTACTGTCTCTGCAGCCGCGCTCCGCCCCCCTCCCCGCCCCAGGCCGTGAAGGGGACCCCGGCAAGGAGGAGCAAGAGGAGCAGACTTCCGATCGGCATGGCTGCCCCCTCAGGATCAATCGCCAGCGAACCTCATTCGGGAGGCCCAGACGCTACCTCCCGCCGCCCGGAGAAGTCAAGGTGAAAGACAGGAGTCGGCAGGCGAGGGGACAAGAGCCAGCAGGCAGGGGGCAGCAAGGAGGCATTCGCAGTCGGCCGATCCGCTACTGCTTGGCATCGGGAGCAGCATCGCCAGGGGGGCTGGGCGGCAGGTACGCGGCCCAGAAAGCGGTCCAGCGTTCGATCCGCTCCTCGATATCGACGATCGAGTCGCCGTCGGTCGGCTTCCATTCGCAGAGCGGCTTGGGGAAGGTGGCCGGCGCCGTGGTCAGGCAGGGATCCGTGCCCGTCTGATATTGCGCAAGGTACAACAAGGCGGAGTGCAGACGGGTGCGGTTGTCGGCAGCCGGGGCGCGCAGTGCGCCGACGATCTCGCCCGCCACGACCGGAACGCGCTTGGCACGCTTGGCGCCGGCGATCAGTATCTGTAGCGCGAGCTCGAGGCGGCCGGGCTGCATGGCCGGACCGCGCGCCAGCCTGGCGATGCGCGACGACATCGTGAGGGTCGTGGCCGGATCGACGACGTAGGCGGTCAGCGCTTCGCGTGTGCGCCACTGGTCGGTCGCGGTGGCGTTCGCCTTGCCCAGCCGCCACAGGTGGTATTCCCGGTCCACCAGATTGCTGGATACGAGGAAGCTCAGGATGAACAGCAGCGGCAGGAGGATCTCGGCCACGCGCGACCAGACCCCGGTATCGCTGGGGTAGGACTTGTAGGTTGCGTCGCTGATGGCTTTGCCGTCGCGAAGCAGCTCCAGCCACCGGGGCGCCTGCGTCACCTCCGCGTAGCACTCGAGGGCCTGCTTTTCCTGCGTGAGCCGGTCTCCCAGCACGGGGCGGTTGGCCTCGATGTCCGCGATCTTCTTGTCGAGGGACGTGAGATTGCGCGTCAGGCTGCGTGCCAGCTGCCTGAGCGCGTCGAAGAGACTGCGATCCGCGGCGACCTCGTCCATGAGGCGGCGATCGAATCGGAAGACGCGGTCGGCGATGCGCTTGCTCACGCGGGCGGAAATCGAGTCGGCGAAGGCAGCGAACGGCGTCCAGAAGCCGGCCACGGCGGCAGGGAGTCTCGGCTCTCCCTGTCCCGAGAGAATGCGCTCGTAGCCGACGCCGACGAAGGCCGCGGCCACGACCGATGTGTCGTTGATGGCGCCCGTGCGATCCAGCAGCCAGAAGAGACCCAGCGGCACGAACACGTAGCTCGCGTACAGCAGCCACGTCGGCGATTCGGTCCAGGATCCGGGATATGTGGCGAGACGGCGATCGACCTGGCGGTAGGCGGCGAGCAGGGCACACAGCAGGACGATCAGGTAACAGACGCGGGCGTCAACGTCCGGCGAGAACGACAGGTCCATCGCTCGCCTCGCGGCGGGCTCACCAGGCGCGCTTGGCCCGCTGCACGAACTCGTAGGCGGAGGGCCGCGCGCTGACGATGGCGAGCATCACCACGCTCGGCGCGATCTCGCCCTCGACATTGACGAGGCCCTTCTCGGCCAGCTCGCGCACCGCGGCGACGAAGACGTCCTCTTTGTCGCAGCCGGAGCGGCGGAACAATTCGCCGCCGCGTGCGAGCCCGCCCCCGAGGGCATCGAAGACGCTGCGTGCCTCTTTGCTCAGGTTGAGGTCGTAGTCTGCGGACATGACAGGAACCACCTGACTTCCGCCCTACCTATGGATAGGGCACGTGCCGCCGATCGCTCACCAGAGGTTCACGCTCACCGGGACCACGTCATCGATCCCCAGAAGCGTCGATCGCTCGACCCAGATGCCGCGTGCTGGCGGGGACTCGCGCCATCGCCGGGTGGGCTCCCCCCACTTGTTGGTGCAGGGTCAGCCCGGGGTTGAACTCTCCGACGGATAACGACAGCATCGCCCATTGGGGGGAGCGGTGTCAAGCCAGAAGTGCTCCCGGGATCGAACAACGACTGTCGAATGCCCGGACCCGGACGCGCTTCCGTCGGTACCGCATGTGTGATACCGTGGCGGCTGCATGCGGGGCTCAATCGATTCAGGCAGAGTGATCTGAAACGTCAGCGGAGGGAGGACGTGCGCGATCTGGCGGCGGAGATCCGGTTGACGGCCGTGCCCCGGGGCGCCGTGGCGATCTGGTGGCTGGGCCAGCACGGCTTCGTGATCAAGGGGGCGGGACGCACCCTCGCCATCGACCTCTACCTGTCGGATTACCCGGGCGGCGCGGCGCGGGCGTACCCGCCCCTGGTCCGCCCGGCGGAGCTGGCGGGCCTGGACGTCG
>DATIFO010000005.1:0-27059 GCA_035455275.1 Methylomirabilis sp. (SeqCode) | reverse complement strand
CACGCCTCCCTCCTGCCCAAGTACCGGGGGGCGGCGCCGATCAACTGGGCGCTGATCGCGGGAGAGGTCGAGACGGGTGTCACGATCATGCGGGTCGAGGCGGACATGGACGCCGGTCCCATCCTGCTCCAGCGGAGGATTCTCATCGCGCCGCGGGACAACGCGGGGACGCTGCATGATCGCCTGGCGGACCTGGGGGCTGCGGCCCTGACCGAGGCCCTCGGGCTGCTGGCGGGAGGGGAGGCTGTCTGGACTCCCCAGGACGAGGCTCAAGCCACCTGGGCCCCCAAGCTTCGCGATGAGGATTGCCGGCTGGATCTGGCGGGGGAGCCGACGGCGGTGGTGAATCGCGTCCGTGGGCTCACCCCTGCCCCGGGGGCGTATGTGTCTCTCCCGGACAGCCGGAGGCTGAAGGTCCTGGAGATGCGGATGCGGCCCGAGGCGGGTCCTGCGGGGGTGGTCCTGGACGTCGCGGAGGAGGCCCTCGTGGTCGGGACCGGGACGGGGGCGGTGGCGCTGGTGGAGGTGCAGCCGGAGGGAAAGCGGCGGATGGGCGGGGCGGAGTTCGCTCGCGGCCAGCGCCTGGGCGCGGGGATGCGTCTTGTCTAGACCGGTGATGGTGAGACCGCGAGGCGGGGACACGGAGAAGCGGAGAGAGGAAGGCGCCGCTTCGTCTCCCGGTCCCCGTGTCCCGCGCGGAGCCCGCTGGCGGAGAGAGGATCCTCGGGCGCTCGCCCTGGATGTCCTCCGGCGGGTCGAGGCGGCCGGTGCATACGCCAATCTCCTGCTGGATGCGCGCCTGCGGCAGGGCGGGCTTTCCCCGCAGGATCGAGCCCTCGCCACGGAGCTCGCCTACGGCGTCCTGCGCTGGCAGGGCAGGCTGGACTGGATCCTGGCAGGGGTCCTGGACCGGCCGATCCATGCCCTGGATCCGCCGGTGCGGCAGGTCCTCCGCCTCGGCGCGTATCAGCTCCGCATCCTCTCCCGCATCCCCGACTTCGCCGCGGTGGATGAGGCGGTCAGGCTCATTCGCGCGGCGGGGGCAGGGCGGAGCGCGGGATACGTGAACGCCGTGCTCCGCGAGCTGACGCGACGGCCCGCCCGGCCGGAGATCGATCCGCTCCGGGACCCGGTGGGCTACTGGAGCACGGCGGGCTCTCACCCCCGCTGGCTGGCGGAGCGGTGGGTGGCACGGCTGGGTGCGGAGGTGGCCGGTCGTTTGATGGCGGCGAACAACACGGTCCCGCCGCTGAGCGTGGTGACAAACACGCGCGCCGCCGGTGTGGAAGAGGTGAGAAGAGCCCTGACAGCGGCGGCCCCCTCGCTGGAACCCGGCCGTTTTCACCCAGGGGTCTTTCATCTGCGCGGGGCCGGAGGGCCGGCCGACCTCCCGGGGTTCCGGGAGGGCTGGCTCATCCCCATGGACGAGGCGGGGGTGCTGCCCGTCCTGGCGCTGGATCTTGCCCCTGGCCTGCGGGTCCTGGACGCCTGTGCCGGGGGCGGCGGCAAGAGCGCCCTCATCGCCGCAGGGGTGGGCCCCGACGGCGAGGTGCTGGCCGTGGACCGGAGCCAGCGGGCCGTGCGGCGCCTGGAGACGGCCATCTCGCGCCTGGACCTTTCCGCGGTCAAGCCGTCCCTCGCCGACGCCCGGACTGCAGGGGCCGCGTGGCCCGGCCAGTTCCCCCGGGTGCTCCTGGACGCCCCCTGCACCGGCCTCGGCACGATCCGCCGCCGACCGGAGATCAAGTGGCGTCGTCGCCCGGAGGACATCACCAGCGCGGCGGCGACTCAGGCCGAACTCCTGGCAGGCGTGGCGGGGGCGGTGGCCGAGGGCGGGCTGCTGGTGTATTGCACCTGCAGCCTGGAGCCGGAGGAGACGGATGCCGTCATCGCGGACTTCCTCGCGCTGCACCAGGAGTTTCACCTGGAGGGTCCCGGGCCGGTCGTGCCGGGGCTTGAGCTCTCGGACGCCGACGGGCTCCTCCGGGCCTGGCCTCATCGCCACGGCACCGATGGGTTCTTCGTCGCGCGCCTGCGCCGGGATCGATGATGCCTCCTCGACAGGGCTCCGCTTCGCGCCTTCGAATCCTGTTGCACGGCCTGCTCCGGGCCCTGGGGATCTTCACCGGTCTGGTGGCCCTGGCTGTGGTCTCGGGCTTCGTGGCCATGCAGATCGTCATGGAGAGGGACCGGGTCGAGGTCCCGCGCGCGGTGGGCCTGGATTCGGTCGCCGCCTCCGAGCTGATCAAGGAGGCGGGTCTCACGGTGCGGGTCCTGGCGGAGGAGTTCAGCGCCAGGATCCCGAAGGGACACGTGGCCAGCCAGCGGCCCACGGCGGGGATGCGGGCCAAACTCGGGAGCGAGGTCCGGCTCATCCTCAGTCGCGGCACCGACCAGTTGGAGGTGCCCGACCTGGCGGGCGACACCCTGTCGCAGGCCCAACACCTCTTGGCCGAGGCGGGCCTCAGCCTGGGGCGCATCACGCGCATCCACTCCGATGTCCACGCCCAGGAGACGATCATCGCCCAGGATCCGCCCGCGGGTGCCACGGCGACGCGGGGGGCCACGGTGGCGCTCCTGCAGAGCCTGGGCCCGTGGGAGGAAACCGTCAGGATGCCCGACCTGCTGGGCCGCGAGCTCGTCGCGGCGCTGAATCTCCTGAAGGAGCTGCAACTGGTGGCCCGGGTGAGCTTCGAGAAGTCGGCCTCGCGCGAGGGCCAGGTCGTCGCGCAGGTGCCGCCGCCCGGCGGCATGGCGCGAGTCGGCAGTCAGGTTCAACTCACCGTGGGAGAGTGAGCCCGGCAGATGTCGGTCTCCATGATCTCCGCGTCTCTGCGGTGAACATCACAGGCTCAAAGGAGGTCCGATGATCAAGATCGCCCCGTCGGTGCTCTCGGCGGACTTCGCCGCCCTGGGCGAAGAGGTGGCCAAGGTGGAGCCCGTGGCGGACCTGCTGCACGTGGACGTCATGGACGGCCACTTCGTCCCCAACCTCACCATCGGACCCATGGTCGTGGAGGCCATCCACCGGAGGACGCGGGTCCCCCTGGATGTCCACCTGATGATCCAGCACCCGGAACGCTACATCAGCGCCTTCGCCCAGGCCGGCGCCCATTACCTCACCGTGCACGCCGAGGTGTGCCCGCACCTGCACCGGACCATCCAGCAGATCCGCGAGGCGGGAATCAAGCCCGGCGTGGCGCTGAACCCCTCAACCTCGCTGCACGCGGTGGAGCACGTCCTGGACCAGGTGGACCTGATCCTCCTCATGTCGGTGAACCCGGGGTTCGGCGGGCAGTCCTTCATCCCCTTCGTCATGAAGAAGATCGATGAGCTGGCCCGCCGGCTCCACCACGTCGCGACGCCGCCGGAGCTGGAGGTGGACGGGGGGATCAAGCTGGACAATTGCCGCGAGGTGGCGCGAGCGGGCGCGACGATCCTGGTGGCCGGCTCGGCCATCTTCGGCGCGCCGGACGCGCGGGCCGCGGTGCTGAAGATGCGAGAGCAGGTAGCCTGACAAAGGCAAGGGCGTTCGGCTGTATGGGGGTTCGGCGGTTCGGCTGTTCTGGGAGATCTCGAACCACCGAACTGCCGTACTGCCGAACAGCCGAACAGCGGAACGCTTCTCGTAGAGGACGGTTCATGAGCATCAAGGTTGACCTGGGGGCGGACGCCCTGATCGTGGTGGACGTGCAGCAGGATTTCTGCCCGGGGGGCGCCCTGCCGGTGCCGGACGGGGACCGGGTGATCCCGGCCATCAATCGGGGGCTGGCGCTCGGGCCATGGTTCACGGTGGCCACGCGCGACTGGCATCCGGCCGATCACTGCTCCTTCAAGACGCAGGGGGGCATCTGGCCGGTCCACTGTGTGGCCGGGACGCCCGGCGCCGAGTTCCACCCGGCGCTGGAAGCCAAGAAGATCCAGCACCTGGTGTCAAAGGCGACCGCCCGGGATGCCGAGGCCTACTCGGGCTTCCAGGGGACCGACCTTGCTCTGTTCCTCAAGGGGCGCGGGGTCCGGCGGGTCTTCGTGGCGGGCCTGGCGACGGATTACTGCGTGAAGGCGACGGCCCTGGATGCGCGACGGGAGGGTCTTGACGTGGCTGTTCTGGAAGATGCGGTCCGCGGCGTCGAGGTGAAGCCCGGCGATTGCGCCCGGGCAATTCAGGAGATGGCCGCCGCGGGCATCCGGTTCGCCAACACCTGCGATCTCACGGTGTGAGGTGGCGAGCGAAGCGGATGTGCGGAGGCCGTTGGAGGTCTCGGGAGAGGAGGAGCACATGCGTAGGAGTTGGCTGGTGAGTCTTGCGGCCGTGACCGCGCTTGCCCTCGCGCTGCCGGCTTCCGCCCAGATGATGGGCCAGACGGGGCAGGGCGGGCAAATGGGCGGGATGATGCAGGGCGGCATGATGGGCGGCGGGATGATGGGGCATGGTATGCGTGAGGGGCGCGGTGACCGCATGATGTCCCACGAGGGTCCGCTTCTCACGATGATGCTGGAGCACGCCCAGGAACTCGGGCTGAACCCGGAGCAGGAGAAGAAGCTCCGCGACCTGCGCACGGAGTTCGCGAAGGAATCCGTGCGGCGCACGGCGGAGGCCCGCGTGGCAGAGATCGAGCTGGATTCCTTGCTGGAGCAGGACCAGTGGGACCTGGCGAAAATCGAGCCGAAGGTGAAGCAGGTTGCCGCGCTCCGGGGCGACCTGCGCCTGGCGCGAATCAAGACACTGGCGGCCGGGCGCGCGGTTCTGACGCCCGATCAGCTCCAGAAGTTCAGGCAGGTCGGCCACCGGATGCGAGGGATGGGCGGGGAAGACATGATGGGGCCGGGCATGATGGGAGGACGAGACAGGATGGGCCCGGGGCACTCACCCGGACCGGGTGGGCGGGGTCATGAAGGCCCACCCGCCCCTCGTCAGTAGCCGGGCCGGGGGCGGTCGAGAAGCACGGGAGCAGGGGAGGCGGGGCCGTTCGAGACCCCGATCCCGCCCTTGTCCCCCCCCTTCCCCCGTTCCCCACCTTTGGTCATTGGGCATTGGGCTGTCAGTGGTCACTCGCAGGGGGGTATCATCATGCGGCTGATCTTTGGACTCATCCTGGTGGTGGCGGGAATCGGGGGGATGGCCGTGATCTCGCGGCTTCTCTCCCGCGTCCCGCGAGCGGTCGGCGTCGAGGGAGGGCTCAGGGCCCTCCGGATCGTTGCCGTGGTCCTGATCCCGATCGGGGCGCTCATGGTCATCTCGTCGGGGGTACGGATGATCGGGGCGGGGCAGGTGGGTGTGGCGCTGCTCTTCGGAAAGGTCCAGCCGATCGCGCTGCACGAAGGCATCAACCTGGTCAACCCACTCTACGACGTGGTGGAGATGAACACGCGGGTGCAGAAGCACCAGGCCCGCTATGACGCGGCCAGCAAGGACCTCCAGGCAGTGCACGTGGAGATGGTCCTGAACTACCGGCTCCTTCCCGACAAGGCCACGGAGGTCTATCAGCGCATCGGGCCGAATTACGCTTCCACCATCATCGACCCGGCCGCCCAGGAGGTCCTCAAGGCCAACACCGCCCTGCACATCGCCACGGAGATCCTTCAGAAGCGGCCGCTCATCAAGGCCGACATCCAGAAGGACCTGACGACCTGGCTGGCGAAGTACGGCATCGAGATGAAGGAGGCGGCACTGGCCAACATCCGGTTCGACGCGGCCTACGAGAAGGCCATCGAGGCCAAGCAGATCGAGGAGCAGAAGGCGGAGCAGAAGCGCTACGAGCTGATCCAGGCCCAGCGCCAGGCCGAGATCGCGGCGGCCCAGGCCAAGGGGCAGGGCGATGCCGCGCGCGAGCGGGCCAAAGGCGAGGCCGAGGCAATCCGGATCAAGGGCGAGGCCGAGTCGAACTACAACCAGAAGGTGGCCGCGTCGCTCACGGCGACATTGATCCAGCAGCAGTACCTGTTGAAGTGGGACGGGAAGCTCCCCCAGTTCTCCGCGGGAGGGCAAACGCCCGGCATGCTCTTGAACATCCCCATGCCATCCGCGTCCAGACCCTGAACGCTCATATGCGAGAGGAGGCCGATAGCCATGCCGATCCAGGGCAAGTACGTGTTCAGCGCCGCCATGGATGTGGAGCCTGGGAAGGACGCCATCTTCAACGAGGTGTATGACCAGGAGCATGTCCCCATGCTGCTGAAGGTGCCCGGCGTCATCGCGGTCACGCGGTTCAAGACCGAGGAGCTGACCATAATCATCGGCGGCCAGCGCCGCACCGTCGTGGTCGAGACCGAGCCCAGGTACAACTCCTTCTACGAGATCGAGAGCCCCGAGGTCCTGGTGAGCGACGCCTGGGCCAAGGCCGTGGACCAGGGGCGCTGGCCCGGCGAGGTCCGCCCCCACACCAGGAACCGCCGCCACGTCCTGTACCGCCGCCTGCCCTGAGGAGGTGGACAGGCCGGGTGCGGGGCCTGAATCGCGGGCCGGTGCCTTATTGGTACAAGAAAGACAAGGGTTTTTGCTTGCAGGGTGTCTTCCATCTTTGCGAAGAAAGCTCGCTCTACGTCCCCGATTGGGTTCCGACAGTATCGCTTTGTGTCAGGTGCCTGGCTCTCTGTGTCCAATTCCTTGCGCCGGTGTCTCCGCGGGAGCCAGACCTGGCGGGCACTTCTATTCTTCCTCTTGAGGGGTGTCGATTCGAACGGGGTCTGTTCGTATCAGTGAATAGCAGTCGAGCCTTCTGACCCGACTTTGGTCCGGTCGGCCCTTGTCGCCGAGACATCAGGCCGGCCTGAATATACCGCGGGGCGAGCCACCCGGCCATTCACCGCATTGCTGGACTGCTCGCCCACCCCATCACCCACCGCGAAAAACGGGGCGCACTGGCCCCTGACTCTCTTGCTCTTTCAGCCGTCCATTCAGGGGGCGAATGTTGCCATATTGCCCCCGAGAAAAGTTGGTGGACTTTCGGAGGCTGATCGCTCGATACGGCAATAAGGGTTCCAGCATTCGGTCACCCTCTGAAAGCGACGAGGCCGGAAGATCGGACGCGCCCACTTGTGCCCGTTCTCCGGACCCCGATGAAGAGCCCTCGTTCTCAATGGAGGGAACCATTGCACAGCTCAGCGCCGATTCTCGAATGAGGGTCGGCGTTCCGCATATAAAGGGGCTGCCGGACCTGTAAGCGGCTCGCGTTTGGGGTGCGTCAAGCCCCGTCGCCCAGAATCACGGTCTGGATTTGATCATTGGAGGTGCCAAGATGAAGTATGACCTCGTATTCGAAGGGGGCGGAGCCAAGGGCATGGTGTTCGTCGGTGCGTATGAGGAGTTTGTGCGGCGTGGCCATGCCTTCGGACGCTTACTGGGGACATCCGCGGGCGCGATCACTGCCGTGCTGCTTGCCGCGGGCTACTCGGCCGAGGAGATGCAGGAGGCACTGAACGAGCGGGAGAGCGGGAAGCCGGTCTTCGCCGGATTCATGGGGGACCCGGCGCGGTTCACCCAGGAGGAGATCCGTGCCAGCGCGACCCGCACTCTCCTCCGCAACGTCAATGTCAGGTTCATCCCCGACTTTCTCGAAGAGCGGATGGATGACGCGATCGCCGCAACCCTCGCCGAGAATCCACGTTCCCGGCACTTCTTCGCCTTTGTGGAGCGCGGAGGCTGGTACGCTGCGGATCGGTTCGTCGCGTGGCTCCAGGCGAAGCTCGATACGGGACCATGGAAGAATGGAGTGCGCAAGTTCAGCCACATGACCCTGGCGCGGTTCTTCGCCGAAACACAGGTGGATCTGTCGGTGGTGGCTTCCGACACGACGGACGGCCGCCTGCTGGTGCTGAACCATCGCACCGCCCCGGACTGCCCCGTGGTCTGGGCCGTGCGGAGTTCCATGAGCATCCCGCTGGTGTGGGACGAGGTGGTCTGGTCGGCGGACTGGGGGACGTACCTGGGGCGCGACACCGCAGGGCATACCATCGTCGACGGGGGCGTGCTCTCCAACTTCCCGATCGAGCTGTTCATCTCCGACGCCCCGCAGGTCACTCGTCTGATGGGACCCAAAGCGGATGACGCGGTCATCGGCCTGCTCATCGACGAGTCGTTGCCGGTCCCGCCGGTTCCTCGGGCCCGGGGAGTCTTGGTCGAGATCGACGTGAAGCCGGAGGAGTTGCGAACCGTGCAGCGTCTCCGGCGCCTGATCGACACGATGACCGGCGCCCACGACAAGATGGTGATCGAGGAATTCGAACACTTGGTGGTCCGCCTGCCGGCAGCGGGTTACGGCACCACCGAGTTCGACATGAGCGACGAGCGGCGGGAAGCGCTGGTGGCGGCCGGCAGGGGCGCCATGGCTGGCTACTTCGACAGCCTACCCGCAGCGCGTGGTGTAAGCAGGGGCCTGCAAGCCGCCGACACCACAAGTGTCGGGCCCATCGCAGACCGGATAGCCACCAGGCTGTTGGGTCAGTGAACGCAGATACATGGTCACCCTGGGAGAGAAAGGAGAGAGCACAGATTCCGTAGCGTCCATTCATTCCGCTCATCGACACTACAGTAGGGCGCGGGTATCGTCGGCTCCATCTCGGCACCAATCCATGATTCTCAAGGAAGAATCAGGGGGTCTGGCGCCGGGCGGGGAGCCCCCCTTGGCCTCCGCCTCGGTGCCGTGAGTAGTCAGACGGCAAGCGGCGCGGGCACGCCCTGACAGCACGTTCAAGAGGAGCGAGGTATGAGCGAGGCACATGATCTTGTGCGGGAACAATTCGGCGCGCACGCCAAGGAGTACGCGACCAGTCCTGTGCACGCCCAGGGTGGCAGCCTGGCCCGCCTGGTCGAATTGACGCAGCCGCAGGCCACCTGGCTCATGCTCGACGTGTCAACGGGTGCGGGACACACGGCGTTCACGTTTGCCCCCCACGTCGCGCGCGTCATTGCTACGGACCTCACCCCGCAGATGCTTGACGCCGCCCGCACACTCGCGGTTGAGCGCGGCGTAACGAACGTTGAATTCCGACCGGCTGACGCGCAAGACCTGCCCTTTGAAGCGAACGTGTTCGATCTCGTCACGAACCGCATCGCGCTGCACCACTACCCCGAGGCGCGCAAAGCGATCGAGGAAATGGTGCGGGTGTGCAAATCCGATGGCGCGGTCGCGCTCGTCGACAATGTCGTTCCGCCCGAGGAGGAGACGGGGGGTTACATCAACCAGTTCGAAAGGCTGCGCGACCCCTCGCATCACCGGGCATATCCCGTCGCCCACCTCGAAGCATTCTTCGTCGAGGCGAAGCTGAAGCTGGCGCAAAGCGAGACCATGCTGAAGCATATGGAATTCGAGCCGTGGGCCCGCCGCATGGGCGCGAGTGAGGACACGAAAGCGCGTCTGCGGAGAATGCTACTCGAGGCACCCGACCCCGTGCGCGACTTCTTGATGCCGCGCACGGAGAACGGCAGGCTGCTATTCACGTTGACCGAAGCCGTCATCATCGGACGGAGAGATTGACCGATGGGATCCACAGCTTCTCGCGGGGCGTTACAGGCCGGGCCCGAGCGGCAGCGCGGGAGACGGGCGCCCGGGCCGGGCGGGGGTTCTACGCGCATTCACAGGAACGCGCACAGGCCGCCATCCGGACCCGGGACGCCAGGCTATTCGAGTCGCTGCAGGTCTCGCAAAGGGTGGCTGGTCGTTGTTGCTCAGTACCCGCGGCCCCAGTACTCGCAGAATCGCTCGATATTTCCGGGCAGGAACTGGTCATAGTTCCCCCACTTCTCGTACTTGGGGAGCTTGATCTCCTTGATGGCCGCGTCGAAGCACTTCCCCTGGTCGGCCGCCAGTTTCACGGCATCGGAAAGCTCCGTCATGTACTGCTTATGGACTGATGCCCTCCGTAGCGGAAGATGTAGACCGCGTCCGTGATCTTCCGCGTCTCGAATGGGGGGGCTTGGGCCAAAACCTGGAGGGCAAGGCCCATCACCAGGGCAATCGCGAGGACTGAACCGAGACCAAGAAGCACGCTCCTTCGCATGGTTTCCCCTCCCTGCTTGATTTCATTTCCCGACGGGACCAGTTGGAACGCACCTTCGCCATAAGAACAATTCAATGCTTGATCTGGTTCCAAAGGAGCCGTCATTGAAAGGGAGTTGGCCATGGGGCTGCACCCACCACCGAGACCATGGAAATGGGCGGTAAGGGTTCAGCCTCGCGCCGCACGCGTGATGCGGCCTGCCGCAGGCGGCGAAGCCTCGTCCCTGGGCTTCCGTGAGTCCAGGCTCCTGGAAGCCGAAAGATGTCCGGTGCAATTCAAGCGAGGGCTGGGCCGAGCGCTGGCGCCCCCGGGTGGGGGCGGGCGTCGCCGTCACGCCTCCCTGGATGGGGTAGGGGCGGCCAGCAGGTTGGCGACGAAGGTGGCGATGGCTGACCGTGCCTCGGGGGGCAGTTCGAAGAACTGCACGGCCATGCCTACGGGGTAGGGGTGCTCCTCTTCCGCCCGCCGGATCCACACGACCCGGGCCGTGGCCTGCCAGGGTTCGGAGATAGACAGCGCAAAGCGAAGTACGAGGTGGGTGCCGACCTCCAGCGGGCTGGGTGTCAGGATGAACATCCCACCCTGGCTCAGATTCAGCGTCTCCCCGGTACCCGTGCGGCCCGCGTGTTCGTAGATGACGGCGCGCCTCACGGAGGCGCGGGGAAACGCGCGGCGGGTCATCGGCGTGGTGAGGATCATCTGGATCATGTTCAGGAGGCGAGGCGTCTCGATGCTCATCGGCAGTGAGGCCACGGCGCCCGCCTCGTGGGTGCTCCGATCCGACGGTGGCCTCGAACTGCCGGTGAGCAAGATGACGGGGATGACCTCCGTGAGCGGGTCCACCCTGAGCCGACGACAAACCTCGAAGCCGTCCAGGTCCGGAAGCTCCGCGTCAAGGAGAATGGCGTCGGGCTGGGTGGTCCGGGCCACCCGCAGGCCTTCGGCGCCGCTTGCGGCCAGTAGCACCTGCGACACACCGGAGCGGAGAAGGCTCTGGCGCAGAGCAAGGGAGAAGGGCTTGTCATCGACCAGGAGGATCCTCCGGCCGGGTGCCTTCCCCTCCTGCCCGGACTTCCCGTTGCCTCCCAAGCTGGTGGTCTGTCGGCCGATTCCCATGGCGCTCCTTCATTGCGGTTCGGGGAAGAATGCGGCGCAATGCAGCATTCAACCGTGACTCATAGAAGACCACTTCTTGCTTGTCAACTGCGAATCAGGCACAGGGCACCTTTCCGGACACCCTTCGGTGGCTCACTGATTCCTTCCTGATTCCCATCCCCTCTCATCTGGGCTACACTGCGGTCCGGGCGAGGGTGACGCTAGCTGCCGTGGGACCGGGTGGATCTGACAAGACGCAGAGGGAGAGATGGCTGCCTACATCATCGTAGACGTGGACGTGAAGAATGCCGCGGGGTTCGACGCATACCGGCAAGCGGTCCCCGCGACCATCGCGCAGTACGGCGGGCGGTATCTCGTGCGGGGCGGCCGGCACGAAACGCTGGAGGGGACCTGGCACCCGACCCGGCTGGTGGTGCTGGAGTTCCCGAGCCTGGAGGCTGCGAAGGGGTGGTATGAGTCTGACCAGTACCAGAAGATCAAGCCGCTCCGGCTGCAGCACGCCAGCGGAGATATGGTCCTGGTGGAAGGCCTCTAGGCGGGCATCCATTCCGCCAAATGACTCCTTCTACGAGCAATTGACGGGGATGCATCAGGTGCAGCATTGACAGAGGGCAAGACCGTGCTAGGATCACACCACAAAGATCCTCAGTGCAAGGCAGGCAACTGGCCCGGATTCCAGGGAGGGAGCCATGAGCCATCCATGGATCGTTCTGGTCGCCGTTCTCGCGGTCGCGTTCCTGTACGTCCTGATGCCTCTGGTCGCCGATACGTTTCGCCGGTTCCGTAGTCCCAGAACGCTGAATTGCCCGGAGTCTGGCGGCAGGGCCGAGGTGGGCATCGATGCGTCGCGGGCCGCTTTCAGCTCTGCCTTCGGCCAGCCGCTGCTTCGTGTGAAGAGCTGCTCCCTGTGGCCGGAGCGGGATCGGTGCAACCAGCACTGCCTCACGCCGTAAGGGGCGAGGGGCCGGAGCACCCGACCTGCTGCCGCGAACCCATCCCAGGCATTCGTCCTCCACCTGTCCTGCGGAGCCGGTGGACAAGCTGGCCGGCCGCTGATCTCACGCCCCCGTGAGAGGCGAGGCGAGACCTTGCTCGGCGAGGAGGATGTCCGTTCAGACGATGCCCCCCGCAACTGCGTCCGTGACCGAATGGATACGGACCGTATCCTTTCTCATGGATGATCAGGCTCCCAGGGTGCGGCGCTGTGCGAGGCTCTGTCCCTGGCGGCACGAGTTGACGGGTACTTCCGCTACCCCTTCCACCCGATCATGATGGGCATGAAACCTGCTCCCGAGAGAGAATAGCGGTCCTGCCTTCCGGCCCGAGCCTGGGAGAGTCTGGCGCCGTCGTTGACACGACAGGCTGCCCTGGTCTAAGTTCTTGGGCGGGCCTCCCAATGGTGGCTCGACCTATCGGGATGGCCGGCTCGACCGTCTACCCACCGCGAACAACGGGCCGCACTGGCCCTTGCCTTTCTTCTTCCTGCAGGTGATCGGTCAGGGGGTGTCTGTGGCCCTCTTGGCCAGTTACTCTTGCATGGCATTCCCGATGACACCACGGCTTGCTCCTCAGAACCCCACGCGCCCCGCCTCCACGCGAAGGCGAGGCGGCCTTCCCCTCCCGCCGCCGTCCGCCGGAGGGACGGCGTCTCGATCGCCGCCCCGCGCGCCCTCGGCCATCTCGCCTCCTGCGCGAGTCACCTCTCCTCGCCTGGTCGCGAGCGTACCGTTCGGTGTCGATCCCAACCCCTTCGAGAAGGAGGCGTCATCATGGCAACGGGACTGTCGCTTCACATCGGTCTCAACAAGGTCGACCCGAACCACTACAGCGGCTGGTCGGGGCCGCTCAACGCCTGCGAGGCGGACGCCGACGACATGGAGGCGATCGCGCTTGCTCGCGGCATCACGCCGACAAAGCTCCTCACCCCCGCCGCGACCCGCCAGGCCGTGATCAACGGCATCTCCACCCCTGCGAGCAAGCTCAAGGCGGGCGACTACTTTCTGCTCACCTACTCCGGCCACGGCGGCCAGGTGAAGGATACCAGCGGCGACGAAACGGACGGCACCGATGAGACCTGGTGCCTGTACGACGGCCAACTGATTGACGACGAGCTGTACGAGCTCTTCAAGAAGTTCGCCAAGGGGGTGCGGGTCTTCGTGCTCTCCGATAGCTGCCACAGCGGGACGGTCACGCGGGCCATCCAGTTGCGGGCGGCGCGGGTCGAGGGTGTACCGCGCGCGATGCCCATGGAGGTCGCGTTGAAGGTGTACCGCGATCATCGGGAGTTCTACGATGGCCTGCAGGCAGGCCTGCGCGAGGCGAACGAAAAGCCCGCCCTGACGAACGCCTCACAGCTCCTCGGCACCCAGGTGGTGGCGCTCGGCCCGCAGGCCTCCTACTGGATCAGCCACTACATCCGCCTGGGCGTGCAGGCCTCGGTGCTGCTCATCTCCGGCTGCCAGGACAATCAGGTGTCGATGGACGGCGCCTTCAACGGGGCGTTCACCGAGCGCCTGCTGCAGGTGTGGAACAACGGCGTGTTCAACGGCAACCACGCACAGTTCCACCAGTCGATCGTCTCCGGCATGGCTCCGACCCAGACGCCAAACCTTTACACCTACGGGCCGGACGTGTCCGCCTTCCAGGGGCAGCGGCCCTTCACGGTCTAGGCACGGAGGCGGTTCGAGCCCGGGGCGGCGGTTGGCTCGCCGCCCCGGGCTCACTTCAGCGAGGGAGGGGGCGGACTGCGCGTTCGGGCAGACCACGCAGGTCGCCGCCGAGCGGCGGAGCAACACGTCTGGGTCGCAAGATCGGGAGAGGAGAATCCCCCGGTGCCAGGGGTCCGATCGCGGACCCCCTGGCACCAGTTGGGTGATTCTAGAGGCTCGCAGGGCGGCCAGTCAGGCTGTTCCCTGCCGGGCCGTCCGGGACACGGTAGGCTGGGCTGAACTCGCGGATCATGTCCTCCTGCCGGGCCACGCGGGCCTCGGTGGGGACAGGCTCATAGGCGAACGACGTCACGCCGTATTGCAGAACACATTGATCGGGACCGTTCAGATGTTTCAGCAGACGAATCTGGATGTTCTCCGACGACCCCACATAGACGCACCGTTCTCCGGAGAAGAGGGCGTAGATCCCGGAGTCGAGTGGGGATTTGTCGAGGACGGTGAAGATCCCGAAGGCAAATTTCTCGGTCCCTCTCCAAGGCATCAATCTCCTCCACCATGAACCGCCAGGTCACTCCGTGCACCGTGGCGGCATGCTATCTCCATCCTGCGTTTGGGACACCACTCAATCACTTGCGCTCTAGTGACTGCACCCTCTTCTGGTCTCACCGCATCGGGTCAGGTACGGAGGGAGAAGGCTACCTCGTGACTCCCGGCGACCGTGCTCCCCATGCCCTCCCTGGCCCAGCACCGCATTTCGACCGGAGGCGAACTTCCCGGGTCACTTCCCCGTGCGAGGATTCCGATTGCGATTCAGATGCCGAGATTCAGGGCGCGTGCTCTGAAAATCGAGAATCAGCATAACCTTATGAAAACACGGGATTTCCTCTTCAAGGACCTCAAGCGAGTCGAGCCCCCATTGGACGGACGATGGAGCAGAGGCCGGTGTCGACTACGAAAATAATTTCATTGCGTAGGGATGCCTTGATCTGGAGGGGTGATCAAAAGGCGGGCAGGTGTTCGATGAGCGACCGAGGTGAAGACTACTCCGCTGAGTGTTTTCTGAAGCTTACGTTGCCTGTGTGGGTCATTTGTCCCAGCCGCCGGTCTCATCGCGCAAGAATTTGCACTGATTTGCTCCCCATCTCGTGATAGTGCAGCCACGAGCCGGCGGAGTCGGCGAAGGAGGCAGGGGAGCGGAAAGATGCTCACGAAACTTGCGCCGAAGAGGACTCATGCCGTATGATCCACGGCGAAACGGGGGCGCGGCCTCACTCCAATCACCTCAGATAACCCCACTGCAGCCCCGGGCAAGTCGGCCGAGGCAACGCGGGCAGTCAGAGAACCTCGGCGGTTTTCGGCAGAAGGGATCAGACGAAAGGAAGGCGCATCATGGCCAAAGACAGGGGAAAGACCAGGACCAAGAAACCGGCGGGGATGAAGGACTTGCGGCCGCGGACGCTGACGGCTGAGCGTGCGAAGGCGGTCAAGGGAGGCCAGGCTGTCAGGGCGCAGGTCCGGAGTATCCTCACCCAGAGCCCAGGTTACCAGAGCTTGCCGGCAGATCAGCAGACGAAGCTCGCTCACGACATGTAGGTTCCCCGGGAGGGGGCAACGAGGGCGCCAGACCGACTGAGTGTGCGTGCCGCCGCCGATGCATCCGCGCGCCGCGTGGTCAGCATCGGAAGGCCCACCCCGCGCCGAACCACCGCGATACCCGCGCGCAGGGCCCACCTGTTGGTGCGACGCCGAATCGTGCCATGCCTTCACCGGTGGTGTCACCGCGGTCTCTGCGACTCCAGGGTGGGAAACCCGGATTGATTGCCCCGGCCCACTGATCGGCTTGCCCAAGGGAGAGAGGGATGGCGAAGCCCGCCGAACCCAACAAGATCATCTACTCCATGGTCGGCGTGGGGAAGGTCCACGGCACGAAGCAGGTGCTCAAGGATATCTCCCTGTCCTACTTTTACGGGGCCAAGATCGGGGTCCTCGGCCTCAACGGGGCAGGGAAGAGTACGCTGCTCCGGATCATGGCCGGGGTCGAGAAGGAGTTCATCGGCGAGACCCACTGTTCCCCCGGGTACAGCATCGGGTTCCTGGAGCAGGAGCCGCGGCTCGACCCGACAAAGACCGTCGGCGAGTTGGTGCGCGAGGGGGTGCGGGAGACCGTTGATCTCCTGAAGGCGTTCGAAGAGATCAGCGCCAGATTCGCCGAGCCCATGGCCGACGACGAGATGAGCGCCCTCCTCGAAAAGCAGGGGAAGGTACAGGACCAGCTCGACGCGATGGGGGCGTGGGATCTCGACAGCCGGCTCGAGCTGGCGATGGAGGCCCTCCGCTGTCCGCCGGGCGATACCCCGGTGCAGGTCCTCTCCGGCGGCGAGCTGCGACGCGTGGCCCTCTGCCGCCTGCTGCTCACGCAGCCCGACATCCTGCTGCTCGACGAGCCCACAAACCACCTGGACGCCGAATCGGTGGCGTGGCTGGAGCAGCACCTGCGGCTGTACGAGGGGACGGTCATCGCGGTCACGCACGACCGCTACTTCCTCGACAACGTGGCGGGCTGGATCCTGGAGCTGGACCGCGGGTTCGGGATCCCGTGGAAGGGGAACTACTCGTCCTGGCTGGCGCAGAAGCAGCAGCGCCTCCAGCGCGAAGAGAAGGCCGAGAGCGACCGGCAGCGAACGCTGGCGCGCGAGCTGGAGTGGATCCGGATGTCGCCCAAGGGCCGCCATGCGAAGGGGAAGGCGCGCGTCAGCGCCTACGAGACGCTCCTCCAGCAAGGGCACGAGCAGCTCGCGCGCGAGCTGGAGATATTCATTCCGCCCGGGCCGCGACTGGGCGAGGCCGTCATCCAGTCCGAGGGGGTCGCCAAGGGCTACGGCGACCGGATGCTGTTCGAGGGGATGACCTTCAGCGTGCCGCCGGGGGCCGTCGTGGGGATCGTCGGCCCGAACGGGGCGGGCAAGACCACGCTGTTCCGCCTGATCGTCGGCGAAGAGCAGCCGGACACGGGGAAGTTCAGCCTCGGCCAGACGGTGAAGCTGGCGTACGTGGACCAGGTGCGGAGCGACCTGGACCCGGCGCAGACCGTGTGGGAATCCATCTCGGGCGGTCAGGAGCAGATCGCGCTCGGGAAGGCGCTGGTCAACTCCCGCGCCTACGCGGGGCGCTTCAACTTCCTGGGTCCCGACCAGCAGAAGAAGGTCGGGTCGCTTTCGGGGGGCGAGCGGAACCGCCTGCACCTCGCGCGCATGCTACGACGGGAGGCCAACGTCATCCTGCTCGACGAGCCGACGAACGACCTCGACGTGAACACCCTGCGAGCGCTGGAGGACGCCATCGACCGGTACGCGGGGAGCATCCTCGTCATCTCCCACGACCGCTGGTTCCTCGACCGGATCGCGACGCACATCCTGGCGTTCGAGGGCGATAGCAAGGTGTACTGGTTCGAGGGGAACTGGAGCGAGTACGAGGCCGACCGGAAGCGCCGCCTCGGCGCCGCGGCCGACCGCCCCCACCGGATCCGCTATCGCCCGCTCACCCGGACGTGAAGTCTCCCGGCGCCGCCGGTGTGGCCATCGCGCCTTGGAGCGTGACGAGTTTCCAGCCGATACTCCCGTGGTTCCCCGCGAGGCCAGCCGCCACTTCGGCCGCCTCTCCTCCCAGTCGTCCTGCTGGTGCTTCGAGGCGAAAAGCCTTGCCTGGCCTGGCAAATCCTGGTATATCGTCGGCCTGCTTACGTGTCGCCATCACATGCTCTCTGAGCGAGGGAGGAGCGCCTATGCCATCGCGAGGAAGACGGGCCGGGGTGAGCCGGCGGACCGTACTGAAGGGAGTGGGTGCGGCGGGGGCGGTGGGCGTCCTGGGCTTTCCCGCCGTGGTGCGCGCCCAGGTCAAGGAGATCAAGATCGGCTCCATCCAGCCGATGACGGGGGTCCTGGCCGTCGTGGGGAAGACGACCCGGCAGGGAAACCAGCTGGCGGTGGACCACATCAATGCCGCGGGAGGCATCAAGTCCATGGGCGGCGCCAAGCTGGTCCTGGTGCCGGGGGACACACAAGCCAAGCCGGAGGTCGCACGGGCCGAGACCGAGCGGCTCATCCGGGACGGCGTGCACGCCCTGGTGGGCGCCTTCAACAGCGGCGACATCAACGCCATCATCCAGGTGATCAAGCAAGCCAGCAAGCCGGTCCCCCTGATGATCGACATCGGGGCCGCCGACCAACTGACGCAGCAGGGGGTCAAGTACGTATTCCGGCTCTTTACGACCACCACGATCCTCGGACGGCGGGGTATCGAGTACATGCTGGAGCTGTTCAAGGAAAAGGGGGTCACGCCCAAGCGGGCCGTGTTCCTGCACGTGAGCGACCTGTTCGGCCAGGTCCAGGCGGAAAAGACCTTGGAGTGGCACAAGAAGCTCAACGCCCCCTTCGAGATCGCCGAGGTCATCACCTACCCCGTGACCACCCAGGATCTGTCCACAGAAGTGGCGAAAGCCAAAGCGGCGAAGCCCGATCTGATCCTGGCGGTGACGCGGCCCAACGACGCGATCCTGCTGATCCAGGAACTGTTCAAGCAGCGGGTGGATGTCCTCGCCATCGTGGGTCCCGGCAACCCGGGTTTCTACCAGCCGACGTTCCCCCGGGCCCTGGGCAAGCTTGCCGAGTACACCCTGGCGAATGCCCCCTGGTACAATCCCAAGTCGGCCCTGACCCAGAAAGTGGCGGCCGACTACGAGAAGCGGTTCGGGGACCAGCTCACCACCGAGTCGGCCTGGGCCTACGAGGGGGTCAAGACCATCGCCGATATCCTGGAGCGGGCCGGGACCACGGACCCGGACAAGTTTGTGGAGGCCGCCCGCAAGACCAGCATCAAGGATCACATCATCTCCGGCGGGAACATCCAGTTCGACGAGCGCGGGGACAACCCGGGTGCCTCCACCGCCATGGTGCAGATTCGTGAGGGGCGCGCCCGGGTCGTCATTCCCAAGGAGTTCGCAGAACTGCAGGTGGTCTATCCGATCCCCAAGCTCTGGGAGCGGGGATGAGAGGCCGGCAGCCAGAGGGACAGCGACAGGGACAGGGACAGCGTTAGGGACAGGGACAGGAGGCAGGGGGCGAGCGTTCTCCTGCCTCCTTCATGTTTCTGGGGACGCAATGACGCTGTACGTTCAGGCGATCGTCAACGGGTTCCTGGTGGGCGGGGTGTACAGCCTCATGGCCCTGGGCCTGTCGCTCATCTTCGGCGTCATGCGGGTCATCAACGTCGCCCACGGCGACATGATGGTCTGGGGGATGTACCTGTCCTACTGGCTGTTCGTCACCCTGGGGGTGGACCCCTACCTCTCGATCCTGGTGACCGGGGCGGCGATTTTCCTCCTGGGGGCGGCGGTGCAGCGGGGGCTGATCAGCCGGATCCTGGAGGCCCCACACGAGATGCAGATCCTGCTCATGCTGGGGGTGGCTCTGGTCCTGGAGAACGCCGCATTGATGGCGGCAGGACCGGATCCCCGCCGGGTGAACACCGCCTATGCCCTGAGCACGTACTGGCTGGGACCGATCGTCTTCGATCTGCCCCGGGTGGCCACCTTCGGCGTGGCCCTGACCCTGGCCCTGCTCCTCTACCTGTTTCTGAAGCGAACTGACCTGGGCCGGATGATCCGCGCCGCCTCCGACAACCAGACGGGGGCCCTCCTGGTCGGGACCGACATCCTGAAGGTTTTCACCCTGGCCTTCGGCATCGGGGCGGCCTGCGTGGGGGCGGCGGGGAGTCTCATGACCCCCTTCCTTCCCTTCTCGCCGAGCACCGGTCTCTTCTTCACGGTGACCTCTTTCAACATCGTCATCATCGGCGGGATGGGGAGCCTCCTCGGGGCCTTTGTGGGCGGCCTCCTGGTCGGGATCAGCGAGGCCCTCGGCGCCGTGATCCTGGTGCCCTCGCTGAAGGAGATCGTCAGCTTCGTCCTGCTGGTCCTGATCCTCCTGTTCCGCCCCCAGGGCCTGCTCGGGGGCCGGCGATGATGCGACGGCTCGCCCTCGGTACGGCGGGAGGGGCGGTCCTCCTGGCCTTGCCGTTCTACCTGCCCTCCACGTGGCAGAACCTGTTCATCACCGCGTTCTATTACGCCTTCCTGGGCCAAGCCTGGAACATCCTGGGCGGCTACGCGGGACAGCTCTCCCTGGGTCACGCGGCCTTCTTCGCCATCGGGGCCTACACTTCGGCGGTCCTGGCGACCCAGTTCGCCCTCTCACCCTGGCTCGGGATGCTCGTGGGCGCGGCCCTGGCTGCCCTGCTGAGCCTGGGGATCGGTTACCTGGGATTCCGGTTCGGCCTGCGCGGCTTCTACTTCATCCTGCTCACCTTGGCCGCCGCGGAGATCTGCCGTCTGGTGGCCTTGCATCTGCCCATCCTGGGCGGCTACACGGGGCTCTTCATCAACTTCACGCCGAACCCATGGCAGTTCCAGTTCCGGGGGAAGATCCCGTACTACTACATCGCGCTGGCCTTCCTCACGCTCGCCACGGGGATCGTCTGGATGATCGAGCGCTCGAAGCTGGGGGCCTATCTCCTGGCGATCCGCGAGGACGAGGACGCCTCCGAGGCCCTGGGGGTGGACACGTTCCGCTACAAGATGATCGCCTACGCGGTCAGCGCGGCCCTCACTGCCCTGGGAGGCACCTTCTACGCCTACTTCCAGTTCTACCTGCAGCCCAACACCGTGCTGAACATCAATCACTCGGTGGACATCATGATCCGGCCGATCGTGGGGGGGAGCGGGACGCTCCTCGGGCCGGTACTGGGCTCCTTCCTGCTGGAGATCCTGGGCGAGTTCTCGCGGACCTACTTCGCCGGGGGGACGGCCGGGCTGAGTGTGGTGATCTACGGACTGCTGCTCATCGTGGTGGTGCTGTTCCTGCCGCGCGGGGTCTATCCCACGCTGCTCCACTGGCTGAGGCGGCGCCCGGGGAGGGCCGCGTGAGCCTGCTCCGCGTCGTGGAGGTGAGCAAGTCCTTCGGCGGCCTCCGCGCCATCCATCGGGTCAGCCTCGACCTTGCCGAGGGGGAGATGCTGGGCCTGATCGGACCCAACGGGGCAGGGAAGACCACCCTCTTCCACATCGTCTCGGGGTTCCTGCGGCCTGACGAGGGCAGCATCGCGTTCGCGGGGGAGCCGCTGGCCGGGCTCCGGCCGCACGACATCTGTCTGCGGGGGCTGGTGCGGACGTTCCAGGTGGCCCGGCCGTTCCTGCGCCTGAGCGTGCTGGAGAACGTGGTCGTGGGAGCCCTGGAGCGGGTGAAGCACCGCCGCGAGGCCGTGGCCATCGCCGAAGAGGTGCTGGGCCTCACCGGCCTCGCCGGGAAGGCGACACTTCCGGCGCACAGCCTCACGCTCCCGGATCGGAAGCGGCTGGAGCTGGCCCGGGCGTTGGCGACGGGGCCGCGCGCCCTGCTCCTGGACGAGGTGATGGCGGGCCTCAACCCCACCGAGACCGGCCGCCTCATCGAACTCATCCGTGCGGTCCACGCGCGCGGGGTCACGATCCTGCTCATCGAGCACGTCATGAAGGCGGTGATGAGCCTGTCGCAGCGGGTCCTGGTGCTCTCCTACGGGGAGCTGATCGCCGGGGGCCGGCCCGAGGAGGTGGTGCGGGACAGGAAGGTGATCGAGGCCTACCTGGGCGAGGATTACGCCGGCGCCGAGGGCGGCGCGTAATCTCAGGCAAACCAATTGAACCGCAAAGCACGCAAAGAACGCAAAGTAAACCCATGGATGTGAACGCCCTGAGCAAGGAAATTATCGGTGCTGCCATACAGGTGCATCGCTCGCTTGGCCCAGGCCTCTTGGAGGGTGCATACGAGGCTTGCCTCGCGCACGAGCTGGCTGTACGAGAACTACGCTTTGACCGTCAGCGTCCGATACCTCTGACCTATGGCGGAGAGGTGATTGAGGTGGGTTTTCGAGCCGACTTCGTGGTCGAGAATGCGATTCTGCTGGAGCTCAAGTCCGTCGAGCGGCTTCAGCCGATCCACGCCGCACAAGTACTGACCTACTTGAAGCTCACTGGTCTCCAGCTCGGCCTCCTGATCAATTTCAACGTTACTATTCTCCAGCATGGCATCCGTCGAATCGTTCTAGGCCTCCCAGAATAGAGGTTGCTTTGCGGTCTTTGCGCGCTTTGCGGTTGAGGTTCTTGTGATTGATGATGTGCAGGGGATGCTGCTCACGGTGAAGGGGCTGCAGACCTTTTACGGGGATCTCCAGGCGCTCCACGACGTCACCTTCGGCGTCCGGGAGGGGGAGATCGTGTCGGTCCTCGGCAGCAACGGGGCGGGGAAGACCACGAGCCTGATGACCATCTCGGGCGTCATCCGTCCCCGCCGCGGGCAGGTCGAGTTCGACGGCCAGCGCATCGACGGCCTGAAGCCGTCGACCATCGTGGATCGCGGGCTCGTGCACGTCCCGGAAGGCCGGCAGCTTTTCCCCTCCATGTCGGTGGAGGAGAATCTGGTCATGGGGGCCTGCTCGCGCCGCGCCAAGGCGGCCCGCAAGCAGACGATGGAGCACATGTACGACCTGTTCCCGCGCTTACGGGAGCGGCGACACCAGGTGGCCGGGACCCTGTCGGGCGGCGAGCAGCAGATGCTCGCCATCGGGCGGGGGCTCATGTCCTGTCCCCGGCTGCTCATGCTGGACGAGCCGTCCCTCGGTCTCGCGCCGGCGCTGGTGTCCGCCATCTTCGACATCGTCCGGGAGATCAACCGGGCGGGGACCAGCATCCTCTTGGTGGAGCAGAACGTCTTCCGGGCCCTCAGGCTCTCCCATCGGGCCTACATCCTGGAGAACGGCCAGATCGTGGCCGACGGGCCGAGCCAGCAGCTTCTCAAGGATCCGCAGGTGCGCACCGCCTACCTCGGGCTGTAGAAACGAAGCATCATTAATCCACAGATTACGCAGATTTCGCAGATTATCCTGGAACAAGGTCTGCCGTCCGCCCGGCAGGTCCAGGAGACTCTGAAGCCAGTCGGGCGGCGACCCCGCCCTTGATCGTCCTCGAATACAACACGAAATTCCGGAGTGTCTCAACTTGACATTCACGTGAGGGTTTGGTACCTTGCGCTACCCTGTACAAAGATGAGGGGGACGTGGTCAACCTGAGGCTTCTGAAGATCGGCGAAGTGGCCAGGCGGACGGGGACCAGTCTGCGCACGGTCCGCTATTACGAGGAGCTGAACCTGATCCGGCCGAAGGTGCGGAGCCGGGGCGGATTCCGGCTGTACTCCGAGGATGAGTGCAGGCGGGTCCAGCTAATCAAGAATCTCCAATTGCTCGACTTCCCCCTGGCCAAGATCAAGCAGCTGTTCAGCGGGCGGGACCAAGCGGCGACGGGAAACGAGGCGGCCCGCGAGGTTCTCGGCCTCCTGGCCGAGCAATTGCGCGAGACCGAGGCCCGCATCGCCCGCTATCGCGAGATGAGGCGGGCCATCCGGGAGACCGCAGGGATCATCCACGAGTGTCTGGGCTGCTGCCGGACGCCCGCCAAAGAGGTCTGCTTGCACTGCCAAAACATCGCCGCCCGCGAGAGGCTCCCGCTTCCCCTGGAATACCTCATCGCCGCCTCGTGACCCCGGAGGAGACAGACAGCCGTGAAGCTCCCCATCTACATGGATCACCATGCGACCACGCCGGTGGCGGCCGAGGTCTTCGAGGCCATGCGGCCGTACTTCATGGAGCAGTTCGGCAACGCCGCCTCCCGCAATCACGCCTTCGGCTGGGCGGCCGAATCGGCGGTGGAGGCCGCCCGCGCCCAGGTCGCGCACCTCATCGGGTGCAAGCCGGTTGAGCTGGTCTTCACCTCGGGGGCGACCGAGGCGGACAACCTGGCCATCAAGGGTGCGGCCTACGCCAGCCGGGAGAGGGGGAATCACGTCATCACCTGCCAGATCGAGCACCACGCCGTCCTGGATCCATGCAAGCGGCTGGAGAAGGACGGCTTCGATGTCACCTACCTGCCTGTGGACTCCTCGGGCAGGGTGGACCCCGGGGCGGTGGCGGCCGCCATCACCCCCAGGACCATCCTGGTCTCCATCATGCTTGCGAACAACGAGATCGGGACCATCCAGCCGCTTGCCGAGATCGGCAAGATCTGCAAGGAGCGCGGCGTCCTCTTTCACAGCGACGCGGTCCAGGGGGTGGGGAAGATCCCGGCAAACGTGGATGCCCTGGGGGTGGACCTCATGTCGCTCACGGCACACAAGCTGTACGGTCCCAAGGGGGTGGGGGCCCTCTACGTCCGCATGGGCAAGCCTCGCGTGAGGCTCGTGGCCCAGATGGACGGGGGCGGCCACGAGAAGGGCCGCCGGAGCGGCACGCTGAACGTCCCCGGCATCGTGGGCCTCGGGAAGGCCTGCGAGCTGGCCGAGCAGATCATGGAGAGCGAGGCCGTGCGCCTCACCGCCCTGCGGGAGCGGCTCAAGTCCGGCATCTTCAAGCGCCTGGATCACGTGCACCTGAACGGCCATCCGACGGAGCGGCTGCCCGGCAACCTCAACGTCAGCTTCGAGTTCGTGGAGGGAGAATCCCTTCTCATGTCCCTGAAGGATGTGGCGGTCTCCTCCGGCTCCGCCTGCACCTCGGCGTCGCTGGAGCCCAGTTACGTCCTGCGCGCCCTGGGGATCGGGGAGGAGCTGGCCCACACGAGCATCCGCTTCGGCCTGGGCCGGGGAAACACCGAGGAAGAGGTGGACTACGTCTGCGATCAACTCGCGGAGCAGGTCACCCGGCTCCGGGCCATGAGCCCGCTCTACGAGATGGCGCGGGCCGGCATTGACCTGAAGAGCGTGAAGTGGAGCCACTGATCCGCCCCGGCGGTCGGCCCAGAGGAGCACGCATGTATAGCGACAAGGTCCTGGACCATTTCGAACATCCCCGGAACATGGGGCCCCTCCCCGATGCCAATGGGGTGGGGATCGTGGGGGCCCCGGCCTGCGGGGATGTCATGAAACTGCAGCTGAAGATCGTGACCGAGCAGGACGGGACCGAGCGCATCGCCGACGTGAAGGCCAAGGTCTTCGGCTGCGGCAACGCCATCGCCTCCACCTCATTCTTGACCGAGCTTATCAAGGGCAGGTCCCTGGCGGAGGCGGCCCAGGTCGAGAACCGGGCCATCGTGTCCGCCTTGGCCCTGCCCCCGGAGAAGATCCACTGCTCGGTCCTGGCCGAAGACGCCCTGAAAGCCGCCATCGCCGACTATCGGAAGAGGGCCGCCACAGCCCTCCGGGCCCGCGCCGACTGATCAGCCCGACCGGACCTAACGACAAGACCAGAGGAGACCGACGTATGATCACAGTCACGCCGCTCGCCGCAGAGAAGATCAAGGGCATCAAGACCGCGCAAGCCGCGCCCGAGGAGACCGGCCTCCGGATCCGGGTGGTCGGTGGCGGCTGCTCCGGCTTCCAGTACCAGCTCGTCTTCGACGCCCCCAAGGCCGGGGACCAGATCTACGAGCAGGATGGCGTCCGCGTGGTCGTGGACCCGAAGTCCTTCCTGTATCTGAACGGGACCGAGATCGACTACATGGACGGCCTGATGGGAGCCGGCTTCACGCTGAAGAACCCCAACGCCCGGGGCACCTGCGGCTGCGGGTCCAGCTTCCAGGCGTAAGGCGGATACGGCAAAGCCTACATGTATAGACGGCGGGAGGGTTTGCTCTCCCGCCGGCCTGTTCTGGTCGCCCCTCGCAGCCTGATGGGGCGGGCGGGAGAACGCTTAGCATGGGATTCACCTGGGACGATGTGGACGAGATCGCCGACGCCTTGGCCATCTCCCATCCGGACGTGGATCCGATGGAGTTGAGCATCCCCAGGCTCCGCGCGCTGATCACGGACCTGTCCGGGTTCCTGGATGACCCGGACCGATCCGACGACAGCCGACTGGAAGCCATCCAGGAAGCCTGGTACGATCGGATCGGTTAGAATCGGCACGCCGCCCGGACAGAAAGGGGGAACACGCGTGTTCCAGTATCGGCACCACATCTTCGTGTGCATCAACCAACGCCCGCCGGGGCATCCGAAGGGGGATTGCGCCTCGAAGGGGTCCCGGGATGTGTTCCAGAAATTCCAGGAGGAGACCGAGAAGCGCCAGCTCTGGGAGACCGTGGCCGTGAACGGCACGACCTGCCTCGGCCCGTGCAGCCTGGGGGCCTCGGTCGTGGTCTACCCGGAGGGAGTCTGGTACGGGCAGGTCAAGGTCCAGGATGTCGAGGAGATCATGGACCAGCACATCCTGGGCGGGAAGCCGGTTGAGCGCCTGCTCCTCTCCAATCTCATGGCCACGAGGGAGGGCTGATCGCCGCGTTCCCACCGTGCACCAGCCCCGGCGACCTGCTCGCCGCGGACTCTTGTCGATTGGCGGGTGTCCCTCCGTCTGCAACTCCAAATGCCCCAAGATTCCGCTTGACGCGTCAATCCGTGACTGGTAGCGTTCGCTTTGCGTGCGCACTGCGCCGGGAGTGCTTGGGTCACTCCCAGGAGCAACCGTCTCGCCATCGCACGTGCCAGGCCGGTGAGCCTGCGGGGGCCGCGCCCCGCTTCCCATAGTCCATCTGGTTCCTGACCACTCAACTAGACGAGGGCGAGGATTCGCGGGTAGAATCTCGCCCCAGAGGGGACCCGACCGGAGGTTCGGGGAACGTGCTGTCCGGCGAGAACGCCGGGCGTCCAGCCAGGGGGCAGGGGCTGTCCAGAGCTTGCGAGAAAGGGCGAGGAGGGCACACGATGGCGACGAAGAAGCCGGCGAAGGTGAGCGCGAAGAAAGGCAAGAAGCCTGCGAAGGTCCGCGATCTCCCCGCGAAGTCCCTGAAGGCGGACAAGGCCGCGGCCGTGAAAGGCGGTATCGCGATCGGCTCGACGGCATTGAAAATCGATTCGACGGCCATGAAAATCGATTCGACGGCCATCAAGGTGGACTCGACCGCGACGAAGCTCATCAAGTGATTCCCGGGTAGCCTGGTGATCGGTCCACTCACGGGGGCGGGCTGCGGGCCCGCCCCGCCGTGAGCCCCCTCCACGCATGACCGCATTCAGATGGACCGTTGCCGGCGGCCCCGGCTCCCTCCGGAAAGGCTACCGCGACGGAACACACCGGCTGACCATCCCCGAAGAGACCCTGGCACGGGTGCGCCCGCATCTGGCGGCGATGGGGGTCACGCGCGTCGCCAACATCACCGGCCTCGACCGGATCGGCATCCCCGTGGTCATGGTCTGCCGCCCGAATTCC
>DATIFO010000004.1:0-10637 GCA_035455275.1 Methylomirabilis sp. (SeqCode) | reverse complement strand
CTCGCACCCGGGCGGGCATCGCCTACCTGGGGCTGGAGCACTATGGCCACTCCGGTGCCTCCCTCATCCCCTTCCTCGGGGTGGGGGCGCCCTCCATCCACAAGGCCGCGCAGCGCGGGCGGGCCGATGCGAAGCGGTGGGAAGGGCTCTGGGAGGCTTCGCAAAGAGGAACAAAGAAATAAAGGAAGCTACCCCATTACGACGGCCCGGTGGACGCCTCGGATCGCCGCTCATATGGCGCATGCCGGATGTCCTTGCCCTCGACCAGGAAGACCACCACCTTGGCGATCGAGGGAGAAGGAATCGCGGGGCGTCTCAGGGAGATGTCCGATCACTTTCGATCGAGGCTGGCGCGAATCGCCGCGAACAGGACGTCGGCAGGGCTGGTCTTGTCAAGATAGTCCACCGCCCCGGCCTCCCGCATCGCCTTGGCCTTCTCGGTCTCGTCGTACATCGAGAGGCCGATCACCTGCACGGCGGGGCACTCGGCGTGTATCCGGCGCGTGGCCTCGACCCCATCCATTCCCGGCATGCTGACATCCAGGAGGACCACGTCCGGCAGGAGCTGCCGCGTCAGCGCTATGGCCCGCTCAGCATTGGCCGCTTCGCCCACGACCTGGATGTCCGGCTCGCTGCCGATCATGCGCGCCAGCGTCTGGCGCACCATCGGGTGATCGTCTACCACCAGCACGCGGGTCTTCGGGCCGAGCCGTCGTGAGGGCCCCTGACTGGCCGAGGCCATGCTCGGGGCGGGTGCGGTTGTCGCGGCCGACGTTTCGCCCCCCGGAGGCGCGCCGAGCGGCACCGTCAACGTGAACCGGCTGCCCTGCCCGGGGGCGCTCTCGACCTCGAGCCGGCCGCCCACCAGCTCCAGCCGCTCGCGGACACTGAACAGGCCGAAGCCGCCAGCATCTGCACTCGCCGGCGTGAGCGTGGCCGGGTCGAACCCCACGCCGCTGTCCGCCACCACGATTTGCACCTGGCCGTTCTGGCCGCGCCGCAGCGTTACCGAGGCCGACTTCACCCCGGCATGCTTGACGACATTGAACAGCAGCTCCCGGACCGCCTCGTAGAGCAACACCCGCACATCCCCGGCCCCCGCAGGGACGTCGGGCTCCACCGCCAGCTCCACGGCCAGGCCGTGCTTGTCGGCCATCCAGCGAGCCAGCCACTCCAGGGCGAGGGTCACCCCGGCCTCAGCGAGGATGGGCGGGCTGAGTTCGGCGGTCAGCGAGCGCGAGACGGTCAAGGATTCTTCCAACAGGGCCTGAATTCCCTGGGCTGCTTGGCGGATCTCCCCGTCCCCCGTCCGGGCCAGACCGACAACCTGGAACTTGGCCCCCACCAGCAATTGCTGCAGGTGGTCGTGCAGAACCTGGGCGATCCGCCGCCGCTCGCGGTGCTCTGCCAGCGTCAACTCGCCGGCCAAGGCCCGCAACCGGTCGCGGCTCTCGCGGAGGGCGGTCCGCAGCCGCAGGGCGTGGATTCCGAAGGCCAGATCCTCCGCCAGCTCCAGGAGCACCTTGACCTGCGCCTCCGCGAAGACGGCCGGCTCCGCCGCGTAGATGGTCAGCGCGCCAAACACCGACTCACCCTGGTGCAGCGGCAGGGCGATGGACGACCGGAAGCCGTGTTTGATGGCCTCCGCCCGCCAGGGCGCCAGGCGCGGCTCGGTCAGGAAGTCCGTGCCGATCTGCACCTGGCCCAGGCGGATGGCCATGCCGGTCGGTCCCCGCCCCCGTTCGGTGTCGGCCCAGGTGATGCGTGCGGCCTCCAGGTACCTGCCCTCAATGCCCGTGGAAGCCACCGGCCGGACACTCCGCTCCGCGTCATTCTCCGCCAAGCCCACCCAGGCCATCCGGTAGCCGCCGATCTCCACGGCGATGCGGCAGATTTCGTGCATCAGGCGGGCCTCGTCGTCGATGCGCACGAGCATCTCGTTGCACGCGCTGAGCATGCGTAGATCCTGGTTCGTGCGCTGGAGGTGGGCCTCCGCCTCAAGGCGCTGCACCGCTTCGCGCTGGAGCGCCTCGACCGTTTCGGCCAGCTCGGCTGTTCGGTCGCTGACCCTTTGCTCCAGTGTCGCGTTGAGATTGTGCAAAGCCCCCTCGGCTTGCTTACGGTCGGTGATGTCAACTCCCAGCACCGTGATGCCTTCTGCCGACGGAAAGGACGTCATGCTGTACCAGGCATCGGTGTACTCGCCGTGCATTTCAAAGCGCCGGATCTCCCGCGTTGCCATGGTGGCGCGGAAGCTCTCCTCCAGAATGGTCCCCACATGGTTCGGAAACATCTCCCAGATGTTCTTCCCGATGAAATCCTTGGGTTCCTTCCCGATTCTCGACGTGAATCGCTTGCTGGCGAAAGCGAACGTCCAGTCGCGGTTCAGTACATAGAAATCGTCCTGGATGCTCTCCAGGATGTCGGAGAGATAGGCATTGGTGCGCGCCAGCACCGCGTCCGCCTGCTTGCGGGCCGTGATGTCCTGGATGATCCCGGCGGAGCGGAGGGGTCGCCCCGTGGCATCCCGGATCGGTGCCGCACTGACCCGCACCCAGAGGATCCGCCCGTCTTTCCGGACGTAGCGCTTTTCCACGTCGAAGACTGGCTGCGAGCCCTGGAGATAGGCGGCGAGCTGGGCCTGGTCGGCGGCGCGATCCTCCGGCGGCGCCAGGTCCGCCGGGGTCCTCCCCAGCAGCTCCTCGCGGGCGAAGCCGGTGAGATCGCAGTACCGGTCGTTCACCCGGAGGAACCGTCCATCGAGGTCCAGCTCGGCGGTACCCACGGCGGCGGTCTCGAAGAACGCCCGGAAGGCCTCCTCGCTGGCCCGCAGCGCCGCCTGCTCGCTTTGCAGCAGCCGGAGCAGGTCCGTGGAGGCTTCCAGCTCGGTCAGGTCGGTGGCGACGAGACAGATGCTCAGACTGTCCGCCTGGCAGAGGGCCGTGGCCGAGACGTGGGCGGGGACGGGAGGCCCCCCGAGCCCCTGGAAGACCAGGCGGTCCTTGGCGGAGCCGCTTTGGCTCCGGATGAGGAGCGACGCCACCACGGTGCGCTGGTCGGGTACCACGAACTCCGCCAGGGGGCGGCCGAGGATGCGCTCTGGTGGCGTCTGGACCAAGGCACTGAACTGGTGGTTGCAGAACAGGATCTGTCCGTCCGTGGTGACGGTGAGGGCGGCCTCCTTCATGGTCTCGACGATCAGGCGGTAGACGGACTCGGCGCCACTCAGGGAGAAGACCTGCTCCCCGTGGCTCCCCGAGACGACGATGGCGTCCACCTCGCCTTCGCGGATGGCCCGGAGCGTCTCCTCGGCCTCCTCGAGCTTGGCCCGGAGCGCCGCATTCTCCGCCAGGAGGTCCTGGATGCGAGGCGCCTTGCCGCCGTCTCGACTCATGCCTTGGGCCTCAGATCTAACCCGACGAGCACCTTCTCCTGGTTGGCCATGTTCCCGATCAGCTTCCGGAGGGGGAGCGGGAGCTTCCTGATCAAGGTGGGCGCCGCGATGATCTGCTCCCCTTTGGCCAGCGTGGGCTGCTGGTAGATGTCGATGATCTCCAGGTCGTACCGGTCCTTGAGGTGGGTCTCGCAGAGCGCAGTGACCGACCGGATGGCCGCCTCGGATTTTCGGGTCACGCCGGCCACGTACAGTTTGAGCACGTAGCGGGCTTTCGCCTGCGCCTTGGCGGCGCGGGTCAGGGCGGCCGCCGCATCGTGTGGCTTCTTCACGGTCCCTCCTTCGGTCAGGATCGTGGGCGCAGGTCGAGGCCCACCAGGACCTTCTCCGTGTTGGAGAGGTCGCCGATGATCTTGCGCACCGGCTCCGGGAGCTTGCGCACCAGGGTCGGCACGGCAATGATCTGGTCCCCCTTGGCCAGCTGCGGCGTTTTCAGGAGGTCGATCACCTCGATGCGGTACTTGCCGGCCATGTGCTCCTCGCAGATGCGCGTGAGGTTCGCGAAGGCCTGCACGGCGCGGGGGGTCTGCCCGGCGACGTAGAGCCGCAACTCCCAGGTCGCGGCTGGCCGGCCGGTGGTGTTCGCCGCGCTCCGGGAGGCCTTGGGGCGTTCCTTGGTGGTCACCATGGCGGTCCTCGCTTTCCCTCAGTCCGCCTGGCGGAGGCTGGCCAAGGCGGCCTGGCCGGCGCGGGCGGCGTCCCCCCGGCGTCGCGCGCTCGCCTTGGCCGCCTGCAGTTCCTGCTTGATGTTGCCCACCCGGGCCAGAAGCGCGGCGGCCTGCGCCTCCAGGGCTGCCTGCTCCTGCGCGAGGTCCCGCTCCCGCTGTTCGGCCGCGTGCTGCTCGACCAGGAGGCCGGCCTGGTCCTGGGCCTCTTGCACCAGGCGGGCCGAGCCGGTGAGGACCGTCCCGGCGCCGAGGTAGACATCTCGGAGCCGGATGCCCTCGTCGGTCAGGAGGAACTCCCGCATCTGGTTGGAATGGGCCATGCCGCGGGACTTCAGGAGGTAGAGGAGGCGGTTCCGCTCGCCGTTGGCCTCCAGCACCCGGACCTGGAGCCAGGTGTCCATCAAGGAGGAGATACCGACCTCGCTCTGCTCCAGGTTGTGTCCGCCCCCGGTCAAGCTGGTGAAGACGCAGGTGATCCCCCGGTTCTTCAGGAAGTCGATCACCCGGGTGAGCATCGCCTTGACCTCGGCGGATTCGCCGATGCTCAACATGTTGGTGATGGGGTCCAGGACCATCGCGATCGGCCTGAAATCATGGACCAGTTTGTGGAGGGAGGCGAGATGGAGCTCCAGGCCGTAAAGGGACGGCCGGACGGCATGAAATTGCAGTCGGCCGGCTTGCCGCCACTTGTCCAGCTCATACCCGATGGAGCGCATGTTGCGCACGATCTGGTCCGGGGATTCCTCGAAGGAGCAATACAAGGCCTTGCCGCCCTGACGGCAGACCCGGTCGATGAAGGCCGTGGCGAGGCTTGTCTTCCCCGTGCCCGCGGTGCCGGAGATCAGGATGCTGCTCCCCCGGTAGTAGCCCTTGCCCCCCAGCATGGCATCCAGGCGCGGGATGCCGGTGGAGATCCGCTCCTTGCTGACCGGATAGGTGAGGCCGAGGGAGCTGATGGGGAGGACCGACAGACCGTGCTCGTCGATCAGCGTGGGATTTTCATTGGTCCCGTGCTTGGACCCCCGGTACTTCACGATCCGGAGGCGGCGGGTGGCCACCTGGTTGGTGACCCGGTGATCCAGGACGATCACGCAGTCGCTGACGTACTCTTCCAGGCCGTGGCGGGTCAGGTGCCCGTCGCCCTGCTCGCCTGTGATGAGTGTGGTGACCTTCCGGTCCTTGAGCCAGCGGAAGAGCCGGCGCAGCTCCGCCCGCAGAATCCCCTCGTTGGCCAGGCCGGCGAAGAGGGCCTCGATGGTGTCCAGGACGACCCGCTTGGCGCCGATGCTGTCGATGGCGGCGCCCAGCCGGACGAAGAGGCCCTCCAGATCGTACTCCCCGGTCTCGTCTATTTCGCTGCGCTC
This sequence comes from Methylomirabilis sp. (SeqCode), assembly GCA_035455275.1. GTDB lineage: Bacteria > Methylomirabilota > Methylomirabilia > Methylomirabilales > 2-02-FULL-66-22 > 2-02-FULL-66-22. The sequence continues at coordinate 5,151 of DATIFO010000004.1, read as the reverse complement.
CACCCGGACGTGGTCAATTGCCAGCTTCCCGGTCCGGAGCAACCTGGGAACGTGGAAGCCCAGGGACGCGACGTTGGCGCTCAGCTCCTCGGCCGTCTCCTCGAAGGCCATGAACACGCCGGGCTCGTGGAACTCGGTGATGCCCCGGACGAGGAACTCCATGCCGAGGAGCGTCTTGCCGCTGCCGGCCGCGCCGCAGACGAGCGTCGGCCGGCCCCGGGGCAGCCCCCCTTCCGTGATCTCATCCAGCCCCTGGATGCCGGTCGGGCACTTCAGCAAGCCCGCATCAAGGGTGGACTTCTTCCCGAGTCTGGCCATGGGAGGTCCTTTCTGAGGCACAGCCAGCCATGTATGACGGGATGTATTGTATTGATGCGAAGGCGAATCGGGAGGTGGAGTGGCCGGCGAGCTGCGAGGCAGCCTTCACGTTGGCCCCCACGTCTAGATCGGCAAGAGCCTCGCTCACGGGGGTCTGCCTTTCCAGCCCGCCGCGCGCGTTGGGGGGGGGGGGGGACACCTACCACGCCCCTGGTAACCCCCGAAAACGAATGGAGCATGGCTCCGACGGTCATATCGTGTCAAGGCAAATATTGTTCGGGGCCCCCGATGTCTCTGCGACAGGACGACCCTCGCAAGATCGCTCGTAATACATAGCCAAGGATATTTGAAATTCTCCGAGGGTTGACTCCAGAATACGGGACGTTGCTTCTTTTCTTGCTTTGTGCTATCTTCCCTCTCGCTATGCCGCGCCAGCCGCGCTTGGATGCCCCGGGGACCCTCCACCATGTGATGGTGCGGGGCCTCGATCGGCAGCTCCTCTTCCGGGCGGACGCCGACCGGGAGGACTTCGTGGCCCGCGTGGCCAAATTGGCCGCGAGCGGGGCCTGGCAGGTCTACGCCTGGGCCCTCCTGCCCAATCATCTCCACCTGTTGGTCCGCACGGGCACCCGCCCGCTGGCGCGGACGATGCGCTCCCTGCTGACCGGGTATGCGGGCGCCTTCAATCGGCGCCATAAGCGAAGCGGGCATCTCGTGCAGAATCGGTACAAATCCATCGTGGTGGAGGAAGCGCCGTACATGCTGGAACTCGTCCGGTACCTCCACCTCAATCCGGTCCGGGCCCAGGTGGTCCCGGATCTCCGGGCCCTCGCGCGCTATCCCTGGGCGGGGCATAGCACCCTCTTGGGGGCGGTCCCGCGGCCGTGGCAGGAGACGGCGACGATCCTGGCCCAGTTCGGCCCCACGACCAGGCGGGCCCGCCGGGCGTACCGGGCCTTCGTCCAGGCTGGCCTCCCGCAGGGGCGGCGACCGGAGTTGCAGGGGGGTGGGCTGCGGCGCAGTCTCGGCGGCTGGGCCGCCGTGGCCGCCCTCCGCCGGGGCCGCGAGGCCTTTGTCAGCGACGAGCGCATCCTGGGCAGTAGCGCCTTCGTGGAGGCGGTGCGCCAGGAGGTACAACCGGGGGGACCCTCGCCGGGGCCCCGGCTCCCCCTGCCCGAGCTCGTTGCCCGGCTCTGCCACGCCGCCGGCATCCCGCCCGAGGCCCTGCAGCAGGGCAGTCGCCGGAGAGTGATAGCTCGCACCCGGGCGGGCATCGCCTACCTGGGGCTGGAGCACTATGGCCACTCCGGTGCCTCCCTCATCCCCTTCCTCGGGGTGGGGGCGCCCTCCATCCACAAGGCCGCGCAGCGCGGGCGGGCCGAGGGGAAGCGGTGGGAAGGGCTCTGGGAGGCCTCGCAAAGAGGAACAAAGAAATAAAGGAAGCTACGTCCCCCATTATAAAGGAAGCTACGTCCCCCATTAGTCCCCCATTACTGGTCGGCGTGGCGTGGGCGGTCCGGGATCGCATCGATGCCGGCGATCTCGCCGCTGCCCGCCGGTGGCTAGACTGGATCCGTGAAGACGTTCCCATGCACACCGCCACCGGCCGCCGGCTTGCGATGTTCTGGACGATCGGCGCAGCTCCGAACCGAGAGGCGATGCTCGATGCCGCCGCCGTGATTCTAGCGTCACAGCGGGGAGACGTCGCGGGCATGAATCGTCTGAGACAGCGGCTGACGCAGGCCGCCAGCGACAGCGAGCGAATGAAGCTCGACCTGGCCTTGGCCGACATCCTGGTGGAACGCGGCCAGCCGTCGGAGGCGCTCCCGCATGGGCGGCGGGCGCTCACGATTACCCCGACATCAGATGCGGCCTTCGTACTGGTCTGCCGGGCGTTGGTCGAATCCGGTCGAACCGACGAGTGCCGCTCCGTGATCGCAGAGCGATTCCAGCGGTCTCCCGATGATCCTGCGGCGCTGCGCATGCGCGTGCAAGTCGAGAATTATGACGGCCGGCACGAGGAGGCCGAGCGAGCCGGCCGCCGCCTCATTGCTCTCGCGAAGGCGGATGCCGCGGACTGGAACCGCCTGGCCTGGGCCGCATTGTTCCGACCGCCTGTCACGGAGCAAGCCGTGCAAGACTCCCAACGCAGTATCCAGATGCAACCGGCGTACGTCAACCTCCACACGCTGGCGATGCTCTACGCGGAGCTCGGCAAGACAAGCGAAGCGCGGGACGTCTTGTGGCACAGGCTGGACCTCGGCGGCATCGAGCAACCCGACTCCTCCGCCTGGTTGGTCGTGGGGCGAATCGCGGAGGCGCTCGACGCGAGGGAGGCCGCGATGGCCGCTTACCGGAAGGTTGAAGTCCCAAGCCAGCCGTACCTGGTCGCGTTCTCCAGCTACGCCCTGGCGCAGAAGCGACTGGCCGAGCTGGCGAAGCGGTGAACACCGCTGCGGCGTTTCTCGCGACACCCCGATGAAATAGGGGACATTGTTGCCCTGAATTCCGGGGACACCATACTGAATTCTTGATCTGGGGTCGGGGGAGCAATAAGATTCCGCCATGGTGGGACTCGCCCGTGCGGTGGCGCCGGGAATTCCCCACCACGTCACGCAACGGGGGAACCCGCGGCAAGAGACCTTCTTCTGCGCCGAGGACTATCAGGCGTACCTCGCCCTGAAAGGGGAGTGGTGCAGCGCGTGTGCGGGGGAAGTCTTGGCGGACGGTGTGATGCCCAGCCACGCGCATCCGATCTGGGGCCCGGAGTCCGCCGACGGCTTCCGGCGGGCCATCGGGGAAGCCCATCGGCGGTCCACCCGGCGGGTGAACTTCCGGGAGGGCTGGCGCGGCCATCTCTGGCAAGACCGCTTCGCCTCCTGTCCGATGGACAAGGCCTATCTCCTGGCGGCGGCGCGCCGCCTCGAGCAGAACCCCGTCGGGGCCGGGCTCGCGGCGAAGCCGTGGGAGTATCCCTGGAGCAGCGCCCGGGCCCATGTGGCGGGGCGCGACCACTCCCTCGTCAAGGCGGCGCCGCTCTTGGAGCTGGGGGACCAGTGGGAGGAGTTCCTCACCCGGGAGACCTCCGAGGAGGAGATCAGGAACCTCCGCCGCCATGCACGCACCGGGCGCCCCCTGGGCCGCGAGCCATTCACCGCCGCCGTGGAACGGCAACTCCGCCGGATGCTGCGCCGGGGAAAGCCGGGCCCCAAGGGCCGCAGAGCCTCATAGATACGTATGGTGTCCCCCGAATTCCGCGATGAAAGGGATGCTAGCGTGTGAGCCCCGCGGGGCTCCGCCGGTCTTCCAGCGGCGCGGGTTGCCCTCGCCAGCCCTCGGTCCATCCCCGGTCCCCGCTGGTGTCCCTGGAGCTTGCCTCCGCAGGGCTCCTGGAATGGGCTGAGATGTTCGCCCCTTTGCATTCTACCCGGTACCATATACAATACTACGCATGCCGGTTCGCGTCGTGCTCGACAGCAGCGTCCTGGTGGCAGCCTTGCGGTCTCAGCTTGGAGCCTCTTTTCGGCTGCTGCAAGAGTTGCGAGCCGGGCGGTACGAGATAGCCCTTTCCGTGCCGCTGGTGCTGGAATATGAAGCCGCCTTGCTGCGCCACGCCGAGGAATTGGGACTAGCGCCAGTGGAGGTGACGGCCCTGGTGGACTACTTCTGCTCGGTTGGGGCCGCCCAGGAAATTCATTTCCTCTGGCGCCCGGTTTTGCGCGATCCCCGAGACGAATGTGTCCTGGAGCTTGCCGTCGCCGCGGGCTGCCAGGCGATCGTGACGCACAACACTCGGGACTTCACCGGGGCCGACCGGTTCGGGGTTGCGGTCCTGACGCCGGGACAGTTTCTCCGGCGGTTGGAGGGAGAACGATGAGTAGCTTGAGTCTTCGGTTGCCGGATTCATTGCACGAACAGGTGCGGGCACTGGCAGTACGGGACGCCATTTCGATCAATCAGTTCATCGCGACGGCCGTCGCAGAGAAGACGGCGGCTCTCCTGGCCGTCGAGTATATTGCGGAGCGGGCCAAGCGGGGAGACCGTTCCGCGTTCGATCGTATCCTGGCCCGTGTTCCGCGAGTGCCGCCGCTGCCGGGTGAGGAGGTCGGGCCCGCGAAAGAGAGAAGGGCAGGACGGGCTCACCAGCAGTGGCAGGCGGGGAAGGCGCGAGGAAAAGCCGCCAAGACCCCGAAGAAGCTTCGATCGCGCTTTCCCGGCTGATCCGCAGCACGTTCGCCGGAAGCCGTTGGAATGAGTCGAGAGTTCCCCCCCCGACCAACGGACTCCCGGCATCATCGCGCGCTACATGACGCGGCCGCCCATCACGCCAGCGCGCAAGAACCAGGTTCCACAGCGGGCTTTGTGGGCTCTGCGGTTGAAGATTTCCTCGGATTGGGGCTCAGGGGCGGCAATTCCCGGGCCTTCCGTGCCCATACTATGAGTGTCGGTCTTGGCGAGCTTTGCGTACTTGGCGAGAAAACGAATTGGAGTGAGGCATTCATGGATCGAGACGCGATCTCTCGGTACATCGAGACTCATCTGGATGAGCACGTGCGCAAGATCCAGGCTCTCGTGCGCCAGCCGAGCGTCAGCCTGGAGAGGCAGGGGCTGACCGAGTGCGCCGAGCTGGTGCGGCGGCATCTCGCCGAGCTGGGCTGCCAGGAGACTGCGCTGATCGACGTGGGGGACGGCTACCCGGGAGTCTGGGCGCGCCTGGATAGCGGGGCCGCGAAGACGATCCTGTACTACTCGCACTACGATGTCCGGCCGGTCGGCCCGGAGCCCTGGGACTGGCCGCCCTTCGGCGCCGAGCTCACCGAGATGCCGCCGTAC
>DATIFO010000003.1:0-79594 GCA_035455275.1 Methylomirabilis sp. (SeqCode) | reverse complement strand
GGGTACTGGAGGTACGTCTGCGAGTTCACGGGCTCGCCCACCGGGGGATACAGGTGCAGGGCCTGGCTCAAGCCGGTGGGGCCGGAGCCATACGCAGCGTTCGGGGTCGCCGCGGGCTTGGCCGCCCCGCACGCGGCGCCGTTCTCCCGGTACGCCAGGAGGCTCGCGCTGGTGCTCCCGTCGAAGTGGTCGAGCAGGATCGTGCTGGCCTCGGGCACATAGGGCGTGACCGTCCCCGGGCCGGCCGCCAGGGTGAAGGTGGCGGTAACGCTCTTGGCGGCGTCCATGGTCACCTGGCACGTCCCGATCCCCGTGCAGGCGCCGGACCAGCCGGTGAAGGTGAAGCCGGAACTGGGCACGGCGGTCAGCGTGACGGCGGTGCCCTGGTCATAGCTGGCCGCGCAACTCGGGGCGCAGGTGATGCCGCCGAGGTCGGAGGCGACGGTGCCGCCGCCGCTCCCCTCCAGCGTGACCGTCAGCGCGTACGTTTGCACGACAGGTTGGAGCTCGAACGTCGCCGTCAGGCTCTTGGCGGTGTCCATGGTCACCACGCAAGGCGTGGTCCCCGTGCAGGGGCTCGACCAGCCCCTGAAGGTGGATGTGGCGTCGGGGTTGGCGGTCAGGGTGACGACGGTATTCGGGACGTAGGCGGCCGTGCAGGTCGCCCCGCAGGCGATCCCGGCGGGGCTCGAGGTCACGCTGCCGGTGCCGGTCCCCTCTCGCGTGACCGTCAGCGGAGACGCCTGGCCGAGATAGCCCTGACCGTTCAGGCCGTTCTGGTACTGCTGCGCGATCTCGGCGGCGGACAGGGCGTGATCCCAGATAGCCACTTCGTCGATCAGCCCGAGGAAGCTGTGATTCGAGAATTCAGGTTTCCCGATGAAGATGTTGCCGTCTGTCTCGGGCAAGGGACCCGGTGCTGGGGCTGGCGTGCTCGCCTTCTCCACACCATTCACGTACAGCTTGGCCGTGGTGCCATCATAGGTGGCCGCCAGGTGAAACCATTCATGCATGGGGACCGTATCAGGGGAAACCAGATATCCCATACTGCCATTGGTCCCCGGGCTGCCCGTGTTCTCACTGAACCACAATTCCCATGTCACCCATGGCGAACTCCACTCGGTTGCGTGGGAACTCTTCGTCACCATGGAGGTGTAGTAGCCGTACTTGGAGGAATTGACCCACGCGCTCAGGGTGAGGTACGGAAGATTGAAGCTCGGGATCTTTACAAAGCTCGTCCCGCTGCTAAAGCTGATCGCCCGCCCCACTTTCCCCGTCGCGAACGTCACCCCGGATCCGGTGATCGTGCCGTGGTGGGTACCCACCGTGTCGATGGCCGTGTCGGCGTCGAAGGTCCAGTAGGCGACCGGCGCGTTCGCCGCCAGCGCGAACGTCGCCGTCACGCTGCGCGCCGCACTCATCGTCAACGTGCAGGTCGGCAGCGTGCCGCTGCAGTCCCCGCTCCAGCCGGTGAAGGTGGAGCCGGCGCCCGGGGTGGCGGTGAGGGTCACCTGCGTGCCCGCCGTGTAGGTCGGTCCGGCCGGATCCGCGCCGATCGTGCCCGTTCCGGTCCCGGCCGTGGCAATGGTCAGCGTGTAGTTGGTCGGCACCGGACTGAACGTCGCCGTCACGCTCTGGGTGGCACTCAGGGTGAGTGCGCACGCGCCGGTCCCCGTGCAGGCCCCACTCCATCCGGCGAAGATCGAGCCGGCACTCGGGGTAGCCGTGAGGGTAACGGCCGTCCCGCTTTCGAGCGGCATGCTCGTGCAGGTACCCCCGCAGGCGATCCCGCCAACGTCGGAGGCGACGGTGCCGGTCCCCGTGCCTGACAGGGTGACGGCAATGGTGTACGTAGGAAGGGCAAACGTGGCCGTGACGGTCTGCACCTGATCCATCGCCAGGGCGCATGTCGGCGACGACCCGCTGCACGCCCCGTCCCAACCGGTGAAAGTGGAGGACGTGTCCGGAGCGGCGGTGAGGGTGACGGACGTGCCGCTCGCAAAGTCGGCCCCGCACGTGGCGCCGCAGTCGATACCGTCGGGGCTGGAGGTCACGGTGCCGGCCCCGTTGCCTGCCAGGGTAACGGTGAGGCCGTTGACAAGCCGGAGGACGAATGCGACCCCGGCGCCCGCCGCTCCGCCGCTGCTTGTCGTTCCGTAGAAGTTCCCGTCGCCGGCCTGGATCAGCCCGGCCCAGGGGACGGCCCCCTCGTTCCCATCGAACGCGTGGATCGTGGTGAGGGCGCCGGCGCCCGACAGCCTGAAGATCGTGCCGCCACCGCTCGTTCCGCCCCCCGTGGTCGTCCCGTAGAAGAATCCGTCGCTGCCTTCGACGAGTCCGCCCCGCGGGTAGGTCCCGTCGACTCCGGAGAAGCTCTTGAGCGTGCTGACGGCCCCCTCGGCGGTGATCCGGAAAGCGGTCCCCAGGTTGGCGGCGCCGCCTCCGTACGTCGTCCCGTAGAAGCTGCCGTCGCTGCCCCGAACGAGGCCCGCGTAGGGATGGGCGCCATCCGCCCCGGAGAAGCTCTTGATTGTCGTCACGACACCGGCCGGCGTGAGACGAAATACCGTTCCCAGATTGGCGCTGCCACCGGCGTAGGTGGTCCCGTAGAAGCTCCCGTCGCCGCCCTGGGCGAGGGCGCCGTACGGATTGGCCCCTTCGGACGGCAGGAGGCTCTTGAGCGAGGTGAACTCGCCGGCGGGTGTGAGGCGGAAGACTGTCCCGTAGCCAGAGCCCCCCTGGTTCGTCGCCCCGTAGAGGTTCCCGTCGCTCCCCTGGACGAGCGCACCAAACGGGTTGGCACCGTCGAAGCCGTAGAAGCTCTTCAGGCTGGTGAACTCCCCGGCGGGTGTGAGGCGGAAGACTGTCCCGTACCCCGCGCCGCCTTGGCTCGTGGTGCCGTAGAACTTCCCGTCGGAGGCCTGGATGAGCCCGGCGTACGGGTAGGCGCCGTCGCTGCCGCTGAAATTGTGCAGTGTGGTGAGGATGCCCGACGGGGAAAGGCGGAAGACCGTCCCCGCTCCTCCTCCCTGGCTCGTGGTGCCGTAGAAGTTCCCGTCGGAGGCCTGGATGAGCCCGGCGGACGGGATGGCGCCGTCGCTGCCGTTGAAGCCGTGCAGCACCGCGTATCGGAGGGCTGCGAACGCCGGGACCTGGACGAACGTGGCGATGATCGTGCGTGCCTCGGTCATGCCGACCACGCAGACGCCGGTGCCGCTGCAGCCCCCGCTCCACCCCGCGAAGACGGAGCCGGCGGCGGGCGTAGCCCGGAGGGAAACCTGGCTGTCGCCAGCGAAGGGCGCCGTGCAGCCCGCAGGGCAACTGATGCCGGCAGGGGTCGAGATGACGGTGCCCGCGCCGCTCCCCAGCGTGAGCATCTGGAGGTCGTACGGACCGGCCAGCGTGAACGTCGCGATCACGCTCTCGGCGGCGTCCATGCTCACCACGCACGCCGCGGTCCCCGTGCATGCGCCGCTCCAGCTCGTGAAGCGCGAGCCGGCATTCGGGATCGCCGTCAGTGTCACCGTCGTATCCCGATCGAAGGAGGCGTCGCAGCTCGTGCCGCACGCGATGCCGGCGGGGCTGGAGGTGACACTGCCGCTTCCGTCTCCCCCGAGCGAGACGTGCAGGGAGATCTGTTGAACCACGGAGCTGTTGACCGTCAGAGTGGTCGTGCCTGTCTTGCCCCCGGACCCTGCGGTGATGCTGGTCGTGCCGGGGGTCGCAGCGGATGCGAGCCCCCCCGCGGTGATGGGAGCTACGGCCGGGGTGCCGCTGGTCCAGGCCACCTCTCCCCCGCCGATCTCGACGGTGGACAGGGGCGATCCGCCGGCATCCAGGCCGCCGGCCGCGAAGACTTGACCGTTGACGACGGCCGCGGCAACCCCTCTCCGCACGGTCGGCATGGAGGTGTTGGCGCTCCAGCTATTGGTCGTCGGGTCGTACACCTCGACGGCGGCCAGCGGGTTGCTGCCGTCATACCCGCCGATCGCGTAGAGCTTGCCGTCGATGACCCCCCCGCCCGCACTCCAGCGCGCCGTGGACATCGGGGCCAGCGTCGTCCAGCCGCCGGTCTGTGGATCGTAGACGTCCAGAACCCCCGAGGCCTGGCTGCCGTCAAGACCGCCGGCCACGTAGAGCTTGCCGCCGATCACGCCGCCGGCCGGATAGGCGTGGATGTGAGGGGGTGGAGCCAGGGTCGCCCAGGAAGTCGCGCCGGGATCGTACACGTGCAGCCCCGACGTGTACCCGTACTCGTCGCAGCCGGTCACGACATAGAACTTGCCGCCAATGCTACCGCCTGTCGAGCAGGCGCTGAGCGTCGGCATGGAGGGGCCGACGCTCCAGACGTTCGTCGCGGAGTCGTAGATCATCAGCGTGCGCGTGGGCGAGTACGGCGTGCTCTGCGTCTGCCAGCCCCCCGCCACGTACAGCCTGTTGTCGATGACGCCGATCGCGCCGCCGTAGCGGCCGGTCGCGCCGTCCGCCGCGGGCATGGGGCTGCGTCCGACCCACCTGCGGGTGGAAGCGTCATACGCGTCGAGGCGCGGACTCGCTCCGGCCCCGTCGTGCCCACCCGCCACGAAGAGGTCGCCGCCGATCGCCGCGGCCATGGGGGAACCCCGCGGTGTCGGCATCCACGGGGCCGGGGTCCACTCGAGTCTGCCCGGATCCAGCGTCCGCATCGAAAAATCACCGTAGCTCGCCCGCCCCGTGAACTGCACGGTCTCGCCGACGATGGCGGCTGGGCTCAACGGGGAGACACTCATCGAGGTCACAACGGGGGGGCCGAACAGTTCCGCCGTGGAGAGCGCGTTCGTGCCGAGGTACCCACCGGTCACCAGCACGCGGCCGTCCTGCAGCATCACGGACGCATGGTTCGAGCGGGCATCCGTCATGGTCGGAGCGGCTGTCCATTGCTCCGTACCGCAATCGAAGATATCCGCGCTTGGCACAGAGCCTCCCGCGCCCAATCCACCGGCCAGGATGGCCCGGTCGCCCGGTGCCATCGTCGCCGTTAGCCGACTCCGCGCCGCGCCCATCGCCCCGACAGAGGACCAACTGTTCGCTGCAGGATCGTATTCCTCGGAGCTCGAGATGTCCCCGCCTTGATTCGTGCCGCCCGCCACCAGGACGTGACCGGTCGGCAGACTCGTCGCCGCATGTCCGGTGCGCGCAGCACTCATCCCGCCCGCATAGGACCAGGTGTTCGCGGAGGGATCGTAGAGTTCCACGCTGCCGTGATACACCGTCGAGGTGGTCCAGCCACACTGGTACTGTCCGCAGACGTACTGGTGGCAGCACGTCGAAAACAGGCCGCACCGAGAACAGGAGGTGCAGTACTGGTTGCAGTAGACAGGGACGTTTCCATAGGCCTGCCCGCCTGCGATCAGGAGGCGGCCATCGGGCAGTGCCGTGGCCGTGTGCTGAAAGCGGGGGGTCTGCATTCCGGCGGCGGCGGACCAGCCGTTCGTGCCGGGGTTGAAGATCTCGGCACTCGAGAGGGGGCTATTCCCATTCTCGCCGCCGGCCACGAGGACCCGCCCGTCGGGGAGGAGCGTCGCGGTGTGCTGGGCGCGGGGGGCAGTCATGGAGGCGACGGCCGCCCAGGTGCCGGAAGCTGGGGTGAAGATCTCGGCGCTCTGGAGCGCGCCGCTTGCGTTGTTCCCGCCGGCCACGAGGACCCGCCCGTCGGGGAGGAGCGTCGCGGTGTGCTGGGCGCGGGCCACGGTCATGGGTCCGCTGAAGGACCAGTTCTCCGCCGCCGAACTCTCCGGGGGCGACACGAGAGACAGCATCAGCACAATAACGGCGACGAACGCCACCCCGATTCTTCTGCTTTCCGGCCGCATGTATTCCCCCGCTGAACGACGAATGCCCCCAAGCCGCGCCTCCGTCAGCGTCCATCCTCCTCTTGGGTCTCCGACGCCGACATGTCGCGACATGGCGAATCTCTCCTCAGCTTTCCTGGGCTCCAGGAATCCTCACGTGACCTGGCTAAAGGGGTGGATGCAGTCCTCAAAAACCAACAACGCCTTCTCTGGTCCAATCCAGAGAAGGCGTTGTTGGTGCCCCGCGGAGATTCATAACGTGTCCGGCCTCCTCGGCCGGTATCCGTGCCGTGCGCTGCCGCGCTCGTATATTGCCCGTAACAACTGACGAACAGATCTCGCCACGTCAATGAAATACGCCCCGATGTCCGTACATCCATGCCACCCGTATGGCGGACGGGCTGAACGGGGAGCAATTGCCGGGTTCACGCCGTCACCATCTCCAATCCGTACTCGTGGAGCAGGCCGCTCAGAATGGGCCGCGCCACCAGGCGGGATCGCGGCGGGAGTGGATGTCCAACGGTCCGAGGCACCGCCAGACCGTGAGGAGGACCTCAACCCTCGCGACGGCCTGCCATCCCGACACCGCTAACCGCAACGATGCCATCTCCAGGAGACACCCCCCCATTCAGTCTTGGTCCCGGAGGGGCACGATCTTTCCCTGGTCGGGGCGATGTGTTAGAGTACCTCCGCTTCGCGTCCCGGAAGGGATGCGCGACACGCGATGCATCGGCTGGTTCTGCCTTCCCATACCAGGAGCGCCATGGCGTACAGGGGCCTGCAGGAGTTCATCGCCGCGCTGGAACGGGCCGGCGAGCTTCGGCGCATCCCGGTCGAGGTGGATCCGATCCTCGAGGTGACCGAGATCACCGACCGGGTGAGCAAGCAGGGCGGGCCGGCCCTGCTCTTCGAGCGGGTGAAGGGCTCCGCCATGCCGCTCTTGATCAACGCCTTCGGTAGCCCAGCGCGCATGGCCCTGGCCCTCCAGGTGAAATCCGTGGATGAGCTGGCGGCCGATCTGCAGGAGGTCCTGGACCTCAAGGCGCCGGAGGGGCTCCTCGACAAGCTCCGGATGCTACCGAGGCTCCACGAGCTGGCCAGCGCCTTCCCCAAGGTCGTCAAGGACGGCCCGTGCAAGGAGGTCATCCTGCGGGATGCCCCCTCGCTGGCGGGACTCCCCATCCTCCAGTGCTGGCCCCAGGACGCCGGCCGCTACATCACCTTTCCCCTGGTCTTCAGCAAGGACCCCGAGACGGGTGTCCGGAACTGCGGGACCTACCGCATGCAGGTCTTCGACGAGCAGACCGCCGCCATGCACTGGCACATCCAGAAGGGAGGCGCCGCCCACTACCGGAAGGCCAAGCGGCAGGGCCGCCGGGTCGAGGTGGGCGTGGCCATCGGCGCCGATCCCGCCGTGTGCTTCGCCGGGACCCTGCCGCTGCCCGAGGGCCTGGACGAGATGCTGGTTGCGGGCTTCATCCGGAAGCAGCCCGTGGAGCTGGTCCGGTGCGAGACGGTGGACGTCGAGGTCCCGGCCAATGCCGAGATCGTCCTGGAGGGTTACGTGGACACCGAGGAGCTGCGCCGCGAGGGCCCCTTCGGCGATCACACCGGGTACTACTCCCTGGCCGACGACTATCCGGTCTTCCACCTCACCTGCGTGACACACCGGCGGCGCCCCGTCTACCACACCATCATCGTCGGGCGGCCCCCCATGGAGGATTGCCACATGGCGGCCGCCATCGAGCGGCTCTTCCTGCCCGTCATGCGGAAGCAGCTCCCCGAGATCGTGGACTTCCACATGCCCTTCGAAGGGATCTTCCACAACCTGGTGCTGGTCAGCATCGACAAGCAGTACCCCGGCCACGCCCGCAAGGTGATGCACGCCCTGTGGGGCCTGGGACAGGCCATGGTGAGCAAGGTCATCGTGGTGATGGATCGGGACGTGGACGTCCGGAACTACTCCGAGGTGACCTGGAAGGCCCTGAACCACATCGACCCGGAGCGGGACATCCAATTCGTCCTGGGCCCCGTGGAGACGCTGGACCATGCCAGCCGGCTCCCCAAGTACGGCTCCAAGATGGGGGTGGACGCCACACGGAAGTGGCCCGAGGAGGGCTTCACCCGCCCCTGGCCCGACCAGATCGTGATGGACGAGACCACGCGGCGGCTCGTGGATCGGCGCTGGAAGGACTACGCGCTGGAGTGAGGCGCCTTGCTACTCGACGTCCGGCTGGGCGGGGCGATCTCAGAGGCGGGGAGACTCGCGCGCGAGGCCGAGGTCATGGGCTTCGACGGGGCCTGGACCTCGGAGACGGCTCACGACCCTTTCCTCCCGCTGGTCCTGGCGGCGGAGCGCACCACGCGGCTCACCCTGGGGACCAGCATCGCCGTGGCATTCCCCCGGAGCCCCATGACCACCGCCACCCTCGCCTGGGACCTCCAGCGCGTCACCGCCGGCCGGTTCATCCTGGGCCTCGGCACCCAGGTGAAGGGCCACATCCAGCGGCGCTACGGCCTCACCTGGGACGCCCCGGGGCCGCGCCTCCGCGACTACATCCGGGCACTGCGCGCCATCTGGGACTGCTGGCAGCAGGGGACGCCCCTCGACTACCGGGGGGAGTTTTACTCCCATACCCTGATGACCCCCTTCTTCAACCCCGGACCCATCCCCCACCCCCGGATCCCCATCCACATCGCCGGCGTGCAGGAGTACATGTGCCGGCTCGCGGGCGAACTGTGCGACGGCCTCCACGTCCACCCCTTTCACTCGGAGAAGTACCTGCGCCAGATCGTGCTGCCCGCCGTGGAGCGCGGACTGCGGGATGGCGGGCGGAGGCGGGCGGATCTCTGCCTCACCAGCGCCGTCTTCCTCGTGACCGGCGAGACCGCGACGGCAATGCAAACTGCGCGGGAAGACGCCAGGCGCCAGATCGCCTTCTACGCCTCCACCCCCAACTACCGTGTCATCCTGGAGTGTCATGGATGGGGGGCGGCCGCCAAGGAGTTGGCGCGGCGCTCCCTGCGCGCCGACTGGGAGGGGATGGCGGCGGTCATCAGCGACGAGATGCTGGAGGCTTTCGCCGTCGTCGGGAGACCCGGCGAGATTCCCGAGAAGCTGCGCCGGCGCTACGGCGGCCTCGTGGACCGCTTGGCGGTGTATGAGACCTTCGACCCCGGACGCGACCTCACGGCCCAGCGCGCCCTGCTCTCCGCGTTTCCTCGCGGCGCGTAATCCCTCAGAGCCGATGGCAAGGTGAGGCGGGGAAATCAGAGGACGAGTTTTCCCTCCCCCAGGCCGCCTCCGGGGGTGAGCCGCTCCAGGATCTGCTTGAGGCCGATCTGTTGTTCCTCCGTGATCCCGACGAAGGCCAGGCCGCTCTCGTAGCGGAGGAGCCGCTCCCCCGTCCCGCTCTGCTCCGTGCCGACGACGGTGCTCCGGACGACCCGGACGGCGAGGGAGTGCGCGCCGAGGGCGGGGGGAAGTTCGAGGGTGCAGGCGAACCCCGGACGCAGGAGGTTCTGGTGCTCGATGCGGGCCCCACTGGTGCTGAGGTCGAGGATGCGAGCCTCTATGGTCGCGCGCACCCGGCTGCCGATCCGTCCAGGGATGACGACGCGTGGTGCGCCGCGTCGATCCTTCAAGTCCGTCATGCTCACAACGACCCCCCCGCTGTCGATCAGGGTAATGTGGCCGAGACCTCGGCCGAGGCAGCGCTCTCGTTGCGATGGGGAGACCGGTCCACCGCGGTCACCGTGTATGCGTACCCCCTGCCGGGTTGGGCCGCGCGGTCGAGGTAAGTCGTGGTGGGGATGGGCGTCTCGCTGAGGCGGATGCTCGTCAGGGCCGGCGGCTCGCGCCGATAGACGATGTACCCCGAGAGGTCCGGCTCGGCATTGGGCTCCCAGCTCAGGGCGATCCCCCCCGGTCCGGGGACGGCCACCAGACCGCGCGGCGGCCCCGGCGGCGTGAAGTCCGTCGGCGTCGCCAAGACCGCGTTGGAATCCTGGCTCTCACGCCAGGGGGGTCGGTCCCCTGCCACGCTCCGGACCACATAGGTGTACGTGGCGTCGTTGACCACGCCGCCGTCCCGGAAGCGCGTCTCGGTGATCGGGCTCCCGTTGAGGGGCTCGCCCCCGGACCTTCCCGGGGGCCCGACCCGGTAGACGTTGTATCCCCGGGGGGGTGCGCTGCCCGGAGATCCCGGCAGGGCGGGCGCCTGCCAGGCCAGATCCACCAGACCATCCCCCGCCATGGCGGTCAGGCCGGTCGGCGGAGGCGGGGCCAGCAGGAAGTCCACCGAGACTTCCACCGAGGGCGGGCCGGCCGTCCCCTTCCGGTTGACCGCCTGCAGGCGATAGGTGTACCGGGTCCCCGGCAGCAGCCCGGCGCTGCCCCCGCCGTCCCGAAAGGCGAACAGGTCCCCCTGGACGGTGGCGTTATCGGGCTGGTCGGCCCGCACCGCGGCCAGCAGGCTGAAGGCCAATGGCCCTGCCGGGGCCCGTGGCCCCGCCGGGCTCACGGCGCGGAAGAGCCGGAACTCCGACAGGTCCGTGAGGGGCGACCGGTCCTCGTTCCTAGTCGGGCGGACCCACGTCACCAGGATGGCGCGGTCCGCCGTCTCCGCCCGGATCGTGCTCACCGCCGCCGGGGCCGCGGGCCGGGGCGGGACGGGCGGACCCTTGCGTCCGCAGGCGGCCAGGAGCATCCCGGGAAGGATCAGCCAGGCGACGAGGAGGGAAGGGCGGTGGCGCGGCATCATGGATGGCGCAGCCGGCGCTTCGCCAGGCTGATGGCCTCGCCCACCAGGCGGGAACTCGTGCCGCCGGCGGACCGCCGGCGCCCCACGCAGGCCTCCAGGCTGATGTACTTGTACACGTCCGCCCCGAAGGCCCGGGAGAAACCGCGTAGCCGCTCCAGCGGGAGGTCCTCCAGCCGCTGTCGGGTCTCCAGGCACTCCCGGACGATCAGGCCCACGGTTGCGTGCGCCTGGCGGAACGGCACGCCCTTCGTGACGAGGTAGTCGGCGAGATCCGTGGCGTTCAGGAAGCCGTCGGCGGCGGCGGCGCGCATCCGCTCCGGGTGGTAGGTGATCGCCTTGAGCATGGGGGGCAGCACCGCCAGCGTCTGCTGAATCGTGTCCACGGCGTCGAAGACCGGCTCCTTGTCTTCCTGGAGATCCCGGTTGTAGCTGAGCGGCAGCCCCTTCAGCAGCGTGAGCAGGCTCAGGAGGGCGCCGTACACCCGCCCCGCCTTCCCGCGCGCCAGCTCGGCCACGTCCGGGTTCTTCTTCTGGGGCATGATGCTGGACCCGGTGGCGAAGGCGTCGGGCAGCTCCAGGAAGCCGAACTCCGCGCTGGCCCACAGCGTGATCTCCTCCGCCAGCCGGGAGATATGCATGGCGAGGATCGCGGCGCACGCCAGGAATTCCACGGCGAAGTCCCGATCCGAGACCGCGTCCACGCTGTTGGCGGCGATCCGGGGAAAGCCCAGCAGCTTGGCCGCGTAGTCCCGGTCGATGGGCAGCGTGGTCCCCGCCAGCGCCGCCGCCCCCAGGGGGAGCACATCCACGCGCACCAGGCAGTCGGCAAGCCGCTCCCGGTCGCGCTGAAACATCTCGAAGTAGGCCAGGAGATGGTGGGCCAGGAGGATCGGCTGGGCCCGCTGCAGGTGGGTGTAGCCCGGCAGGATGGTGTCCAGGTGGACCTCCGCCTTGGCCACCAGGACCTCCTGCAGCGTCCGGAGCTGACCCCCGATCCCTCCGATGGCCTCGCGCAGATACAGGCGCAGGTCCAGGGCC
Source organism: Methylomirabilis sp. (SeqCode) (assembly GCA_035455275.1). GTDB lineage: Bacteria > Methylomirabilota > Methylomirabilia > Methylomirabilales > 2-02-FULL-66-22 > 2-02-FULL-66-22. The sequence goes on along the minus strand of DATIFO010000003.1, from coordinate 67,962 downwards.
ACCTGGTCGTTCCGGCTCCGGGCGGTGTGGAGCTTTCCTCCCACCTCGCCGATCTTCTCGATCAGGCGCCGCTCGATGTGCATGTGGATGTCTTCCAGCGCCGGGTCGATGCGGAAGTCGCCGCGCGCGATCTCCTCGCCGATCTCGCCGAGGCCGGTGACGATGGCCTCCACCTCATCCTTCGAGAGGATCCCGCAGGTACCGAGCATCCGGGCGTGGGCCACGCTCCCCCGGATGTCGTGGGGGGCCAGCCGCTGGTCGAACCGGATCGAGGCCGTGAAGCCCTCGACCTGCTTGTTGGTGTCGGTGCTGAAACGGCCCCCCCACGCCTTCTTGCGCTTCATGCCGTCGCCCCCACCCTCAATCCAGCTCCTCCCGCGAGCTCACCCCGGAGATGATCTCTTCTCCCTCCAGCTTGTGCCACCGCCCGTCCCGGTGTCCGTGGATGCTCAGGATCTTGATCGGGCTCCGCGAGGTCCGGACATCCCGCTCGTGGAAGAGGGAGAGGTCCAGATGGTAGAGCCGCGTCTCCCCGCCGAAGCGGAGGCGGGAGACCGGACCCCCGCCGAGGTCGTCCGTGGAATACTCCGCCACGGACGTGGCGGGCAGCCGCCGGTCCCGGTGGACCAGGACGGCGCTGTGGCCGAAACCGCCCCGCTCCTCCGGCACGCCCTCGATCCGCGTCTCCGAGGAGGTGTTCAGGAGCACCGTCGTGGCGTCCCTGACCCCGGGGGTGAACATCAGATGCTCCCCGTAGAAACCCACCGCGGTGTCCCGGAACACCGGGTGTTCCGGCTTGGGGTTGCACTGGATGACGAAGAGCAGGTCCAGCGGCAGCCGCTCCCGGTAGTAGATCTCGTTGGCCCGGTGGATGATGGCCAGGAGGTTGGAGCCATGCCGGTCCCGCTGGATGTAATCCAGGCAGATGAGGACCAGGAAGCCGAGCGGCGAGAGCCGGGAGCGGATCAGGTAGAGGTACCGCCCCCGGTACAGGTCGCGGGGCCGGTCCAGGAACTCCTCCCCGAAGAAGGGGTGGGTCTTGGCCTCCACGAAGCAGCGCAGGGTGCCCTGCGCGTCCTTGACCGCCACCAGGCACCAGTTCACGGGGCGCTCTGCCTCCGCCTGGTTCATGCCTTCGGCCGTGAGCAGATGGGCCTCCGCGTTGTCGGCGTGATACTCCGCCAGGAGCTGCCAGAACTGCCGCAGGCTGATATGCTCGAAGCCGGCGATCGTCACCGTGTTCGGCGGGAACTCCTCCCGCACGATGCTGAGCAGGTCATCCCGGTGCGGCCAGGGCACCGAGACCTCGGGGAAGAGCAGGAACGTTGCCCGATCCAGCCCGTCTTCCCCGCGGGCCACCATCCGGAGGATCTGCTCCACCATCGCCCACTGCGCCTCCGGGTCGGCCAGCCGGTAGAAGGAGTTGCGGAGGCGGAGCCGGCTGGGGATCTGGGCCAGCAGCATGCAGAGCCGGTCCCCGGCGGGCGGCAGGAGGGACACGGACTTCTCGATCAGCTCGACCATGAGGCCCGCCCTCCCCGCCCCGGAGCCCGCCCGCCACGCCTCCGCGAGAGGATTCAGATTCCCGTGCGCGCCCGGGTCAGGGCGCGAATCCGCAACCGCAGGGCGTTCAGCCGGATGCAGCCCGTGGCATCGGCTTGCTGGTAGACCTGGTCCGCCTCGAAGGTCGCGAAGGCCGGATCGTAGAGCCAGACCGCCGACTTGCGACCCACCACCTCACACTTCTAGGTCTCGAGCAGCCAGCGGAGGTGGATGAAAGAGCGTTCGGCTGTTCGAGCGTTCGGCTGTTCCCGTGCAATCGAACCGCCGAACAGCCGCACAGCCGAACAGTCTCTCAGTGCATGAATGCCCCGCCGTCCACCATCAGCGTCTGGCCGGTGATGTTCCGCGCCGCCTCGGAGACCAGGAACACCGCGGCCTCGCCGATATCCTCGGGCGTCTGCTCGCGCCGGAGCGGGATCCACTCCTGCACTCGCCGCTCGAACATCTGCCGGGGGGTGAGGTCCCGGTACGCGGGATCCGTCTCACGGATCACCTCGCCGATGGCCTTCCACATATCCGTGTAGAGCAACCCCGGACAGACGCAATTCACGTTGACGTTGTAGGCCGCCAGGTCCTTGGCCACGATCCGGGTGAAGGTGACGACCCCCATCTTGGACACGCTGTAGGAGGGCATGGTCTGGCTGGACATGGGGCCCGCGATGGAGGCGATGTTGACGATCTTCCCGGAGCGCCGCTGCATGAAGTGGGGGGCGATGGCCTTGCAGGTGAAGAAGACCGACTTCAGGTTCACGTTGAAGACCTTGTCCCAGTCCGCCTCGACCTGGCGGGTGAACGGCAGGCCCAGTCCCGGCGTGACCCCCGCATTGTTCACCAGGATGTCGATCTTCCCGAACTGCCGGATGCCGTCGGCGATGGCCTGCTCGACCCGGGCCTGCTCCGTCACGTTCACCTGCATGGCCGTCGCCCTCCGGCCGAGGTCGCGGACCTCGTTTGCCACCGCCTCCGCGTGCTCCAGCCGGATGTCAGGCACGAGCAGGTCGGCCCCCTCCCGCGCCAGCGCCAGGACGATGGCGCGACCGATTCCGGCGCCTCCGCCGGTGACCAGGGCCACTTTCTCCGCCAGACGTATCATCAGCTCCCTCACACGAAAAAAGCGTTCGGCGGTTCGAGGGTTCGGCCGTTCGGCAGTTCAGAACAGCCGAACCGCCGTACTGCCGAACTGCCGAACGCTCTGGTCGGGTCAGTTCCCCCCCATCAGCGTGGCCAGGATGGCCTTCTGCATGTGCAGGCGGTTCTCCGCCTGATCGAAGACGATGCTCCGCGGCCCGTCCATCACCTCGCCGGCGATCTCCTCGCCCCTGTGGGCCGGCAGGCAGTGCATCACCAGGACCTCGGGTCTCGCCAGGTTTACCAGGGTGCCGTCCACCTGATACCCCTGGAAGTCCCGGAGCCGCCGCGCGCGCTCCTCCTCCTGCCCCATGCTGGCCCAGACATCCGTGTACAGGACATCCGCCCCGTGTGCCGCGGCGCCGGGATCGTGGGTCATCGTGAGGACGGCCCCGCTCGCCTTGCCCTGCTCCTGCGCCTGGGCCACCACTGTCGGGTCGGGTTCGTATCCCGGCGGGCAGGCCAAGGTGAAGTGCAGGCCCAACTTGGCCGCCCCCTGCAGCCAGGAGTGGCACACGTTGTTGCCGTCCCCGATGAAGGCCACCGCCAGGCCCGTCAGCGATCCCCGCTTTTCCCAGAGGGTGAACAGGTCGCACAGAACTTGGACCGGGTGGTGGCTATCGGTCAGGCCGTTGATCACGGGGATCCGGGAGTAGCGCGCCAGGCGCTCCACCATCTGGTGGCTGAAGGTGCGGGCCACGATTCCGTCCACCCAGCGCTCCAGGTTGCGGGCGGCATCCTGGACCGTCTCCCGCTCGCCCAGGCGGATGTCGGCCGGCGCCAGGTAGATCGCGTGCCCGCCGAGTTGGGTCATCCCCGCCTCAAAGGTGACCCGAGTACGCAGCGACGGCTTCTCGAAGACCATGGCCAGGGTCTTGCCCGAAAGCTGCGGGTGCGGGATCCCCTGCCGCCGTTGGAGCTTGAGCGACCCCGCCAGCTCGAACAGGGCCTCCACCTCGGCCGGCGTGAGGTCGTCCAGCGTGATCAGGTGCCGATTCATACAAGAGCTCCTTGCCATTGAAGAACTGACAACCGATCCGCCTCTGGCGGAAAAGTCGGCCGGCCCCGTTGTTCCGTTGTCAGTTGCCGGTCGTGGATGGTTGTTTGGCGATCCCGGCGAGCGCCTCGTCCACGATGGCGACGGCCCGGTCCACGTCGGCCTCGGCGATGATGAGGGGTGGGACGAAGCGCACGACGCTCTCGCCGGCCGTGAGGACCAGGAGGCCCCGCTGCATGCAGGCGGAGACGATGGTGCGGGCCGGGACTGATACCTCCAGCCCCAGGATGAGGCCCAGACCCCGCACCGCGGTCACCACGGGGTGTCGCTCCTTCAACCCGGCGAGCTTGTCCAGGAAGTACTTGCCCACACGGGCGGCGTTGCCCGGCAGATCCTCCTGGAGCATGGTGGTCACCACGGCGTGGGCCACGGCCGAGACGAAGGGGGTCCCACCGAAGGTCGAGGCGTGGGAGCCGGGGACGAAGCTCGCCGCCACGCCCTCCTTGGCCAGCATGGCCCCCATGGGCACCCCGCCCGCCAGGGCCTTGGCCAGCGTCAGGATGTCCGGCTCCACTCCCCAGTGCTCGCAGGCGAAGAGCTTCCCGGTGCGTCCCATCCCGGACTGCACCTCGTCCAGGATCAGGAGCACCCCGCGCTCGTCGCAGAGTCGCCGGAGTCCCGGCAGGTAGCCGTTCGCGGGAACATGCACCCCGCCCTCGCCCTGGACCGGCTCCACCAGGACGGCGCAGGTGCGCGAGTCCATGGCCCGCTCCGCGGCCCGGAGGTCATTGTACGGGACGTGCTTGAAACCCGGCATCAGCGGCTCGAAGCCGTGCCAGTACTTCTCGTTGTCCGTGGCCGTCACCGTGGCCAGCGTCCGGCCGTGGAAGGAGTGGCGCATCGCGATGATCTCGAATCGGTCGGTACTCCAGTGGTCCTTGGCGTACTTCCTGGCCAGCTTGATGGCCGCCTCGTTGGCCTCCGCCCCGCTGTTGCAGAAGAAGGCGCGGTCGGCGAAGGAATGCTCGCACAAGAGCTTGGCGAGCCGGATCTGGGGCTCGATGTGGTACAGGTTGCTGACGTGGATCAGCCGCTCGGCCTGGTCCCGAATGGCCTCGACCACCTTCGGGTGGCAGTGGCCCAGGGCGTCCACGGCGATCCCGCCCACGAAGTCCAGGTATTCCTTCCCGTCGGAATCCCACAGCCGAACCCCCTGCCCCCGGACCAGCACGATGGGAAAGCGCGCATAGGTGTTGGCCAGATATTTCCCCGAGGCCGCGATCAGCTCCTGAGTCGTCATCGTCCCGTCCCCTTCGCTCTCTCTCTTCGCCCATCCCTCATTGATCACTCGCTCATGGGTCATCTTCCGCCACGATCTCCGTCCCGACACCTTCGGGCGTGAGCAGTTCCTCGATGAGGGCGTGCCGCCGCGTCCCGTTGATGATGTGGGTCTTCCGCACCCCCGCCTTGAGCGCGGTCAGGCATGCCTGCACCTTCGGCAGCATCCCCCGGCTGATGGTCCGGTCCGCGATCAGGCGCTCCACGTCCGGTCGGGCAAGGGTGGAGAGCAGGCGACCTTGCCGGTCGAGGATGCCGTCGGTGTCGGTCAGCAGGACCAGCTTTTCCGCCACCAGGGCGGCCGCCACCTCCCCCGCCACGACGTCGGCGTTGATGTTGTACGTGGCCCCTGCCGGGTCGCCGGCGGTGGGCGCCACGACGGGGATGTAGCCGGCCTCCAGGAGCGTGCGGATGGGACGCGGCTCCACCTGGGCCACCTCCCCCACCAAGCCGAGATCCACCGCCTGCCCGTCCGGGGCCGTGGTCGGGGCGGCCTTCCTGGCCTGGATCAAGCCCCCGTCCTTTCCCGAGAGACCGATGGCCGCGCCCCCCAGCCGGACGATGGCCGCCACGATCTCCTGGTTGATCTCGCCCACCAGGACCCGCTCCACGATGCGCATGGTGTCGGCGTCGGTGACGCGCAGGCCCTGGACGAAGGTCGGCGTGAGCCCCGACGTCTTCATCGCCTGGTCGATCTGCGGGCCTCCCCCGTGCACCACCACCGGCTGCATGCCGACCAGGCGCATGAGGATCAGGTCCTGCATGACGGCGGTGGTGAGCGAGGGATCCCGCATGGCGTTCCCCCCGTACTTCACCACCACGGTCTTCCCGCTGAAGGCCCGGATGAAGGGGAGGGCGCTGATGATGATTTCCGCCCGGCTGGGCAGGGTACTCATGTCCTCGCCTCGAATCTCCCGCTCTTGCTCTTGAGCACCTGCAGCTCCCGGAGGCGCGCCTCCAGCGCCACGTTGGCGCGGGCCAGCCTGGCGTTGGTGACGGCCAGCTCGTCCACCGAGGAGGTGAGCTGCTCGAAGATCTGGGTCGTGGCCAGGCTGAGAGACACCAGGCAAGAGAAGATGGTGAACAGGGCCAGGTCGTGTTCGTCGAAGGTCTCCCCCGTCACCTTGTTGTTGGCGTTCAGGACGCCGACGCTCTTGCCGTTGACCTTCAGGGGAACGCACATCAGCGAATTGGTGCGGTAGCGCGGGTGCAGATCCCGCTTGCCGAAGCCCGGCTCCTGCGACAGGTCGCGGATCAAGAGCGGCTCGCCGGTCTGGACCACCCGGCCCGAGATCCCCTCGCCCACGGCGCAGACCGCCCGCTCGCGGATCTCCGTCTCCAGGCCTTTGGCCTGGACGATCCGCAGGACCCCCTCCGGCTCCTTCAGCAGCATCAGGGAGACGATCTCCACGTCCAGCACGACGGCGATGAGGTCGATGACTCGCTGGAAGAAGGACGCGCTGTCCTTCAGGAACTCCCCCAGGGCGTCCCAGCGGATCATGTTGGCGAGCTCCAGGGCGCTCGCCTGCAGCCGGGCGACCTGGGCCAGGCGTCCGTGCCCGGCGGGACCCTCTCGCCGGTGCTGGATTGCCGCGGCGATGGTCCGCACCAGCTCATCGAAGTTGAGCGGCTTTCGCAGGAAGTCCACGGCCCCCAGACGCATGGCCTGGACGCCCGTGAGGAACGAGGCCCGCCCGCTCACCACGATCACGGGGATGTCCGGGTGCGCCGCGCGCAGTCGCGGCAGCAGCTCCATCCCGTCCATCTCGGGCATGACCACGTCCATCAGGATCGCCTGGACCGTCTCCGCCCCCAGGATCTGCTGCGCCTGGGAGGGGCTCTCCGCCACCTTCACGGCGAAGCCCGCCTTCTCCAGCTCCTCCCGGACGAGGGTCAGGAACAACCGATCATCATCCACAACCAGGAGAGTGTCCATGGCACTCACCTCACCGGGCTGCGAGGGGAATGGGGTGCATCTCGTGGCCTCCGGCCGACTCGACTGGGTCCTTCGACGGGCTTCGTCGTGAGCTCAGCCGGACGGCTCAGGACCCTGAGCGACGCCGAAGGGCCCAGTGGAACGGCTCGCCGCAGTCGGACCGGCCTCCGCCGCTACAGGATGTAACGGCTGAGATCCTGGTCTTTGACGATGCTCGCCAGCTTGCTCCGCACCTGCTCGGCGTCGATCTCCACCTGCACCCCCTCCATGTGGGGGGCCTCGAAGGAGATCTCGTCCAGCAGACGCTCCATGATGGTGTAGAGGCGGCGCGCCCCGATGTTCTCGGTGGACTGGTTGACCGCGGTGGCGGTGGCGGCGATCTCCTCCAGGGCATCCCGCGTGAAGTGGAGGTCCACCTTCTCCGTCGCCAGCAGGGCCGTGTACTGCTTGGTCAGGGCATTCTCCGGCTCCGTGAGGATGCGCACGAAATCCTCCCGGGTCAGGCTCGCCAGCTCGACCCGGAGCGGGAACCGGCCCTGCATCTCGGGGATGAGGTCCGACGGCTTGGAGACGTGGAAGGCGCCAGCGGCGATGAACAGGATGTGATCCGTGTGGACGAGACCGTACTTGGTGCTGACCGTGCACCCCTCCACGATGGGCAGCAGATCCCGCTGCACCCCCTCGCGGGAGACGTCCGGTCCGTGGGCGTGCTCGCGCCCCGCGATCTTGTCGATCTCGTCCAGGAACACGATCCCCGAATCCTCGACGCGCCGGATGGCCTCGCTCACCACCTCTTCCTTCTCCACCAGCTTGTCCGCCTCCTCCTGGGTGAGGATGTGACGCGCCTCGCTCACCTTGACCTTGCGGCGCTTGGTCCGCTGCGGCAGGAGATTCCCCAGCATCTCCTTGAGGTTCTCCTGCATCTCCTCCAGGCCCTGGCCGCCCAGGATCTCCACCATGGGGAGGCCCCGATCCCGGACCTCCACCTCGACCGTGCGCTCGTCCAGGGCCCCATCCCGCAGTCGCTGGCGCAGCTTCTCCCGGGTCTCGTGGCCCGGCCCCGCCTCCGGGGCCACGACCTGCCCGAAGGACCCCGGCCGGGAGGAGGGCAGCAAGAGGTCCAGCAGCCGATCCTCGGCCAGCTCCTTCGCCCGGCTCTCCACCGCCCGGGTCTTCTCGCCGCGGACCATGTTCACTGCCAGCTCCACCAGGTCGCGGATCATGGACTCGACATCGCGGCCGACGTAGCCCACCTCCGTGTACTTGGACGCCTCGACCTTGATGAAGGGGGCCTCGGCGAGTCGGGCCAGCCGGCGGGCGATCTCGGTCTTGCCCACGCCGGTGGGGCCAATCATGATGATGTTCTTGGGGGCCACCTCGTCCCGGAGACCGGGCGGGAGCCTGGTGCGCCTCCAGCGATTCCGGAGGGCGATGGCCACGGCGCGCTTCGCGTCCTTCTGGCCGATGATGTACTTGTCCAGCTCCGCCACGATCTGCCGGGGGGTCAGGCGATCCATGGGAGGCCACACCTCAATTCAGAATGGAAAACCGAGCACTGACTACCGAGCATCCGCCTATCCCTTGACCATGCGCTGCGATTCGCTTGCGAAGAACGCCTTGACCTCGTCCCAGGGACAGGGCGAGATCATGTCCGGCATCGGTTCCTTGTCTGCGTCGACGAAGTACACCAGGCTCTTGACCAGAGAGATCGGCGACTGCCCTAGGAGGGCCAAAGTGGATTTCTGGGGCCCGTCAAGAATCTCTGGATGCATTCCTCGTCCTGGAGGCCCAGGCGCATCGCCCAGTAGTTCACCGTTTTCCGGGACAGAACCCGGAGTCCCCGACCCAGGATGAACTCTCGGATCTTCCCCTCCCCGTAAGTCTCCATCGCCCAGCGCACGGCATCCGTCGTCCCGTACTCGAGGATTCGTCCCAGGATATACTCCCAGTGGGCGGAGACGTTGAGCGTGGAAGGCTCCGTATCCCAAAAAAGCGTCCGCGCCACCTCGACCAGACTGGCGGAGGGATCCGACCTCGCCCCTGTCGCCACCTACAGCTCCTCCACCGTGATCTGGTCGTTGGTGTAGACGCAGATCGCGGCGGCGATCTTCATGGCCTCTTGCGTGATCTCCCGGGCCGAGAGCGTGGAATGGCGGACCAGCGCGCGCGCCGCGGCCGCGGCATACGCCCCGCCGGAGCCGATGCCGATGATCCCATCGTCCGGCTCGATCACGTCGCCGGTGCCGGAGATGATCAGGGAGTGCTCCCGGTCCACCACGGCCAGCAAGGCTTCGAGTCGCCGCAGGGCCCGGTCCAGCCTCCAGTCCTTGGCCAGCTCCACCGCGGCTCGGGGGAGGTTCCCGTGGAACTCCTCCAGCTTCGCCTCGAACTTCGCAAACAGCGCGAAGGCATCCGCCGCGGCGCCGGCAAAGCCGGCGGCGACCGTGTCGTTGTACATCCGCCGGACCTTGCGGGCCGTGTGCTTCATCACCACGTCGCCGAAGGAGACCTGCCCGTCCCCGGCGATGGCCACCCGGCCGTTGTGGCGGACGGACAGGATGGTCGTGCTCCGCACGGCGGAGGGCCGGCGCCCCGGCTCCGCGCTGTGACGATCGGCCCGGGCCATCATGCGGTCCCCGGGGCCGGGCGACGCCCCTTTCCTCCGGCACGGGCCCGGGGATGGGCGTCGTCGTACACCCTCATGATCTCCCCCAGCCCCACGTGCGTGTACCGCTGGGTCGTGCTCAACCGGGCGTGCCCCAGCAGCTCCTGGATGGCCCGCAGATCCGCACCCGCGCTCAGCAGATGGGTGGCGAAGCTGTGCCGCAGACCGTGGGGGGTGATCTTTCTTCCCAGACCGCTCGTCAGCAGGTGCCGCAGGACAATCCGGGAGACGCTCCGCGCGGTGAGGCGGCCTCCGCGAGGGTTCAGGAACAGGGCCTCGGCTCCCGGCCCGGCATTCGCGCCCTGGGCGGTCACCTCGCCCCGATCAACGGCATAGGCGGAGAGGGCCTGGATGGCCTTCGACCCCACCGGAACGATACGCTCCTTCCGCCCCTTGCCCAGCACCCGGGCCAGCCCCTCCCGCAGGTCCACATCCTGCCGGTTCAACCCCACCAGTTCGCCGATCCGGAGGCCGGAGGCGTAGAACAGCTCCAGGATCGCCCGGTCGCGTCGGGTGAGGGCCTCATCATCCTTCCGCCGGGCCTTCCCGGCGTCGCCATGCCTGGGGGACGCCAGCAACCGATCCGCCTCATCCACCGTGAGATGCGGGGTCGTCCGTTGGGGCGAGCGCGGGTGCCGGATCAGCTCCGCCGGGTTCGCCGCCATTCGGCCCTGGCGGCACAGGTATCGGAAGAACGAGCGCAGGGCGGCCAGCTTGCGGGCCTGGCTGGCCGGACTCAATCCTTCTCGGTGGAGCCGCACCATGAACCCACGCACGGTCAGCTCATCCACCGCGTCCGGGGCCAGGCGGGCGCGGCCGGCTCCTCGCTCTATCAGATACCCCAGGAACTGGTCGAGGTCCACGCGGTAGTTCCGCAGCGTGTGGGCCGAGGCGTCGCGCTCGGCCCTGAGATAGGTCAGGTAGTGCTCGATGGCCTCCCGCACGCGTCCCCCAGAAAACCGAAACGGCCAGCCGCCAGGCCTCCAGGCGGCAGACCCGGCAACCGGCCAGTCCGCGCGAAATCTACGCCAGACCGCCCGAAAGATCAAGCAAAAAGGCGCGGGTCCGCCCTTGAAGGGACGCGTGGCTGCGAAACCTCGGCTTGACCCTAACGGCTGATTGTGGCTATACTCCTGGCCAGAATGAAAGGGGGGGCGGGGATGCGATTCGCCAGCGTGGCAGAGGTCAAGAACCAGCTTTCGGCCTATCTGGCCCAGGCCAAGAAGGACAAGAGGCCCATCATCGTCACGCACCACGGCAAGCCGTACGCGCTGATCCAGCCGATCTCGGAAGCAGACCTGGAGGCATTGGGCTGGGAGCGATTGGCTCACACCCGGCTCCAGCAGGCTTGGGAGGGGGAGGACGATGCCCTCTACGATTACCTTTAGGCGCGGGCAGGTGATCGTGGTCAATGTCCCTTACACGGATCGGTCGGGGGTCAAGCCGCGCCCGGCGCTGGTCGTCAGCGCCGAGGTCTTTCATGCGAAGCTGCCCGACGTGATCGTCTGCCCGATCAGCAGCCAGCCCCGCTTCTTCCGGCGACCCGGCCCTGGCGACTGCCCGCTCCACGATTGGCGGTCCATCGGGCTCCGGCACCCCAGCACGGCACGGATCTCCAAGATCCTCGCCGTGGACAAACACATCGTGAAGCGACCCCTGGGCGCGCTCTCCACCGCAGATCTGGCAAAAGTGGAAGCGGGCCTGCGACAGGCTCTGAGCCTGCCTTGATGAAGTCAAGTTTGGGCCGCAAACATACCGCCCAGGCTTCTTCCGTCATTCCGGCGGAAGCCGGAATCCAGAGGCATCCCGGAATCCTGGACCCCGGCCGGAGTTCACCCCGGCGAAAACCGGGGCCGAGGTGACAACCTGCATATGTCCACGGCTTGTAAACTAGGCATTCTGCATGCCTCATCGGTCTGATGCGGAGCCTCCTTAGCTCTCGCGAAGAAGATAGCCCAGCTCTCTATCCAACATCAGCGGGTTCCGACATATATGGAGCTTCCACTTCCCGAGTTGCCCCCCGTTGTTCACGGCTATCACCCATCGCTTGGCCGCCTCGTGCTTCGCCCGGGTCTGCTCGTCCTCGAACCCTTTGACTTCCAGAATCAGCGTCAGCCCATTGGCCAACCTCGGCCAGTCGCCTCGCCTCCTCGTCTGTCAACGACCGCTGACGCGCCTGTTCCAGCAGTTCGAGGAGGGCATCGGGGGTGCCGCGCTGGTCGAACCGAAGCGTCGGGGACCGCCTTGGGCTGTAGCTGTACTGCGCCTCCGAGACCTTCGGAATCGCCCCCTCGGCAGCGATCTTCGCGGGCGGGATGTTCACCCGCGTCGCGCCTTCGTGCCGGTAGTCGGTCACATTGCCCAGCGACTCGGCATTCCCGGCCTGAGTCCTTTTCTTCCTCGCCATCTCTCAGCCCCTTCGCCCCAAAGCCTCCTGCTGGTGAGTCAGATCCATTCCAAAGACGCGGCCTCGCTTCCGCTGAGTGCTGCACAACGAATGCAACAGCAACCTACCAGTCGAACCCCTCACCCTTTCCCTCTCCCCGCGGGGGAGAGGCCAGCGGTGAGGGGGGTTGAGCGCAGGGCAGTGGAAATGGTCGCACGGATCACGGACGAGCTTCCGCTGGCAGGCGTTCAAGAACAGCCTCGTACACTTGCTTGGCAAGCGTCATTGCCTCCTCCGCCTCTTCTTTGGATGGCTCCTCGGATTCTCCGGGATACCGAAACGCCCAGGCGAAGGTCGTCAATTCCAATGCGGGATTCACCTCGCGTTGCAGGTCAGGGTTGATTCTCCCGCAGGCTATGGCAAGTTCGTCCAAATCGTGCGTTTTCCGGAAGGGAGCGTCGTGGGCCGTGAGGAACGCCTTGAGGGCCTTCTCAACTGCCTGCTGACAATGGAAGAGTGCATCCCCGATCAGGGGAGGATGGGCAGCAAGATCAACCCCCCCGGCCCGCAGATCGGACGAGGCCTTCTTGAGCCAAGCCCGGACCTCCTCCGCTTTCTCAGGCTGCATACAGTAGCTGTCCTTCACGTTCGACGGTGGCCGGGAGGGAGCAGACAACTTCTCGCTTTCTTTCGAACTCCTCGTGGGTGAGGACAATCACGTCCTTGGGTGCGCCCACCCCGCAAAGCAAACGAAAGGCTTTCTGATCCCTCTTGTAGCCCGGGAGGTCCGACGTACGGACCACCACCAGGAGGTCGTAGTCGCTGTCAGGGGTAACGTCACCTCGCGCATGCGAGCCGAAGAGGTAAATGCGCTCGGGTTGATAGGCGTCTACCAGCCGACGGACGATCTCGGCAAGCTTCGGATCTGCGATCGCAAGCTGGCCCATGGCGCTTATCCTCAGCCGGCTCGAAGTATTTCGCCTTCGCACCTACCGGCACTCATCGAAACCGAATGCCCAACAGGGGAATCGCGAGGGATTGCTGACTTTGTATCAGATGCCACCCCGGGATGCAAGGACGCGGACATGCCTGGGTGGAAGACGAGGCACACCTGAGAGAGGTAGGAGAAAGGGCCGGGACTGAGGTGCGATCAAAGACTCTGTACCCACGCCTGGAAGTCGATCTGGGCGCGCTCCACGAGGAGGCGGTTGCGCTCCTCGCGCTTCCGGACGATCTGCGAAAGCGGGGGCAGGAGGCCGAAGTTGGCGTTGATGGGCTGGAAGGTTCTGGGGTCGCTCTTGGTGATGTAGCGCAGGAGGGCCCCCAGCATGGTCGTGGCAGGTGGGCAGACGGGGGCCTCGCTCCGGGACAGCTTGAGGGCATTGATCCCGGCCAGGATGCCGGTCGCCGCCGATTCCAGGTAGCCCTCGACCCCGGTGAGCTGCCCGGCGAAGAAGACCCCGGGGTCCCCCCGGAACTGGAGCGTCTCCCGGAGCAAGGCGGGTGCCGAGATGAACGTGTTCCGGTGGACGCTGCCGTAGCGCAGGATCTCGGCTCGCTGCAGGCCGGGGATCAGCCGGAGGGCCTCCGCCTGATCGCCGCGCCGGAGACGCGTCTGGAAACCCACCAGGTTGTACAGCGTGGGCGTGCCGTCGGGTCCCAGGTTTTCCGCCCGGAGCTGCACGACGGCGTAGGGGCGCCGGCCGGTTCGCGGGTCCTGGAGGCCCACCGGTCGCATCGGTCCGAAGCGGAGAGTGTCCTCGCCCCGCTCCGCCAGCACCTCGATGGGCAGGCAGCCTTCGAAGTAGTGCGGCGTCTCGAAATCGTGCAAGGGGTAGCGCTCGCCCGCGAGGAGCGCCTCACGAAACGCGAGGTATTCCTCCCGCGTCAGGGGGCTGTTCAGGTAATCGGCCCCGCCCTTGCCGTAGCGCGCCGCGGCGAAAGCAACCTGGCGGTCCACCGAGTCCGCGGAGACGATGGGCGAGATGGCGTCGTAGAAGTACAGCAGTTGAGAGGGTCGAGGTGGAGCGGCTGCCGGCTCGAGAAAGGCGGCGAACCCTGCGGCGAGGTCGGCGGACAGGCGGTCCGAGGTCAGGGGGCCGGTGGCCACCACCACCGGGCGCTCCGCGGCAAGCACCGAGACCTCCTGACGGATGACCTGGATCCGGCCCTCGCACGTGATCGCCTCGGTGACCGCCGAGGCGAAGGCCTCCCGGTCCACGGCCAGGGCAGAGCCGGCCGGGACCCGGTGCGCCTCCGCGCAGCGCAGGATGAGCGACCCCAGCGCCCGCATCTCGCTCTTGAGCAGTCCGCTGGCGTCCTCCAGGGAGTCCGACTTCAGGGAGTTGCTGCAGACCAGCTCGGCGAGTCGGTCGGTCTGGTGCGCGGCCGTCCGCGCCGCCGGCCGCATCTCGAACAGGCAGACGGAGGCGCCCAGGCGCGCGGCCCCCCACGCTGCCTCGCAGCCCGCCAGTCCCCCGCCGATCACGGTGATGAGGTCATCCGACATGTTGACACGACGAGAGGCGACTCGGGGAGTCTGGTGTATGGCAGGTTCCCCGCGCGAGGAGGGGTCAGCCCTGGGACGCGGGCACGTCGGAGACGGGCGCGCCGTCACCGGATGCCGGAGCCTCCCCTGTCGTTTGGGCTTCCGGCTCCACATCCCGTGCGTAGTCGCAGCCCTCCTGGATGCACCGGATCTTGACGCCCGCCTTGGATCGCTTCTCCACCAGGAACTTGGCGCCGCAGCGTGGACACGGCTCAGGGATGGGGCGGTCCCAGAGGGTGTATTCGCACTTGGGATAGGCGCTGCACCCGTAGAACGTCCGCCCGCGCTTGGTGCGCCGCGCCGTGAGGGGTGCGCCGCACTGCGGACAGTCCACCCCGATGGGGATCGGCTTCAGGTTCTTGCAGGCCGGGTACGTGCTGCAGGAATAGAACGGGCCGAAGCGCCCCTGGCGGATGACCATGGGCGCGCCGCATTGCTCGCAGACCTGGTCGGTCGGCTGCGGCGGCGGCGCCGCAGACCGCGCGATCCGGACGACCGTCCGGCACTCGGGGTAGCCCGAGCACGCCAGGAACGGCCCGAAGCGCCCGCGCTTCAGGACCATGGGCTTTCCACAGTTCTCGCACGGCTGGCCCTCGCCAACTGTCCCGCCCTGGCCGTTCGTCCCCGCCGCCGATTCTCCATTCCCGTTTCCGGGCAGCTCCTTCGTGCTCTTGCACTCCGGGTAGCCCGAACACGCCAGGAATTTTCCGAAGCGCCCCCACTTGATGACCATGGGCCGCCCGCATTTCTCGCAGACTTGGTCCGACGGCTCCTCCATGGCCTTGACGTTCCGCATCTTCGACCTGGCCTTCTCCAGCCACTTGGCGAAGGCCCCGTAGAACTTGTGCATGGCCTCCAGCCAGTCGGCCGTGCCCTCCTCGATCTCGTCCAGCTTCGTCTCCATCTGGGCGGTGAACCCGGGGTCCAGGATGCGGGGGAAGCTCTCGACCAGGAGGTCCACCACGATCTCGCCCAGCTCGGTGGGTTTGAACTTCCCCTCGTCCTTCACCACGTAATCCCGGTTCTGGATCACGCTCAGGATGGCGGCGTAGGTGCTGGGGCGGCCGATGCCCCGCTCCTCCAGCTCCTTGACCAGGCTGGCCTCGGTGAAGCGGGGGGGCGGCTGCGTGAAGTGCTGGGCCGGTGTGAGGGCCCGGCAGTCAAGGGCCTGGCCGTCCTGGAGCGGCGGCAGGCTTCGCTCCTCGTCCCCTTCGGCCTCCGGTTCCTCGGGGGCGCCCCGAGCGGCCTCGTCCCGTCCCTCGACGTACACCTGCATGAAGCCGGCAAACTTCATCTGCTGGCCGCTGGCTCGGAAGGTGCACCGTCCCGCGGCGATGTCCACCGAGGTGGCGTCGAAGACCGCAGGCCGCATCTGGGAGGCCACGAACCGGTTCCAGATCAGCGTGTACAGGGCCAGTTGCTCCCGGGTGAGGTACGGGGCCATCTGCGCCGGGTCGCGCAGGACGGAGGTCGGACGGATGGCCTCGTGAGCCTCCTGCGCCCCCTTGCCGCTCCGATACGTGGGAGGCCGATCCGGCAAGAACGCCGCGCCGTAGCGGTCAGCGATGAACTGGCGGACTTCCGCCTGGGCCTCCGGCGAGATGCGGGTGGAGTCGGTGCGCATGTACGTGATGAGGCCCACGGCCCCCGCATCCCCCACCTCGATCCCCTCGTAGAGCTGCTGCGCCACCTGCATGGTCTTGCGGACGGGGAAGTGGAGCTTGCGCGCCGCCTCCTGCTGGAGCTTGCTGGTGGTGAAGGGCGGGACGGGATTCCGGCGCTTCTCCTTCTTGACCAGGCTGGCCACCCGGAACTCGGTGCCGGGGGCGGTGAGCTCGGCCAGGATCCGATCAGCGTCCTGCTGCGAGGGGATGGAGGCCTTCTCCCCATCCACACGGGAGAGGCGGGCGGGGAATGCCGAGCCCACGCCATCGGGCCGGGCCAGCTCCGCCGCGATCGTCCAGTACTCCGTCGGGGTGAAGGCCCGGATCTCCTTCTCGCGGTCCGCCACCAGGCGGAGGGCCACCGACTGGACCCGGCCGGCCGAGATCCCGCGGCGGACCTTTTCCCAGAGCAGGGGGCTGATCTTGTAGCCGACCAGGCGATCCAGGATCCGCCGCGCCTGCTGCGCGTCCACCTTGCGCTGGTCGATCCGGCCGGGGTGGGCGAACGCCTCCTGGACCGCCCGCTTCGTGATCTCGTTGAACATCACCCGGTGGACGGGCTTTCTGGCCGACTTCAGCTCCTGCGCCAGATGCCAGCAGATGGCCTCCCCCTCGCGGTCCGGGTCGGCAGCCAGGTAGACGGCCGCCGAGGACTTGGCGGCCGTCTTCAGCTCGCTCAGCACCTTCTCCCGTCCGCGGACGACTTCGTACTTGGGCTTGAAATCGTGATCCACGTCCACGGCCAGGGACTTCACGGGCAGGTCGCGCACGTGACCCATGGAGGCCTTCACCAGGTAGTCCCGGCCCAGGAATTTGTTGATGGTCTTGGCCTTCGCCGGGGACTCGACGATCACCAGTGACTTCGCCACGCGATGAAACTCCT
The DNA here is from genome assembly GCA_035455275.1 of Methylomirabilis sp. (SeqCode). Classification (GTDB taxonomy): domain Bacteria; phylum Methylomirabilota; class Methylomirabilia; order Methylomirabilales; family 2-02-FULL-66-22; genus 2-02-FULL-66-22. The sequence continues at coordinate 50,854 of DATIFO010000003.1, read as the reverse complement.
TGCAGCCCCCTGCATCCAGCACTCAGCGATCAGCCACGAGCTCGATTGGAGCCTCGGGCTGAAAGCTGACTGCTGATGGCTGGAGGCTTCTCTGTTCCCAGATACAAAAACCCAAGGCCGGCAGCGACCTTGGGTCCCATGACCTCATCAGACCAGGAGCCGCCCGGCATCACCCGCCGTCGGAACGCTCAAACACCTTGCCGTGGAGTTGACGGACGACCCCCTTCATCTCCAGCCCGACCAGGGCCGAGGCGACCCGTCCGGCCTGGAGCCCGGCCCGCGCGATGAGCAGGTCGATGTGGAGCGGCCCGTCGGCCAGCAGGTCGAACACCCGCTGCTCCTCTGGGGGGAGATCGGGAGGGGGCGGCGCCTCGGCCCGCCGGCTCGTCCGACCCGTGAGCTGCGGGGCCAACTCGCCGAGGACGTCCTCCCAGCCCTCCACCAGCTTTGCCCCGGCCTTGATCAGCCGGTTGCACCCTTCACTATAGCGTGCGTGGACCCGGCCGGGAACTGCAAAGACTTCCCTGCCCTGTTCCAGAGCGTGGTGCGCCGTGATCAGGGCCCCGCTGTCCACCCCGGCCTCCACCACGATCACCCCCAGACTCAGGCCGCTGATGATCCGATTGCGCCGCGGAAAATGCGGCCGGAGGGGAGCCGTGCCCAGCGGAAATTCACTGAGGAGCGCCCCCGAGCCGGCCACCTGATCCGCCAGCGGCCCGTGTTCCGGAGGGTAGATCTGATCCAGGCCGCTTCCGAGCACGGCCAGGGTCCGGCCGGCCACCTCCAGGACCCCGCGGTGGGCCGCTCCGTCAATGCCCCGCGCCAGACCGCTGACGATGGTGAGGCCGCGGCGGGACAGCTCCGCTGCCAGTTCCCGGGCCACCGCTTCACCGTAGGCCGTGGCGTGCCTGGCACCCACGATGGCCACGGCTGTCTCGTCTCTTGGTTCCAGCGTCCCCCGCAGGTAGATCACGGGCGGGGCCGAGGCGATATGTCGGAGGAGCGTGGGGTACCCGGCGTCCCCCCAAACAATCACCCGGACCCCGGTCCGAGCGACCCGCGCCTGCTCCTCACGGAGCATGCGGGCCCAGGCAAAGCCGCGCACGGCCTGGGCCGCGGCCGGGCCGATCCCCGGCACGCCGCGCAGCGCCTCTGCCGGGGCTTCCCACGCCCGGACGGCCGAGCCGAAGGCCGCCAGGAGTCCCTGGAGCCCCGCGCCGCCCATCTGGGGTAGGAGCCCGAAGGCCCAGCGTGCCTCCCGCTCCCCCGCCTCCAGACCGGGCACCGCGGCCCCCCCGGCCGGATCGGGATGGACCTTCGCTTCCGGGCCCCGCCGCCTGCGACCGCTGTCCCGGGAGGCCACGGCGTCGGTTACGGCTGAATCCGCCGGCTCAGGACGACCCGATCGCCCCGCTGGATCTCCTTGCTGCTCGCCGTGACCACCGCCGTGGCCGTTCCCTCCGTCACACGGATCACCACGGCCTCCCCGAGACGGTCCGGCGGGATGGGAAACTCCTGACCCGTTGCCGGGCTCACAGCAGGGATATTCGGACGGTAGATGGCAAAGATGTCGCCCGAATCGATGCCCTGTCTCTCCCCCACGTCCACAAAGATCAGGTGCTGCTGCCCCAGCAGCTCTGCCAGGGTGGAAGACTCCAGGACGATCCCCTCGACCGACCGGGTCGTGGGCCGAGCGATCTTATCCTCCGGGAACGGGGCCTGGACGAATGGGGCAACGCGGTCCCCGGGACTCACGGCCTCGCACCCAAAGATGACCCGACCCTCCAGCGTACGATTTCGCACCGTCTGGACCTCGATCACACCCAACGTGTAAAGGATCCGCCCCAGGCTGCGCCTGGTCTGTGGATCAATGACCCGGATGCCGGGTCGGATGACCGCCAGCCTGTCCCCCACGGACGCATGGCCTCCCGCGTCCAAGCCGATGGTGAGTCGATCCTCGAGCCCGACGAGCTGGCGACCGTCCTCGCTCGTGAGGATGCTCCCGACGCCGGAGCTGACCGCAACCGCCTCCGGCACGAGTATAGGGCTGCAGGCGATCGCGTGTCGGCTGGCCGGCGGCACGGGGGGAATCTCGACCCGAGGGACCTGCGGCGGTGGAGCGGGGGGGGGTGGCGGCGTCACCTCGGTCTGGACCACCTTCGGCACCTCTTTCGGCGGCTCGGGGGCCGGCGGGGCCGCGACGGGGGCCGGGGCTGGCGGCGCCGGCTCGCGCCCGGGCACGGCCAGGGTGTCGCCGGGGAAGATCCGATTCGGATCGGTGATGAAGGGGTTCTGCTCCCAGATCCGCGGCCAGAGAATCGGGTCATTGAGCAGGCCCTTGGCGATCCCCCACAGCGTATCGCCCTGCTTCACCACGTAGGTCTCGCCCGGCGCAGACGCCGGAGCGGGCGGGGCTTCGGCGGCCCGCACAGCGAGGGGGAGGCAAAGGACGACCAGCCCGAAGCAGCCGAGGCAGCACCTGTATGTTCGTATCATGGCAACTCCTCCGCAGCAGTCAGGTACCGTATCAGGATGATGAAGAACTCGCATTCGCCCAGGCTGCTCAAAAAGGTCCAGATCACCCATCCTGCGGATGGGTACCCGGGCGGCGCACGCAGGGCCGAGTGAGGCGTACTCAAGCGTACGCCGCAGCGAGTGCCCGAGCGCGCGGGGTACCCACCGGAGGTGGGTCACCGCAGATGCGCCTTTTTCAGCAGCCTGCTAGTTCCGGCCCACCGCCGCCCACGCAAAGGGGCGAGGGTGGTCGCCGTCCCGTACTCCGGCGGCGCTGCCGGAGGACTCGAACCCGTACTCCAGAAGCGAGGCGGCATCCGCCCAGCGATTCGGATCGTTCAGCAGGACGGCGATCATCCGCCGGTTGCCCCGGCTGGCAGAGGCCACCAGGCACCGACCCGCTGCCCCGGTGTACCCGGTCTTGACGCCGTCCGCGCCATCCAGGCGTCCCAGCAGCTTGTTGTGACCCTGGATGAGGCGCGCCCGGGCGATCATCGGTCCCCTCCGGCCGGGATTCCAGATGGTCACCGTCAGCTCCCGTGTCCGGACGAGCCCCGCAAAGTGGGGGTTCTCCAGGGCGACCCGCGTGAGCACGGCCATGTCCCGGGCCGTCGTGAAATGCCCCGGTTCATCCAGCCCGTGCGGGTTGGCGAAGTGGCTGTGCTGCATCCCGAGCGCCTCGGCCTTGGCGTTCATCAGGTCGACGAAGCCGGCCAGACCATCCCCGACATGCTCCGCCGCCGCCACGGCGGCGTCGTTGGCCGATCGGATCAGGATCGCCCCCAGCAGATCCCCCAGCGAGATCTGCTGGCCGCGCCGTAGCCCAAGCTGATAGCCGCCAACCCTCGCCGCCTCCTGGCTGACCACGACGGTGTCCGCGAGGCGACCCCGCTCCAGGACCACGAGCGCCGTGAGGATCTTGGTGACGCTGGCCGGCGGGAGTGGCTCGTCCGGATTCCGCGCGTAGAGCACCTCGCCCGTGTTGGCGTCCATCAGGACGGCCGCGACCGCGCTGACCTCTCTCGGCCCCGGCCGCAACAAGTCCAGCGACTCCGGGAGGGAGCGCGAGGTCCAGGAGCGATCGCGGGGCAAGCTGGCCTTCCGGTGTGCCGTGCGATGTTTCTGGGCTCCGGCCCGATTTGGCGCCGCCAGCGCCGAGCTGGTGGTCCCGAGCAGGATGAACGCCAGGCACCCGCACGCCAGGACTCGCCTCCTCACGGCTTCTCCCTCCCGATGGGGCGGACCCGAGGGTCCGCCGCTACCCCGCAATACCGACGGCGGGGCCGTCTGTCCGTCTCCCCCCGCCATCCGGTGAACTCGACACCTCTGTCCAATTCCCCATGCCTCAACCAACCTGCGATTGGCCCGGGGCGTCTCCGCCTCGAACACACAACTCCTCGACCAACGCGCAGAGGGCATGCCCCAGCGTGATGTGTGTTTCCTGGATCCGGGGTGTCTCTTGGCTGGGCACCACGAAGGCATCGTCCACCGCCTTGGCCAGGGCCCCTCCGGATCCACCCGTCAAGCCCACTGTCCTGCAGCCGAGGCGACGGGCAGCCTCGACTGCCCGGAGGACGTTGGGGGAGCTTCCGCTGGTGCTGATCGCCACCACCAGATCCCCCGGACGGGCCAGGGCCTCGACCTGTCGCGAGAAGAGCTGCTCGATCCCCAGGTCGTTGCCGATGCTCGTGAGCACCGACGTATCCGTCGTCAGCGCCAGCGCGGCCAGCGCCTTCCGGTCCACCAGGAAGCGGTTCACGAATTCCGCCGCCAGATGCTGGGCGTCCGCCGCGCTCCCCCCGTTCCCCAGAAACAGGAGCTTTCCCCCACGCCGGAGGACCGCCGCCATCTCGCGAGCCACGGCCTCGATCCGGGCGCCCGCCTCCTCGACGAAGCGGAGCTTCACCGCCGCGCTTTCACGAAACATTCGGAGAATACTTGCCTGCATGGCGCGCCGTTTGACCCCTCTCGCGAGCCGCGATGACCGGCGGCACCGCAGCCCATCCTTCCCTGCCGCAGCCTGGACCATCGCAACACCGCGTACCCAATGGGCTTTCCGTCCGGGCCACTATAACGACGGACTCGACCTTGTCAAGGAAAAATCGCCGGTCCATCCATAGGTACGGCGGTCTGGATCATCCACTCTGTCTGATCTGTCTGTGGCGGATATTCCCTGCAGCGGATGTGACCGGCGGGCGCACTGCCTGGGCGGGCGGGTCAGTCGGTCTCTTCGTCGCCGGCCGTCCCTCTCAGGACGTGCAGATCCTTCAGACGCAGCTGGAGGGCATCCCGGCCATTCCAGGTGTTCCGTTCGGGGATGAAGGCGAGATCGACTCGCGGCGACGCTGGCTGGCATAGGTCCTCGACGAAGGCCCCGAGATTGAAGCCAATGGTATCGACGACCTGGCCTCGGATAGACTGGCGGACCTTCATCTTCAAATGATTCCGGCCCACGCGTCGGACGGACTGCATCACCTGAAGGCGGCGGGCGATGAAGGTGGGCTCGGGGTTTCCGATCCCATGGGGACCCAGGCGAGCCAGGCTGTCGGCCAGGTCGAGGTCCACGGAGTCCAGAGGGACCTCTGCATCGGCCGTGAGCGTGGGCACGAAATCCTCCTCCGCCAGGTCCTGGGCCGCGAGGGAGAGGAACCGTTCCCGGAAGGCCCCGATCTGATCCGGATGCAGCGTGAAGCCGCCGGCGGCTCGATGGCCGCCGTAGTGCAGGAGCAGGTCCCCGCATCGATGCAGGGCGTCGGCGACATGCCACCCGGCGGCCCCGCGCGCGGAACCCCGGGCGTCCTGGCCCAGCATTCCGATGAGGGCGGTGGGACGACCGAATCGCTCCACCAGTCTGGCCGCCACGATGCCGATCACCCCGGGGTGCCACGTCGGGGACGCCAGGACGATGGCCCGGTCGTGGTCGCGGTCGAACTCGGCCTCGGCCTGCGCCATGGCAGCCTCGAGGATCGAGCCTTCGATCTCCTGTCGCACACGGTTCTGACGGTCCAGCTCCTGGGCCAGAGCCTGCGCCTCGGAAGGCTCGTGGGTGAGGAGCAGGCGGACTGCCAGCGTGGCATCATCCAATCGGCCCGCCGCGTTGATGCGCGGCGCCAGACCGTAGCCCACATGCCCCACACCCACGCGGCTGAGGGGGATGCCACCCACCTCGGCCAAGGCGCGCAGGCCGGGACGCTCCGTCGCGGCCAACTGGGTGAGCCCGTGCGCCACCAGGATGCGATTCTCTCCCAAGAGGGGGACGAGGTCCGCGATCGTGCCCAGGGCCACGAGATCCAGGAACGGCACGAGTTCCTCGCCGGCCCCCGGGCCGAAAAAGGCCTGGAGCAGCTTGAAGGCGATCCCCGTCCCGCACAGCTCCTTGAACGGGTAGGGGCAGTCCGACCGGCGCGGGTTGATGGTGGCCAGGGCGGGAGGGAGGGTGGGTCCCGGCAGGTGGTGATCGCAGATGATCACATCCAGCCCGCGCTCCCCGGCCAGCGCCACCGCCTCGTGCGCCGTGATCCCCTGGTCCACGGCGATGAGCAGCCGGACGCCTGCCGCGGCCGCCTCCTCCACGATGGCGGGGGGCAGACCGTACCCGTGCTCCAGCCTCCGGGGCAGCGCGTACCGCACCTCGCCCCCGGCTCGCCGCAGACCCCCGACCAGCAGGGCCGTGCCGCTCACCCCATCCACGTCGAAGTCCCCGCAGACGAGGATCGGCTCGCCCCGCACGATGGCGAGGCGCAGGCGGTCCACGGCGGCGGACATCCCGGCCATCTGCCAGGGGTCCTCCAGTGCCGTCAAGGGGGCGTCCAGAAAGGTCCGCGCAGCCTCGGTCGTGCTGCAGCCGCGTCGGATCAGGAGGGCTGCCACCAGGGGGGAAACGCGGAGCGACCGCGCCAGGGCGGCCGCGGCGATCGGGTCGACATCGGCAGTCCGCCAGCGCCTGACCGCATCCGGGTCCGCCACGGTCAGCGGCGGGCGCGGCGGGCGGAGTCGCTCCGGACCCGCCACTCGTAGATGATGGGCGAGGCCACGAACCATGACGAGTACGTGCCCACCACGATCCCCATCAGGAGGGCGAAGCCGAAGTCGTGCAGCACCTCCCCACCGAGCAAGAACAGGGCCAGGGCCCCGAGCAGGGTGGTGAGGGACGTCATGGCCGTCCGGCTTAGCACCTGGTTGATGCTGGCATTCATGGTGTCGGCCAGTTGCTCCTTGCGCCGGCTGCGGAGGTTCTCCCGGATGCGGTCGTACACCACCACCGTATCCGTCAGGGAATACCCGGCGACGGTGAGGAGCGCTGTGACGATGAGCAGCGTGATCTCCTTGTTCAGGATGAACACGATGCCCAGGACGGCCAGCACGTCGTGGAAGGTAGCGATGGTGGCCGCCACGCCGAAATCGAACCTGAACCGCCAGGCGATGTAGCTCACGATCCCCGCCAGCGAGATGGCGATGGCGAGCAGGGCCTTCTGCTGGAGCTCCTTGCCGATGGCCGGGCCGATCTCGGTCGAGGCCTCCACCGTGAAGGGATTGCTCTCGATCTCCTTCTTGAGGGCCGCCTGGACCTGCTCGGCGAGGCTCGCGCCTTCGGACACGCTCCGCTTGAGCCGAACCTGCACCGTGCGTCCGTCGGCGAACTGCTGGGGCTCGCTGTCCTTGATCCCGCTCTTGGAGAGAGCCTCGCGCACCACTCCGAGATCCAGCGGCTGGGTGAACTTCACCTGGATCGATGTCCCCCCGGCGAACTCGATGCCCATGTTGGCGGCCCCCCGGGAGATCTGGATCATCGCCACGATCCCCAGGAGGATGAGGACCGCGGAGACGGCATAGGCGATGCGGCGCTTGCCGATGAAATCGAAGCTGGTCTTTCCCAGGATTTCCAAGGCGACTCCGTCCCTTCTGTGCGGGCGGATGGATCCGGCCCGCGGACCGGATCAGATGCTGAGGCTCTTCAGTTCCCGCCGCGAGATCATCCAGTCATACACCACACGGGTCCCCACCAGGGCGGAGAAGAGATTGATGGCCACCCCCAAACTGAGCGTAACGGCGAAGCCCTTCACGGGCCCCGTGCCGAACAGGAACAGGGCGGCTGCCGTGATGAGCGTGGTCACGTGGGAATCCACGATGGTCACGAAGGCCTTGTCGTAGCCCGCGTCGATCGATGACCGGACGGTCTTCCCCAGCTTCAACTCCTCCCGGATGCGCTCCAGGATCAGGACGTTGCTGTCCACGGCCATCCCGATCCCCAGGGCGATCCCCGCGATGCCGGGGAGGGTGAGGGTCGCCCGCATGGCCACCAGGACCCCGACCAGCATGATGGAGTTGAGGAGCAGGGCGAAGTCCGCGATGACCCCCGACATCTTGTAGTACCCGGCCATCATGAAGACCACCAGAACGGCCGCCAGCAACGCGGCCCGGACCCCCTTCCGGATCGAGTCCTCGCCCAGGGACGGCCCCACGGTGAGGTTGGCGATGATCCGGACCGGGGCGGGCAGGGCGCCAGCCCGGAGCACGATGGCCAGGTCGCGGGCCGAGTCGGCGCTGAAGTTGCCCTCGATCTGACCGCGACCCTCGCCGATCTTGGAGCGGATCACCGGGGCGCTGTACACGGTGTCATCCAGGACGATGGCGAGCTGCCGGCCGATGTTGGCCCCCGTGAAGTCGCCGAAGAGACGGGCCCCCTCGCCATCCAGGGAGAACGCCACCAGCCAGCCGCCCTGGTCGTCGGGCCGCACCTCCGCCGAGGTCAGGGTGGCCCCGGTGATGATGGGCTGGCGCTGCACGATGATCGGCCGCTTCCCCACCACCTGCTTACCTTCGCCCGTCTCCCGCTCGTACAGGAGCTGGAGGTTCGGGGGCAAGGTGGTCTTGCCCTGCTCCACCTCCACCGGGTTCAGGGTGGTGTCCACCGCCTTCAACTCCAGCAGGGCCGTCTTCCCGATCAGGTTGATGGCGCGCTGCGGGTCCCGGATCCCGGGAAGCTGGACGACGATCCGCTGGTCCCCCTCGGGCACGATGTGCGGCTCCGTGACGCCGAACTGGTCCACGCGGTTCCGGATGGTCTCCAGGCTCTGCCGGACGGCCAGCTCTTCGATCCGCTTGACCTCCTTGGCCTGCAGCGTCATGCGGAGCTCGTCCGGGGTCGCGCCCGGGACCTTGTCCAGCGTGACCAGCTCGCCCAAGGCCCGGAGCGCCTTGTCCCGCTCCTCCGGCTTCGCCACCTTCAGGAGGATGCCCGTCGTGCCCTGGCGGGTGAGAGCGGTGACCCCGATCTTCTCCTTGTCCAGGATGCGGCGGGTCTCCTCGACCAGCCGATCGGCGGCGTTCTCGACCGCCTTCTCCACCTGCACCTCCAGGACGAGATGGATCCCGCCCTGCAGGTCCAGGCCGAGGTTCACCCGCTCCGCCCGAGGAAGAATGCCGGGAAAGAGCGAGGGCAAGCTCGCCACCGGAGCCACGCTGGGCACGATGTAATAACCCGTGAAGAGCGTGGCCAGCACCAAGAGGATCACCCGACCCCGGATCCGTTTTCGCACCAGCGCGCCTCCCAGAACGACACACGGGCTAAGCCGCCGGGGCCGCGACCGTCCCGGCTCTTAGCCCGCAACTGAAAAATTCCCCTTCCGAACCGCCCGCGCAATATAGTCAGGATGGGCGGAAATTGCAACGGAAATTGTGGGGACGTGTGATGGGTGAGACATCCCGGGGTTGGATGTACCGGACGGGAGACTGAGGACTCCGGAACCTCCGCTCAGCAGGGCCGGACGTGGGGAGGGCATTCCGTCGTGGGAGTCAACGATCCGAACGCTTCGGAGAGCCGTGGGTGGTGAGGTCAGTCGGCGAGGACGCGAACGCGGGGCTCCGTGCCACCTGCCGCCCCGCCACCTTCCGTGCCGTCGGCCGGCGGGTCCAGGACGCCGTCGATCCGGGCGCCGTGGCTCCCCAGGAACAGCAGGTAGTCCACCGCGGCCCGCGTGATCTGCTCCCCGGGCACGAGGATGGGGATGCCGGGCGGATAGATCGTGACGATGTCGCAGCACACGCGCGCCACCGCTCTTGACAGGCCCACGAAGGCGTACCGACCGAAGTAGGCGTCCCGGGGGGAACAGGCCAGGTGGGCCTCATGCAGGGGCGGGATGGGCGGGATCTCTCGGAGCTGGCCCCCCCGCCGCGCCGCATGGTGCTCGGCCAGTGATTCCAGCCCGCGCACGAGCCGGTCCAGGTCGTCCCGACGGTCCCCGATGCTCACGATCACCAGCACGTTCCAGAGATCGGCCATCTCCACCTGGATGTCGAATTCGGTGTTGAGCAGGGCGGAGGCGGCATACCCCGTGAGGCCGAGCTCCTTCACGGAAATGGTGAGCTTGGTCACGTCCAGGCTGGAATCCCCCCACTCCTTGACCTGCCGGTCGGTGAGGCACCGGAGGCCCGGGATCCTGTTGATCCGCGCCCGCGCCTCCTCGGCCAGCTCGATGGCCTTTCCCAAGAGCTTCTGGCCCTCCGTGGCCATCTGCATCCGGGCCAGGTCCAGGGAAGCCATCAGGATGTAGGATGGGCTGGTGCTCTGGAGCATCTGGAGAACGCCCGCCACGCGCCCCGCGTCCACCGCCGCGCCCGTGAGGTGCAGCATGGACGCCTGGGTCATGCCCCCGACGATCTTGTGGGTGCTCTGCACCGTGAGGTCGGCCCCCGCGTCCACGGCCGAAGGCGGCAGGGCCGGATGGAAGTGCAGGTGCGGTCCGTGCGCCTCGTCCACGATCAGCACCTTCCCCTGACGCTGCCCGGCGGTGACGATGGTGGGGATGTCGGCCGCGATCCCGTAATAGTTCGGGCTGGTCAGGGCCACCACCCGGGCCCGCGGGTGGGCCCGCATGGCGGCCTCGGCCGCCGCGGCCCTGACATTCACGGCGATGCCCAGGTCCGGATCGAATTCCGGCAAGAAGAAGCGGGGCGTCGCGCCGCTCAGAATGATCCCCGCCAGGATGGACTTGTGGGCGTTGCGCGCCACCAGGACCTCGTCCCCGGGCAGGACCGTGGACAGGACCATGGCATGGTTCCCCACCGTCGTCCCGTTCACCAGGAAGAAGGAGCGGTCGGCCCCGTGCGCCTCCGCTGCCAGCTCCTGCGCCTCCTTGATGACCCCCACCGGCTTCTGCAGGCAGTCCACCTCGTCCAGGGTGGTCAGGTCGATGGTGAAGATCTTGCTGCCGACGAACTTGCGGAAGCGGGTGGAGATGCCCTTCCCGCTCTTGTGGCCGGGCGTGTGGAAGGAGACCTTCCTGGCCTCGGCCAGAGCCACGAGGGCGTCAAAAAGCGGCGTGCGGAATTGCCGATCGGACACCATGATGGGATGCCGGCCTGGAGGTCAACGCATCCGGGCGTGAACCGGGGCCGCGAGACCCGCCCAGTCGCCCGGCGCCACGCAGGGGGTCGTCAGTTCCACGCAAACAGAGGATGGTTGTCCTCGATGATCCGCGCCTCATTGGCCAGGCGGGTCCGGATGTGCTTGGGGAGGAGGAAGCACGCCTGGTGCGAGATGCCGTCGTAGTAGCGGAGGTTCCCCACGATCCGATCTGCCAGCAGCTTGTCCACGTCCCCCGGCGTCAGATGACGGGGATCGTGCTGCTTGGACGCCACGGAGAAACCCCAGGGCAGGGCGAAGGAGGGCACCGAGGCCCAGCAGGGGGCGACCACGGGAAACACCTTCTCCAGGGTCTTCTGGATGGCCGCATAACATTCCAGGTCGTTCAGGCTGACCGTGCCGGCTTGGAGGGAGATCACGCCGGCCGGTGAGAGCCGCTCCTGCACGATCTCGTAAAACTCCTTGGTGAAGAGCAGGTAGGCCGGACCCTCCTCGATCGGCTCGGAGATGTCGATGATGACCACGTCGAAAGTTTCCGAGGTCTCTTCCAGGTACTTACGAGCGTCCAGGTACCGAACCTCTGCGCGGCGGTCCTCGAAGGCCCCCTGGTGCCACTCGGGAAGCAGTTCCTTGCTGCGGGCCACGACCTCTTCGTCGATGTCCACCATGAGCGCCCGCTCGACGCTCTTGTGGCGGAGCACCTCGCGGAGCGTCGCCCCCTCCCCTCCCCCGACGACGAAGACCCGTTGCGGCTGAGGGTGGGTCAGCATGGCGGCGTGCACCAATGTCTCGTGATAGATGAACTCGTCCCGGCTCGTGGACTGGATCCGCCCGTCCAGCACCAGGGACTTTCCGTAGCTCCCGAGCTCCAGGATGTCCATGGATTGGAAGGGGGTTTCCTTGGAGAAGAGAACCCGCCGGATGCCGTGGAGGTGCCCCTCCTCGGCGCTGAAGTATTCAATGAACCAGCGATAGTTCTTGAGCGGCATTGGCCACACTCTCGGTTGCGGCGATCTTGTGGGCCACCTTCCCAATCACGCCGGGGATCAGACCTCGCTTCACCTCAACGATCGAGGGATTCTTGCAGCGGAACCGGGAGGCCACATAGGTGGCGGCGCGCTCCGGCTTGATGACATCGCCGCAGGTGAAGATGTCTACCGCCGCGTACCGATACTCTGGCCAGGTATGGATCGACAGGTGAGACTCTGCGATAACCACGACGCCGCTCACCCCGAAGGGGTTGAACTCGTGAAACGCGACGTCTACGATGGTGGCCCCGCAGGCGCGGGCAGCGCCTACCAGGATGTCCTTGACCACGTCCACTTTCTTGAGCGAATCTGGGTGACAACCGTGGAGTTCTACCAGCAGGTGTCTGCCCAATGCGTGCAATTAACTACCCCCTTTCGTCCCGGGCTCGCTCCTCATCCCGGGAATTTTTTTCCAAATGCCTTATAGTGCATTTTCCAGCGATTGCAAGAGAAAAATGGGGCCAGCGTGGATTTTTTGGGCTGCAGGAAGGTGCTGGATCGGTCCGCAGCATTCCCCGAACTCCTCCACGCGATCTCCGAGCATGCGCTCCTCCGTCGCCCCTCCAACGCGGTTGCCCCTCCAAGATCGTCCCCCCACGGCGGCCCGCCGGATTGTTCGTTCATCCAAATCGCGGAAAGCCCAGCCGAGTTTTTCCTTGATTCGCCGGGAATTTATGTTAAGGTCCCTCGAAATCCTGGAGCCGTGGAGGCCTGTGAGCCGCGGCGATGCTGCGGAACCAGTCGAGCCCAAGACTCACAGAGAAGCGAGGTGTTCGGCGCCCAGGGAGGGAGGAGCCGAGGGTGTACGAGGAACACTGGGGATTGTCGACCGCTCCTTTCCAAAACGTCCCCGACCCGAGCTTCTTCTTCCTCTCCACGCAGCATCGCGAGGGCTTGGCCCGTCTCCTGTATGCCGTCAAGCACAACAAGGGCGCCGCCATGCTGATCGGCGACGTCGGCTGCGGCAAGACCACGCTGAGCCGCGCCTTGATCATTCAGCTGGCGGAGGAGAAGTACGACGTCGGGCTGGTGACGAACCCCACGTTGCCCAGCAACGACTTCCTGGAAGAGATCGACCTGCAACTGGGCATCAATCCTGCCAACACCAACAAGGTGGCCCTGCTTCGCGGGCTCAACGATCGCCTGTTGCACAACGTGCAGGAAGGCAAGGACACGGTCCTCCTCGTGGACGAGGCCCATTGCATCCGGGATCCGGACGTCTTCGAAGAGCTGCGGATGCTGCTGAACTTTCAGTTGAATGACCGGTTCCTCCTGACCCTGATCCTGATGGCGCAGCCGGAGATCACGGAGATGATCGGCCGCATCCGGCAACTGGATCAGCGGATTGCCATCCGGCACCACCTGACACCGCTGGATCAGACCGAAACCGCCCGCTACATATCCTTCCGGCTGCAGAAGGCCGGGGCCAAACGGCAACTTTTCGCCGAGGAAGCCCTGGCGCTCGTGTGGCAAAACACCCACGGCGTCCCCCGCAGCATCAACACGCTGTGCGACCTGTGCCTCCTGGACGGCTGCCTCAGTGGACACCAGGTGGTGGATGCCGCGCTGGTCACCCGAGTCGTCGGGAGCATGCGATGATCGGACCCGATCGGCTCTCGGATACCTCCCGGCACCCGGTTCGATCCGACCGGCCGACCGGGGAGGAGGGCTCGCCATCACGCGCCTGAGCGATCTCGTCCGGAGGTCCCCCGGGGAGGGCGAGGGGGACAAGAAGGCGGCCCCGATCTCCTTCGCCCGCATGGACACCCTGCTGGGGCCGTCCGCCCAGCTCGCGGCCGAGCCGCCCCCTCGAGGCGAGGCTGCCGCGCCCCAGGGGGTCGTCTCCTACGATCTCGCCCAGCACGAGATGGCCAAGGTCCTCGAGGCGGCCAGCCGGGGCGAGGCCGGCAGCGTGGGGGGACTCCGGAGGGCGGTGGCAGGCATGGTCCAGGGCCTGGCCACGAGCGACGACCTGCTGGTGCTGGCCCAGGCGACTGGCGACACGCACCTGGACCTGCCGCGGCATATGGTCAACGTGGCCATTTTCGCCATGAAGATAGGCCGGGGGATTGGCTACCGCGAGGACGAGTTGCCGTGGCTGGCCCTGGCAGCCTGCCTGCACGATGTGGGGATGGTGATCGTGCCCCGGCGCGTCCTGGAGAAGCGCGAGCCCCTCACCCCGGACGAGATGGCCGTGATCCGGCAGCACCCCGAGCAGGGCTTCCGGATACTCCAGACCCTCGGACCCGAGTTCGAGTGGCTCGCCAACGTGGCGCTGCAGCACCACGAGCGGGAGGATGGGAGCGGCTATCCCCGGGGGCTCGCCGGGGACCAGATCCACGAGTACGCGAAGATCGTCGGCGTGGCCGACGTGTACGAGGCCCTGTGCCATCACCGGCCGTACCGCCCGATGTCGGCCCCCATGGACGTGGTCAGGGAGCTCATCAGCGGCGAACGGCGCCGGTTCCCGGATCGAATCCTCAAGGGCTTCATCCGCGGCCTCTCCGCCTTCCCGGTCGGGAGCCAGGTGCGTCTCAACTCGATGGAGGTCGGCCGCGTCGTTGCCACGAATCCCGCCCTGCCCCTGCGCCCGGTCGTCGAGATCCTCCAGGGGTCAGAGGAGGGGGGATCGGGACCCTCCCGTCGGGTGGACCTGGCCACGAACACGCTCTTGTACATCGTCGGGTCGTATTCGGGGAAGGTTGCGGCCTGAGCCACGGTCGGCAGCGGAGGTGTACCTCGACCACCGGGGACGCGGGAGGATCCTACGCCTCGCTGCACGCGTGTGACTCACAGGGCAGAATGCTCCCCGGAGGACCCTGGCTGCCGGACCGCTGCTAATCGTGGATGTGCCGAATCCGCATCCACTGGCCCCCTCCACTCATCCTGACCTACGCCGGAGCCGACCCCGATTCTTCGTTCCTCGTGGCCGACCTGGACGACGGGTCGCAAGGCGCGTGATGACGGACCTCTCAGCCCGAGGGAATCCGACGTGGGAGGCGGCCTGCGCGGAGCTGCTCCGGTGCTGGGTCGCGGGCGGGGCATCGGCCTGGCTCCCCCTTCACGGCCACAGCATGGCGCCCTTCCTCCCCGGCGGCTCGAAGATCCTGGTCTCGAAGACGACAGCCGGCCGCATCGGCTGTGGCGATCTCTTCGTGTACGAGGAAGAGGGGCGATTGGTCTGTCATCGGGTCCTGCGACGTCGTGCGCGGGGCTCGAGGTATGCCTATTTGACCAAGGGAGATGGCTGGGGGACGATGGAGTCCTGGGTGGCCGAAGAGCAGGTGCTCGGGAAGGTGCCGCGCGTCGAGCGGGACGGACGAGAGGTGGACCTCAACACAGCCATCGGTCGCCTGCATGCGGTGACCGCTGCCGCCTCCTCTTTGGTGGTCATCGGTTTGCGGCGGCTCCTGAGGTGGGGGAGGGGGCGCCTGGCCGGCCGAAGGGCCTGGGTGCGGCTGGTATGAACCCACACCGGGGCTCGAACCGTGTCATGGATCCCTGTGGAGAGACCGTCCAGATCGAGGTCGCCGGACTCGTGTTCCGGGTTGTCGGCGCCACCGGACCGTCCCTCGCCTGGATCAGGGAACGCTATCGGCCCTTCCTCTGCGAGAAACCCTCGCAGTTCTGCCTGCACATGGAAATCCAGCGCGACTGGCCGGCGGGGCGTCCGCCCCAACCCTGTGTGGACTGGCAGAACGGCAGCTTCCACATCAAGATGCCGGGGTGCCGGGCCCACGGGAGCATTGCCGGCCAACGGATCCGGCTTGCCGTTCCCCCCGGGTCAACGGGACTGAGCCCGAGTTTCCTGCGCTGCCTGTGCTCGCTGCTCCTCCTCAGGCAGGGGGGCTTCATGCTCCATGCGTCGGGGGTGGCCTGGAACCGTCACGCCTGGGTGTTCTGCGGTCCGTCGGAAGCTGGCAAGACGACCATCGCCCGACTGGCAGGAACACGCCGCGTCCTGAATGACGAGACGGTGGCCATCCTGAAGCGCGGCCGGGGCTACCTGGCCTGCGCCACCCCGTTCTTCGGCGAGGGCGGACCGGTGATGGCCACGGAAAATACTCAGGCGCGGGCGCACGGCATGCTCTTCCTGCACAAGGCCAGGCAATTCGCCCATCGGCAGCTCACGGCCTCCGAGGCGGTCGGGCGGGCCTTCTCCCAGGTCTTCCTCCCCAAGCACGACCCTGCGGTGGTCGCCGGCATCCTGGAAACCCTGGCAGAGTTCGCGGAACGGGTGCCGTGCTACGACCTCTTTTTCCGGCCGGACCCGACGCTCTGGGAGTATCTCGATGGAATCGCATAGGACCTATCCGTGCCGGAAGGAGGTGCCCTGGAGGCTGCTCGAGGGCGAGGCGCTCGTCGTGGATGTCAAGGCCGGCCTCCTCTACCCCTTGAACAGCGTCGGGGCCAGGATCTGGCAGCTCTCCGATGGCCAGCGGACCGTGGAGGAGATCGTCGGGATCCTCACGGGTGAGTTCGATGCCGGCGAGGAGACCATCCGGGAGGACGCCATCCATTTCCTCGAGGCGTTGGTACAGGCCACGCTCCTCTCGCTCGAGAACAGGGCACGCCCGCCCTCAGCCGTCGGTGCGGGCACCCGGCCTCACGACACACAAGGGTGAGACGTGTCCAGGGACGCGTGCGGGAAGGCTAAGGGGCAGGACGGCGAATCGCTCATGCAGCGGATCGCCCTCAAGGCCGAGAAGAATCGGGTGCCGCTCGAGGTCCACCTCGAGTTGACCCACCGCTGCAACGCGCGGTGTGTCCACTGCTACTGCGTGCTCCCCCGCGAGCTGGAGGGGCCGGCCAGGCAGCGAGAGCTGACCACCGATGAGATCACCCGCTTGCTGGATGACCTGGCGGAGCTGGGGACGCTGTATCTCAACTTCTCGGGCGGGGAGGTCCTGGTTCGGCAGGATTTCTTCGACATCGCCCTGCATGCCAAGCGGCGCGGCTTCGCGTTCCGCATCTTCACCAACGGGATGGGCCTCACGCGGGAGCGCATCGAGCGCCTGGCGGGCCTCGAGCCGTTGACGGTGGAGGTCAGCCTCTATTCGGCCGACCCGGACATCCACGACGGCATCACCGGGGTCCCCGGCTCCTTCGACCGGCTGATCGAGAACCTCTCGCGGCTCAAGGCGCATGGCCTCAGGGTCTATCTGAAGTCCATCATCATGAAGCCCAGCCTGTCCGGTCTCGAGAGGCTCCACCGGCTGGGGAAAGAGCTGGATGTCTTCGTCCACATGTACGGGTGCGAGCTGAGCCCGAGGATCGCCGGGGATCCGCACGGCCCCGACCGATACCAGCTTGACGAGCGTGAGCTCATCGACTATTTCGCGAGCCCGGTCTGGCGCAAGCACCTCGCACCGATGCCGGAAGGTTCCCCCGAGCAGGCGGCGAAGCGGCGCCCGGCGTGCGCGCCAGGGGCCATCGGGTGCTGTGTGGATCCGTACGGGACGGTCTTTCCCTGCGTCGCCCTCCGGGTGCCCATGGGCAATATCCGGGAACGGTCATTCAGGGCGCTGTGGACCTCGATGCCGCCATCCATTCTGCCATTCCTGTCCCTCGAGACCTACGCCGATCTCCCCGAGTGCCGCACGTGCCATCTCGTGGACTTCTGCCACCGCTGCCACGGCGACAACCTCCCGGTGCGCGGGGCCGACTGGAGGTCATGCCACCTTCGCGCCCGCATGGTCGCAGCCGCGGAGTACACGCTCTACCAGATCCGCATCCGAGAGATGCAAGGAGCCAGCAATGAGTAAGCGCACCAAGGAACCCGGCGGCCAATCCAAACGGCCGTACGAACGGCCGCGGCTCGAGCCCAGCCAGATCTTCGGGGCCGAGGCGATGGTGGGTTCGTGCTGCCGCAGGACGACGGGGACGTGCAGCCTTGCCGCGCGCAACGCCGGGCGCACGACCATCGACCCGAGCAAGGTGAGGCTTTCTACCACCTCATAGGCGGGGTCCCGTCGAGGACAGGCGTGAAACTTGGATCCGAAGGTCTCTTTCTCGTGGAGCGCCTAGAGGAACTGACCCTGCCTGCCTTTGAGGAGCTGACGGATCGGTCGGAGCCCTTTGCCCTGAAGGTGGATTACCGCGGCCTTCCCCCACCCATCGAAGAGTTGGACCTCCTTCACCTGATACCCGCCGATCCGTCAGGGCTGCCCCCGGGCACGCTGGTGCTCCGCGGCGGGGCCGAGGGCTTCGAGCTCCTCCGCCTTGCCCCGGGCGCCCACGCGCCCGCCAACGGTCATGAGCAGGTCGCCAGGGTGGTGCGGGTCGAGCGGCCGGGGCGGGTGATCCGGGTGGACTCCCGGCGCTGGCGCATCCTCGGCTCCCTCCTGGTCGGGGTTCCCGGGTTCCCCCGCCTCTACGCATGGTGGCGCCGCATCTCGTGGCTGGCAACAAAGCTCTTCCACCCCTTTCCTTGTCCGGTCAACCTCGGCCCGCCGGAGGCGCTCGCCAGGGGGGTCGTCGAGAAATACTCCTGCCCTGGCGAAGTCGCGCGACAGATCCAGCTCCTGGGTGGGGAACTGGAGGAATGGGAGGCGGACCTCATCCCCCGGGTGCTGCCCCGGCCGGGCCGCCTCCTCGTCGTCGGATGCGGCCCCGGACGGGAATCGGTGGCCCTGGCCAAGCGGGGCTTCGAGGTGGTGGGCATCGATCCCGCCCCCATCCTCATCGAGGCGGCCCGGCGCCACGCCGAGGCTCACGGGGTTGGGATCACCTTCGAGACCAGATCGGCCGCCGAGCTGGACGGTCCCCCCGGGTCATTCGACGCAATCCTGTGCTCGTGCTACGAACACATCCCGACCCGGCGGCGCCGGATCGAGACGCTCCGGCTGTTTCAACGCCTGTCGAGACCGCCCGGGGTCATCATCCTCACGGCCGGCTGGTACCCGACCCGCGGACCACGCCTCGCCCTGGTTGACGGCCTCAGACGCCTGCTCCGGGGACTCCTTGGCGAGCGGTTCACCACGGAACCCGGGGACCGCCTCATCCGGCATCTCAGCCTGGCCAGCGATGCAGAGGTGCCGTGCTATTACCACGCCTTTCACGACCCGCGCGAGATCCTGGAAGAGATCGAAGCGGCCGGCCTGACCGGGGAGAGGGACCCGGAGGGGCCGTGGATCCTCAGGAGGCCCGGTTGATCGGGATGGGATCTTCATCCGGCAGGCAGGTGCCGCTGAGCCCCGAGGAGCGCCTGCTCCTTGCCTGTGCCCGGGTCCACCCGGACGATCCGGCCCGCCGCGAGATCGACGAGGTCGTCAGGGCGGGGGTCAATTGGGAGGCGGTGCTTGAAAGGAGCAATCGCGAAGGGATTAGTTCCCTCGTGTACGCACACCTCCAGGGGCTCCCGTCCGCCGCCTCGCGGATGCCGGCGGCAATTCTCTCAGAACTTCAGGGGATCTCTCAGGGAAACTGGGCGAGGAACAGCGTATTGACCGAAGCCTGGTCCGAGGTGATGGCGCTGTTCGAAGGGGCAGGCATTCAAGCCATCACCCACAAGGGGATGGCCCTGATCCACCTGGTCTACCCTGACAAAGGCCTGCGGCCCATGGCCGACATCGATCTCCTGGTCCGACCCGCCGACCTCCCTGCGGTGAGGCGCACGCTCCAGGCGGCCGGGTTTCGGACTCCGGGAGAGGCGCTGGAGGCCGAAGAGGCCTTCCGCGGCTACCTGCACTTCGTCCGTGATTCCACCGTCATCGACCTCCACTGGGAGATCGCGCACTACACCCGGTTCGATGGGATCGTCCGGGTGGATCACGCGGGGATCTGGCGGCGGGCACTGCCACTGGCCGTCGGCCGGACCCGGGGACTCACGTTGTGTCCGGAGGACATGCTCCTGCACCTCGCCCTTCATCTGACCCTGGGTTCCGAGTTCGGTCGTCTCATCTGGTTCTCCGACATCGACGCGGTGTTGCGGCGGTCTGCAGGGGACCTGAACTGGGAGCGACTCCTGGAGGAGGCCACTCGCTGGCGGCTCAGCACGATCCTGGCCTACACGCTCCTGGTCGCCCGGGACTCGTTCGGAAGCCCGCTCCCCTCCGCGGTCGTTCCGCGACTGCTGCCGGGACGCCTGCGGCAGGCCGCGCTCGGCACCGTCATGGACGCCGGACATCCGTGGAGCCTCCGCGGACACCCCGACGACATCAAGGGCTACCTCGCGGAAACTCTGCTGATGGACCGGCTCCGCGACATGCTCCGGGTGCTCGGGAAGAGCCTTTTCCCCTGTCGATCCTGGCTGAAATTCCACTACTCCCTCACGTCGTGGTGGCAGGTCAGTCTCCACCGGGTTCTCCATCCGCTCCGCGTCTGCTACCTTGCCGCGAAGCACCTTCACTGACCTCAGATGAGGTGACATCTCATACACTTTGCTGTAAGTGCTTGACAAGTTTGAAAAGTGATCTTTACTATCCGGCCGGTCCGGGGGAGAAGGAGGCGCGGTGCTCAACCACATTCTGTCGAGGCTTCGGCATCCGGGATTGCCTCGCGGGGATCATCGGCCGGGCACGGATTCGCTCCCGGCGGTCTTCCTCTCCGTTGCGATCCTCGCCGCGTGCGCGCGAATCGCCCCCCCGCCAGCGACCAGCGTGAATCCCGAGACATTTCCCCAGACCATTGCCCTGCCCGCCCCAGTCATTCCGCAGGCGGTCCCCCCTCCGGTGACGGAGAACCGATCGTTCATAACCATCGACGGGGTTCCGCAATACCGGATCGGACCCGGAGACCTCCTGGAGGTCTTCATCACCCGGGGCTCGACCCAGGAACGTCTGCAGGTGCCGGTGCGGGCGAACGGTCGAATCTCGGTCAGTTTCGTGGAGCTCTCCGCGGACGGCTTGACCGCGGAGCAGGCGGCCAAGGAGATCGCCCGCGAGCTTTCCGTGTATTTCCGGAGACCCAGCGTCGAGGTGCAGGTCAAAGAGTACAACAGCAAGAAGGTCTCCGTCCTCGGGGCGGTCGCGGCCACGCCGCGCGGAGGGATCGGAACCGTCCCGCTCACCGGGCGAACCACCCTGCTGGAGGTGATTGCCAAGGCCGGGGGACTTGCCCCCAACGCCAGCCTCGAGCGGGTCCGGCTCACCCGCGAACCGGGGAAGTCCTATACGGTCAACCTGTTTCGATATGTCCAGGAAGGGGACCTCTCACAGGATTTTGTCCTCGACGCCGGGGATGTCATCTTCGTTCCCGAGCGGGTCCCCGGCGAGGAGCGCCGGGTCTTCCTGCTGGGCGAGGTGAGGGCCCCCGGACCGATCCCCTACTTTCCCAGCCTGACCCTCACGCAATTGATGGCCCAGGCGGGCGGCTGGACGGACGGCGCCCTCTTCGAGGAGGCGAGGATCATCCGGCCCGATCCCAAGGAACCCCAGGTGATCGCCATCGATCTCAACCGCTTGATGCTCCAGGGGGACCAGCGGCTCGACCAGTTCCTGAAGCCGAACGATATCGTCTACATCCCGCGCACGCGCATCGCCAACTGGAACGCGTTCCTGGCCCAGTTGCGGCCGACCCTGGAGTTCCTGACGCTCTCGCTCCAGCCGGTCATACTCTATCAGACCATAGACAGGTGATGAGGAACGGGCAGTCGAGGGGCCGATGTCACAGTACGATCTGAACCTCCGGGATTACTGGAGGATTCTGCGAAGGCGCAAGTGGCTCGTGGCCATGGTCACGCTGGCCTTCGGTGCCATGGCCTTCGTGTTCGCCGAGATCCAGCGGCCCGACCCGGTGTATCAGGCGACGACCGTGGTCAAATTCGAACGCACGACCACCCTGGTGGGCCTGATGGTGGAAGCCATCGCGGTGTCTCCCGGCGACACCATGGCCACGCAGGCGGCCGTGGTCCGCAGTTTCCAGGTGCTGGAGCGCGCCGCCAGGATCCTCCGCCTGATTCCCCCCGATGTGGACTCCGACGCCATCAAGCAGAACCCCCGCTACGTCCAGCTCGTCAGCGATCTTCGGGCGGCCGTCACGGCCACGCCCGAAGAGAACACCACCCTCATCAACATCACGGTGAGGGGTCCGGATGCGGTCCAGGTCACGCACGTCGCCAATGCCGTCGCCGAGGCTTACCAGGAAGAGAATCGGACCACCCGGAATCGCCAAGTCCACGAGGCCCGGCGCTTCATCGAGGAGCAACTGGGGGAGGTGGGGGGCCGATTGCGCAGGGCCGAGGACGGGATCCGCGCCTTGAAGACGCAGCGGGGATTCGTCTCGCTCCCGGAAGAGACCACGAGCCTGCTGACCCGCCTCACGGCCCTGGAGGGCGAGTACGAGAAGGTCCGCCAGACACAGCAAGAGACGGCGAGCCAGATTCAGGCGCTCCAGGATTCCAGGGCCGTGGCGGGCACCACGCTCCCGCGGATCTTCACCGACGCCGGCGACCCGACGATCGGGAAGCTCAACGCCACCTTGCTCGACCTCGGGGTGGAGCGGGAGAATCTCCTCGCCACCCTGACCCCGGCCCACCCCCAGATTCAGGAGCTGAATGCCCGCATCGCCACGACGCGGGAGAGCCTCGTACGCGAGCTGCGCCTCAAGGACCAGACCCTGCAAGGACGGCTCGCGGAACTCCGCCGGCAACTCGAGCAGCTCCGGCAGCAGCAACGCACCCTGCCCGACGTGGGCCTGCAGTACGCCCAACTGCAGCGCGACCTGGCCATCAACGAGAGCCTCCTGACGCAGCTTCGCTCCAAGTTCCAGGAGGTCCAGATCAAGGAGAAGGAGCAGGTCGAGGAGGTGAGCCTCGTCCGACCGGCCACCCTGCCGGCCGGGCCCACCAACACGCCGCAGACCACGGGCAAAGGGATCGTCGGGATTCTGATCGGCTTGACGGTGGGCCTCGTCCTGGCGTTCGTCCTGGAATCCCTGGATACGTCCATCGGCACGATTCAGGATGTGGAGAGCTACCTGGAGGTGCCGGTCCTCGGCTTGATCCCCAACATTGACGTGACCAAGGACCCCTCCCTGGGTGCGCAGGGCGCGGAGGAGGACCCGATCGGGAAGCTGCGACCATTCCTGATCTGCCTCCTGAGTCCCCGATCCACCCTGGCGGAGGCCTACCGATCCCTCCGGACCAACATCGAGTTCCTCTCCCTGGAGAAGAGCGTCAAGACCCTTTCCCTGACCAGCGCCTCCCTGATGGAGGGCAAGACAACCACAGCCATCAATCTGGCGGTCACCCTGGCGCAGACGGGGAAGAAGACCCTGTTGGTGGAGGCCGACCTCCGAAAGCCGTTCCTCCACCATGCCTTCGGTCTGCCAAGGGATCCCGGGCTGGCCGAGGTGATCGTCGGGAACAAGGACTGGCGAGACTGCCTCCGGACCGTCGCCGACCTGATGTTGGGCCCCCTGGGTGTGGAGAATGTGGTCAGCGTGCCCAACCTCGACAAGCTCTACCTCCTGACCAGTGGCACGCCCCCTCCGAACCCCACCGAGTTCCTGAACTCCCAGCGGATGGCCGATCTGATCCAGGCTTTCCGGCAGGAGTTCGACATCATCATCTTCGACTGCCCCCCCATCCTCCCGGTCACGGACGCGGCCATCCTTGCCTCCAAGGTCGACGGCACCCTGATCGTGTACCGGGTGGGAAAGATCGCCCGCTCCGCCCTGAAACGGGCCAAGACGCTCCTGGAGAACGTTCGCGGCAAGGTCCTGGGGATCGTCCTGACCGGGCTACGAGCCGAGGTCAGCCCGGACTTCGAGGAGCTGGAGTATTATCGCTACGCCTACGGCCAGGAGCCGGGCAGGACGGGATCTCCCCGCACGGCTCGGGGGAATCGCGGGTCGCGACTCCACCGCGCCGCGGGCTTTCTTGGCAAGCTTTCGAGCCGGGGGAAGTCGTAGACTCACGCACCCATGGCCACCCGCTTCTCCGATGCCTCGACGCGTCCGGTCTCCCTGGTTGCACTCGTCCTGTTCCTGGCCATGGCCGGGAGCCTCGTCATCACCTACACCACGGCCGAGATCAGCCTGGTCGCCGCCCTCCTGATCGTCCTCCTCTTTGCCAGCTTTCTGAACCCCGAATTCGGTCTGCACATCATCCTCCTGTCCATGCTCCTCTCGCCGGAGATCGTGGTGGGGGGCGTGGGGGGCATTTCTCTCGGCAAGCCGACGGTGAAGGCCGACGTGCTGGTCCTCCGGATCGAGGATCTCATCCTCGTGGCGGTGGCCTTCGCCTGGCT
The DNA here is from genome assembly GCA_035455275.1 of Methylomirabilis sp. (SeqCode). Lineage (GTDB taxonomy): Bacteria > Methylomirabilota > Methylomirabilia > Methylomirabilales > 2-02-FULL-66-22 > 2-02-FULL-66-22. The sequence goes on along the minus strand of DATIFO010000003.1, from coordinate 26,756 downwards.
CGCCCGGACGGCAATCTTCAAAGAACTGGCAGTGATCCGGAGGACCCCCCTCAATCCGGCCATCTTCTTCTACATCGCGGCCCTGATCCTCGCCACGCTCCTGGGTACTTTCGCCGGGACCGTGCGACCCGTCCGGGGATTCTTCTTCACCCTGAAGTACCTCGAGTACTTTGTCGTCTATTTCATGACGGTGAACCTCGTCCGGGAGGAGCGCCAGCTCCTCCGCCTTCTGGCCACCGCTTTCGCCACCTGCGCCATCTCCGCTCTTGTCGGGATCATGCAAATCCCGTCGGGCGAGCGAGTGGCGGCCCCTTTCGAGGGGCAGTACGGGGAGCCGAACACCTTCGGGGGTTACCTCGTCCTCATGCTGGCCCTGGTGCTGGCCCATGCCCTCTCGGGCCAGTCCCCCACCTCCTTGCTCCGCTGGGGGGGATTTGCCTGTCTGCTGATTGTCCCGTTGCTGTTCACCCTCTCCCGCTCGTCCTGGCTGGCCTGCATCCCCATGCTCCTGACCCTGATCGTCCTCAGCCCGCGTCGCCTGACGCTGGTGATCGGCCTGGGCGTGGCACTCGTCCTCGGCGCGCTGGCCCTCCCCAAGCAGGTCGTGGACCGGTACAACTATACGCTGAACGCGTCCGTGGACCGCGGCGACTACCGCATCGGAGAGGCCCGCCTGGATACCTCCACCAGCGCCCGGCTGGAGAGCTGGATGTTCGGCTTCATTGCCTGGACCAAGCGGCCGGTCTTTGGGTACGGGGTGACCGGCTATGGCTTCATCGACGCCCAGTTCATCCGCGTCCTCGTCGAGTCGGGCCTGATCGGCATGGCGGCCTTCCTCTGGCTGCTGTGGCGGATGTTCCGGGTGGCATGGCAGGCACACACACGAATGGCGGGCACCGGTCTCGAGCGCATCAGCTTGGGCTATCTGGCGGCCCTGGCGGCCATGGTGATGCATGCCGTCGCGGCCAATACGTTCATCATCGTCCGGATCATGGAGCCCCTCTGGTTCCTGACGGGAATCGTCGCAGTCCTGCCCATGTTGTCCAGCCCCGGGAGTCACGTCGTCGCCCCGGCTGCATCCACCCGCTGAGGGCGGGACCGCCCGCAAGCATCGACCGGTGGCGACAGCAGATACGCTCAAACCCTGATGCCCAGAACGCACCCAGGCCAGTCCCGAGTCATCGTGTCCGGCGTCCTCTGGAACTTCCTCGGCCAGGGGTGGCTGCTCGTCGTCGCCTTCCTGGCCACGCCGTACATCGTGCGAACGCTGGAGGTCGACCTGTATGGCCTGTACTCCCTGGCGGGTTTCGTCCTGAGCTATTTTGCCTTCCTCGAATTCGGCCTCGGGGCCGCCGTCACCAAGTACATCTCCCAGTACCTGGCCGAGGACAACGTCGAGGGCGTGGTCACCTCCTTCTGGGCGGGGCTCGCCTGGCTTGCCGCCGGCGGCCTCGCGTGCGTGCTGGTGGTGGGCCTGCTGGCCGAGGGCATCGCCTCGAGCCTGCTGCATGTCCCCGCCCGGCTCCAGCCATCGGCCGTCGCGGCCTTCCGTATCAGTGCGCTCATCCTGTGTGCTTCCATGCTGGCCGGACTCACCGGCGGAACCCTCCGGTCCGCAGGCCGGTTCGGGATGGTGAATCTTACCTCCATCGTGACCGGGACGGCGCAGACGGCACTCTCCGTCGGTCTGCTCTGGGCCGGCTACTCCCTGGCGGAGATCCTGTGGGGCATGCTGGTCTGCCAGGCCGCACTCCTGGCCTGGCAGTTCAGCCTGTGCTTGCACGCGTTGCCCGTCCTGAGGAAGCCCCGGCTCACCCGAGGAGCGCTGACCCGGTTGCTCGGGTACGGCGGGATCCTGACCCTGGCGAGCCTCATCGGACCCGTGCTCACCAACGTCGAGAAGCTCTTCATGGCTCGGTTGACCTCCGTGGGGCTGCTGACTTACTACGCCGTGCCCTTCTCCCTGATCGACAGATTGGGAGTCATCCCCTCGGCCTTCGGGGCCGTCCTCTTCCCGTCGTACAGCTACTTCAGCGCCAAGGAGCCGGAGCGGAACCGCGAGCTGCACTCCCGGGGAACCCTGTACATCTGCGCCTCGTACGGCTTCTTCGCCTCGTTCTTCCTTCTGCTGGGCACACCATTCCTCCGGGCATGGATGGGCGCCGAGTTCGCGGACCGATCGGCCCCTGTCCTCGGCATCCTGGCGGTCGGGGGCCTGTTCAACGCCATGGCCAGGCCGGCAATCACGGCCCTCCAGGGAGTCGGGAAACCTCACATCCCCCTGCTTCTCCAGGGCGTTGAATTGCTCCTGTATATCCCCTCCGCGTATGCTCTCATCCGGGGCTTCGGCATGATCGGGGCGGCGGCGGCGTGGTCCGGCCGGGTGATGGTGGATGCGTGCTTGCTTCACCTCGCCTCGTGTCTGGAGCTGGGCGAGGGACCGCGGATCTACTGGAAACTCCTGAAGGTCGCAGGCCCCCCACTGGCGGCGTGCTCGGTGGCATTCCTCGCCATCCGGATGTGGGACGTTCCCCTGCTGACGCCGACCGGCATTCTGGGCATCCTGATCATCGCCTCGATGTATGGGGCCGCGGTGTGGAGAGTGGTCCTGGACGTTCAGACCCGGGAGCGGGTGGCGGCCCTCTGGACAGGGGCATAGCCCTCCGCCGGCGGCATGCAGGCTGCGCATCCCGAACTGGTTTCGGTCATCATCCCGTATTACCAGGGGGAGAAGTGGCTTCCCCTGTCCCTTGCAAGCGTCCTGGGCCAAGAGGGGGTGACGCTCGAGGTCATCGTGGTGGACGATGGATCGGATCGTCCCGTTGACGACCGCCTTCCCGCCTTGGCCGATCTGCGGGTGCAGGTGCTCCGTCTTCCACACGGGGGAAAAGGGGCCGCGGTCAACGCCGGGGTCCGGATGGCCGGAGGAGACCTGGTCTGCGTCCTGGACCAGGACGACGAGATGCTCCCGGGACGGCTCGCCGTCCAGGCCGCCGCCCTCCGGGGGAACCCTGGCGTTGATGCCGTCTATTCGGATTACGAGCGCCGGGATGAGCGTGGGGAGCTGATCGACGTCTTCAAGAGCCGACAGGCGGGCCGGGAAGAGATGCTCCATTGCCTGGCCACCAGCACCGGGCTCTTTTCAATGCAGACGCTGCTGATTCGAAAACAGACCTTTGATGCCGTCGGAGGCCTCTGCACGGACGATCGGATCACCGGATTCGATGATGCGGAGTTCTTCGTCCGGCTGCTGGCCGCCGGGTGCAGATTTCAGCATGTCCCCGGAGTCTTTGCCCGCTGGAACTCCCATCCGTCCAACTATTCCAAGAGCGCCCGATTCCAGGATGCCAGGCTCTTCTGGATCGACAGGCTGACCGCGCTGGCAACAGAACACGGCGTCTTGCGGCGGGAGTTGCCGTTCTTCAAGGCGCACAACTATCTCATGCGGGGGATCTTCTTCCTGCAGACGGACCGTCCGGGAAAGGCGACAACCGAATTTGTCAAGGCCATCCAGGCCGACCGCTCGCAGGTGAACTCATATTACCTGCTCGCGAAGTCTGCGGTCTGGAGTCTGCTCGCCCCCCTCCGCCGGAGGCGGCGGCTTCCATGAAGATCCTCCTGGCGACGACGAGGAACCCGCACTTCCCGACGATCACCGAGTACATCGAGCGGGCCATACGCGCACTCGGGCACTCCCTCTCGACCTTCGAGGACCGCGAATTCCTACTTCCGGGCAGGCTGCGCGAAGCCATCCCACCCCTCGGCGGTTTCGATCTGCGGCGACTGAACCGGCGACTGGCCGACGCCGCGCGGCGAGAGCGTCCGGATCTGCTCCTGTGCGTCGGGGGGGAACGCATCCTGCCTCGAACGGTGGAGGCCGCGCGGGCGGCGGGGGCCCGGACGGCCCTCTGGACCGTCGACACCGTGAAGCCGGACGACCCGAGGATCCCCTTGGCCCCGCACTTCGACTTTGTGTTCTGTGGCGGGCGGGAGATGGTCGGAGCGTTGCAGGGCGCCAACCTGCCGAACGGTCCATACTGGCTGCCATTCGCGTGTGATCCAGAGCTTCATCACCCGGTGGACGCTTCGCCTGGCGGAAGGCCGCCCGGCGGCTGTGATATCGCCTTCGTGGGAAGCTTGCACCGGGGCATATATCCCCGCCGCCTCGCCATGCTCGAGACGCTCGCCGATTTCGACCTCGGGGTGTGGGGTCCGGGGGCGCGCGATCTCCCCGCTTCGAGTCCGATCTACTCGAAGGTCCGAGGGGATCAAGTTCCGTGTGAGGAATGGACACGCATTTACAGTGCCGCAAAGATCGTGCTGTGCGCCCACTATGACGGCCCGGGACCCCGGAGCATGCAAGCCTCGCCCAGAGTGTACGAGATCCTGGCTTGCGGGGGCTTCTTGCTCTGCGACGACCAGTCCGATGTCCGGGCGCTTTTCGAGGACGGCAAGGACCTGGTCATCTTCCGGGACCCGGACGATCTCCGGCAGAAGGCGCAGCATTACCTGGCCCGCCCCGAGGAGCGCCGGGCCATCGCCGGCCGCGGGCGGGAGAAGGTCTTGGCTGGGCACACCTACCGCCACCGAATCGCCTCGCTCCTCGCAACCGTGACCGGGACCCCATGGGAGAGCCAACCAAGGTAGTTCACATTGTCGAGGACCTGCGCACCGGCGGCCTGGAGAAGGTGGTTCGCCACATCGTGGTCAGCCTCGACCGCGCCCGCTTCGATCCCGCGGTGTGGTGTCTGGCGCGAGGGGGAGACATCGCGGAGCAGCTCGCCGCCCAGGGGGTCAGGGTCGAGATCGGGGCGATGGGAAAGCGCCCGTCACCGGCCTTCCTGCTCGGGCTGGCCGGGAGGCTTCGGGGGGCGCGCGCCGGCGTGGTCCACTGTCACGGCTATACGGCGTCCACCGCGGGGAGGGCCGCCGCCCTCCTGGCCAGGACGCCGCGGGTCTTCGCGCACATCCACACCCAGGGATTCTGGCTGGAGGCGCGACAGCGCCGCATCGAGCGGGTGCTCGCCGCCTTCAGCACCATGATCCTCTGCGTGTCGGAGTCGGTGCGGGAATTCGTGGTGCGAGAGGAGGGAATCCCTCGCGAGAAGACCACGGTGATCTACAACGGCATCCCCGACCCTCCGCTCCCCGAAAGGGAATCCGCCCGGAGGCAGCTCGGCATCCCCGAGGACGCCAGGGTCCTCGGATGCGTGGCATCGCTGGAGCCTCACAAAGGGCACGCCGTCCTGATCGAGGCCCTGCGCCTGGCCCGCACGGGGCTTCGCGACATCGTCTTGCTGCTCGTGGGCGACGGCTCGCTCCGCGACGAGCTGCAGCGGCGCGCCCGCGACGCAGACATCCAGGCCGTGTTCGCAGGCAGGCTGGAAAACGTGGGGCCGGCGCTGGCGGCGATGGATGCTTTTGCGCTCCTTTCGCTGGAGCGCGAGGGCCTGTCCCTGGCCCTCCTCGAGGCCATGGCCGCCTCCAAGCCCGTCATCGCCTCGCGCGTGGGCGGGCTACCCGAGGTGGTCGAGGATGGGGTGAACGGCCTGCTGTGCGGGGCAGGCGACGCTCCCGGGGCGTCCCGGTGCATTCTCCGGATCCTCGGAGACACGGGCGGGGGGCGCAGCATGGGCGAGGCGGGCCGTCGCAAGTTCCTGGAGCGCTTCACCCTGGGCAGGATGGTCTCTGCGATCGAGCGCCTGTATGACGCATAGTCCAGAACAGATCACGGTTCTGTACGTCTCCGGGTACTCCAACATGGCCGGCGGGGGACAGGTGAGCCTGCTGCTCCTCCTGAGGCTCCTCGACCGCCAGCGATTCCTGCCGGTGCTCCTGTGCCCGGACGAGGGAGAGGTCTCCCGCCGCGCGCGGGCGCTCGGTGTCCGGGTGGATTTGCTCGGCGCGGAAGCGTCCATCGACTCCTGGGAGGCGGCGGGCCACGCCCTGGCCTTGCGCCGGCATGTCCGGGCCAGCGGGGCCGCCCTGGTGCACTGCGACACCCTCTACACCGCGCTCATGAGCGGGGTCGGTCTGATCGGCCTCCGCGCGCCGATCGTCTTTCATGCCCGGTCTTCCGAATCGGGCGGCGCCCTGGACCGGATCGTGCCGGGCCTCTGCAAGCGCGTCATCGCGGTTTCCCACGCCACCGCGAGGCGCTTTTCCTCGTGCGCCCCATCCAGGGTCGTAGTGATCCACAACGGCGTGGACCTGTCGGATTTTCTCCCCGGCACAGGCCGCAGCGCACTTCGGGAGAAGCTCGAAATCGCACAGGACACCTTTGTCGTGGGCTATGCCGGCCAGCTCGTGAAGCTGAAGGGACTGGACGTCCTGATCCAGGCTTTCTCCCGACTCCGGACCGAATTTTCCGACACAACCCTTCTGCTGGCTGGCAGGGGTCCCGATGAGGCCGCCCTGAGAGCCATGGCCGGGCAGGGCGTGCACTTCCTCCCCTTCACCGACTCCATGCCGCAATTCTACGCCGCACTGGACGTGTTCGCGCTGCCCACGTCTCACCAGGAGGGGCTGTCGCGCTCGCTCATCGAGGCCATGGCCTGCGCGGTGCCCGCCGTGGCGACGCCTCTGGGCGGAAACGTCGAGACCCTGGTAGACGGAGAAACCGGCTTCTTCGTCCCGGCGCTAGACGCGGTTGCGCTCTCCCAACGCTTGCGGGATCTCTATCTCGCGCCAGAGCAGCGGAGGAAGATGGCGGTTGCAGCCAGGGAGCGCGCCGAGAAGATGTTCGACGCGGTCGCCTGCACGCACGCCGTGGAGGCCGTGTACCGGCAGGCCGTGGCATGAGCGCGGCGTGCAACCTGTGCGGGGGAACGAGCCTCTCGCCGCTGGAGGCCGCGGCCGATGGGGTCCGCACCGTCCGGTGCTCCCGTTGCCAATTGATCTTTCTGGACCCATTTCCCGCCTTCGAGCTCGCGGCGCACTACGACGGCGAGTATTACCGCCCCTGGCGCGAGGAACAGGCAGGCCGGCGCGCCGCGCTGTGGGGGCGGCGGGCCGATTTCCTCGGGCGCTTCGCCCGCCCCGGCTCCCTCCTGGATGTGGGCTGCGGGGATGGGTCGTTCCTCCTGGCGGCGAGGGAAAGAGGATGGCGGGTGACAGGAACCGAGGTGTCTCGCTGGGCCGCCCGGATGCTCCCCCTGACCCACGACTTCCCGGTCCTGGAAGGCGACCTGCTGGAGATCGATCTCCCCGAGGGAAGCTACGACGCCGTCACGCTGTGGCACGTGCTGGAGCACTTGCAACGGCCTCTGCAGACGCTGCAGCGGGCTCGGTCGCTGCTCCGGGAGAGCGGCGTCCTGATCGCCGCCGTGCCCAACGCGGGATTCAGCCTCTTCCGTCTCGTCTACCCCATGGCGAGGCTGAGGCGCCTGCGCTACTATACCCCGGGCGAACGCGAGCTGCACCTCCACCACTTCACGGCCGACACCCTGCTCGGGATGCTCGACCGGGCGGGATTCCAGGTGCGCTTCCGGGGCATCGACGAGAGCGCCCTCCGACCCGTGAGCATCCTCCTGGAGAAAGCCGCCAAGCTGGTCCAAGCACTCAGCGGGGCCTCCTGGTCAGAGGCCCTGGTGGTCGTCGCCGCCAAGACGGGCGCACCATGACCGCGAGAACCCTCCTCCGCCACGGCTATCTGAGCGTGAGGGGCGCCCTCCTGGCACCCCTCGCCCTCCTCCGGCGGCCTGCGGTGCTACCGCGACCGTGCCGGAAGATCCTGCTGGTCCGGGTCGACAGGATCGGCGACCTCGTGCTCTCCACCCCCTTCCTGCGCAATTTGCGCCAGCTCCTCCCCTCGGGGGAGATCACGCTGGTGGGGAGAGCGTTCGCGGCCGAGCTCCTGCACGGGGGAGACCTGGTGGACCGCATCGTGGTCATCAGCCCCAGCGGAGGCGTCGAGGCGGTGGGCCGGCTCGCCAGCGAGGTGTTCGACCTCGCGGTGGATCTGCACTACGACTACCCCCTCAGGACGGCGCGCCTCGCCAGGCGCGTCCGTGCCCGCTGCACCGCCGGGTTCGACATCGGCGGCCGCGGGGCGCTGTTCGACGTTCCCGTTCCTGCCCGCCAGCGCAAGCATTTCGTCGAGGAGACGCTGGACATCCTGCGCGCGCTGGGTCTTGCGCCCTGCCGGGTTCCCCTGGAGGTCCATCTCCGTCCGCAGGCGGCCGATGCGTCCCGCTCGCTGCTGTCATGCCAGGGCGTGGGGGACCCCTACGTGGTCTTCCACCCCGGAGGCTTCTACGCGGAGCAGCGATGGCCCGCCCCGCGATTCGCACAGCTGGCCGACCGGATCGCGGAATTGGGGCTGGCACCCGTGCTCATCGGCGGCAAGGAGGATCGCCCGCTCCTGCAGGAGATCGCCGGCCCGATGAAGGCGAATGCGGCCCTGATCTGCGGGCAGGGCGTGGGGGTCGCCGCCGCCGCCATCGCCGGATCGACGCTCTTCGTCGGGAACAACTCGGGCCCCCTGCACATCGCCTGCGCCCTGGATGTTCCGTCGGTCTCCACCCTGGGGCCGACCGATCCGGTGCGGTTCTGGCCGCTCTCCACCCGCGCCCGAGTCCTGCGGGCAGAGCGCCTCGACCAGCTCCCGGTGGAAGACATGCTCGACGTGGCGAAGACGGCCCTCGCCTCGACCCCCGGACGGGATGATGCCCGCCTCGCCCGTCCGGCCGGATGATTCTGGGCACCCTGCCATGATGGCGTCGACCGAATGCGTGGGGGCCTGTCTCCTCTGCGGGGAAGAAGGGACCGTCCTGTACCCACAAATCGGGGATGACCTGTACGGGCATGCGGGGGACTTCGGCGAGCTGCGCTGTCCGGCGTGCGGGCTGATCTGGCTCTCCCCCCGGCCCGTGCAGGAGGAGATGGGGGAATTCTATCGGCGGTACTACACGCACGCCTCGGTCCCGGATTCCACGCCCGCGGACGGGTCGCGACGCGTCCTCGGCGGTCTGCGGGACGCGATCCGGTCCATGATCTTCTGCGGGTTCTACGGCTACACCCACCTGCACTCGCATCACACCCTGTGCGGACTGGGAAAGCTCCTGGGCCGGCTTCGATGGCTGCGGCTGCGCGCCACCAACGAGCTGAAGGAGCTGGTCCCCCGCTACCGGCAAGACGGGCTGCTGCTGGACATCGGCTGCGGGCGCGGGGGTTTTCTCCAGGCGATGCAGGGGCTCGGATGGCAGGTCCTCGGCGTCGAGGGCGATCCCGAGGCGGCCGCTCTGGCGCGGCGCAGCGGGCTCCCGGTCCACGCGACCTCCTTCGAGGAGGCGAAAATCCCGAGCGACGCCGTCGACCACATCACCATGAATCACGTCATCGAGCACGTGTACGACCCGCTGGCGGTCATGGCCAAGTGCCACCGCATCCTCAAGCCCGGCGGCAGCGTGGTTCTGTACACGCCCAACACGAGGAGCCTGGGGCACCGGCGATTCCGGGGGCACTGGCGGCCGCTGGAGGCCCCGCGCCACCTGCACTGTTTCTCCCCCGCCACCTTGCGGGCCCTCCTGGCCCGCTCCGGTTTCCGCCACATCAAGCTCTGGACGTCTCCACGTCTGGCCCCCGGCATCTACGATGCGAGCGTCCTGATCGAGCACGGGCAGGGAACGATGGCCCACGATCCTGCGCCCCAGCCGGGAAGGCGCTGGTTCTCGATCCGGGAGCGGACCCTGTGCGCCCTCGGCTGGCCGAGCGGCGAGGAGCTCGTGGCGACCGCCACGAAGCCCTCCGCGGCCCCGCGGGCGGATGCCGGCGGCGAACGAGGATGGATGTAGACCATGTGTGGGATCGCAGGCTTCGTGGGACAGATCCAGCCGGACATCCTGGAGGGGATGCTCTCGGTCCTCGCCCACCGGGGTCCGGATGACCAGGGGACATGGCTGGGACCCGGCGTCGGGCTGGGGATGCGCCGGCTGGCCATCATCGATCTCGCTGGCGGCGGACAACCCATGAGCAACGAGGATGGCTCCGCCTGGATCGTCTTCAACGGAGAGATCTACAACCACCGGTCCCTCCGGCCCGACCTGGAGGCCAAGGGTCATCGGTTCCGCAGCCGGAGCGACACGGAGGTGATCCTCCACCTCTACGAGGAGGAGGGCGAGCGATGCGTGGACCGCCTCCGGGGGATGTTCGCCTTTGCCCTCTGGGATGTCTCACGACAAACCCTGATCCTGGCTCGGGACCGAGTGGGAAAGAAACCGCTCTACTACTGGCACCGGGGGAACCGGCTCCTCTTCGCGTCCGAGATCAAGGCCCTGCTCCTCGACCCTGAGGTTTCCCGGGAAGTGGATTGGGAGGCCCTGCAGCATTACCTGGCCTTCGGCTACACGCCTGCGGCCCGATCCATCTATGCCCAGATCGCCAAGCTGCCGCCGGCCCACATGGCAACCCTCCAGGGGGACGCGCTCAGGCTGGAGGAATACTGGCGCCTCCCGCCACCGGGGCCAGCAGGCCGCACGTCCAAGGCCGATCTTACCTCGCGGGTGCGGGAGGAGGTGCGCGAGGCCGTGCGCCTCCGCCTCGAGAGCGACGTTCCCCTCGGGGTGTTCCTGAGCGGCGGGATCGACTCCAGCGCACTCGTCGCGTGCATGCGGGAAGTCAGCGGGGGACGGATCGCGACGTTCTCGATCGGCTTCGGCCGTGAGACCGCCTCCTTCGACGAGATGCCGTTCGCCCGGATGGTCGCCCGGCGCTTCGAGACCGAGCACACCGAGGAGATCCTCGAGCCCAAGGTGGCCGATCTGCTCCCGGCCATCCTCCGGCACCTCGACGAGCCCTTCGCCGACTCCTCCGCCGTCCCGACCTTTGTCGTGGCCCAGGCCACCTCCCGGCACGTCAAGGTGGCCCTCTCCGGCATCGGCGGAGACGAAGCCTTCGCCGGCTACCCACGCTACCTCGGCCTCCACCTGTCAGAGATGTACGCGCGTCTGCCGCGCTGGGTCCGGGCCGTGCCCGCGGCCATCCTTCCCCGCCTGCTCCAGGAGTCCGAGGCCAGCCGGAACTGGGGCGACTGGGCCCGCCGCTTCCTTGCGGGCGCGGATCGCGCCCTGCCCGCCCGATACATCGGGTGGACCCGATTCTTCGACGCGGACCACCTGGATCGCCTCGCCACTCCTGCCCTCCGGGACCGCTGGCACGCCGATCCGGAGGGGAGACAGCTCGCCGCCTTCGCCGCCCACCGACCCGGCGACGCCCGGGACGGGGCCTTCCGCGTCGATCTCAGCACATACCTGCCTGACGATCTCCTGGTGATGGCGGATCGGATGAGCATGGCCCACTCCCTGGAGCTGCGGGCGCCCTTCTGTGACCACCGGCTCATCGAGCTGAGCCTCGGCATTCCATCAGCGGCGAAGATGCCCGGCCTCCACCTGAAGGGGCTGCTGAAGGCCGCCTTCGCCGACGTCCTGCCCCGGGAGATCCTCACCCATCGGAAGCAGGGGTTCATGATCCCGCTGGGCCGCTGGCTGCGGACCGACCTACGCGACATCCTGGAAGACCTCCTCTCCCCGGACCGGATCCGGAGGCGGGGGCTCTTCTTGCCAGACGCCGTGGAACGGCTCAAGCACGAACACCTCCAGGGGATCCAGGGCCACGGCGATCGGCTCTGGACGCTCATGATGGCCGAGCTTTGGATGCAGGCGTATCTCGACACGGCCGTCCCCTGGGCGTTGCGGTGACCCCTCCATGACCCGAATCGGCAGACCGGCGGAGCGCCCGTCGGGCTCCAATCCGAAGAATCTCCTGCTCGTCCTGGTCGCAGGAATCGGGGATTTCGTCATGGCCACCCCGACCATCCGCTCGATCCGCGGCGCCTTCCCGAGCACCCACCTCACGCTTCTCACCAGCCCGCAAGCGGCCGGGCTGGCCCGCCCCTGTCCTCTGCTGGACGAGGTCCTCGCCTTCGACCTCCGAGCCTATCGTCCCGGCGAGCGGGGGACCGGATGGCTCGGCTGGCGGGACCTCTGGAGCATGGCTATCCAGCTCCGGGCCCGCCACATCGACCTGGCGGTCAACCTCTACCAGATTGCGAGCGTGGGCGGTGTCCTGCGGATGGGGCTGTTCTTCGCCCTGATCGGCGCCCGGCGAACGGCCGGGCGCTGGAGCGGAGGGCTCGGCTTCTACTTCGGAACCCGGGGTGTCGACCGGCCGCACGCGGTGGACGCCATGCTGGCCCTGGCCGCGGCCCTGGGGTGTCCAGTCGAAGATGGGCGGCCGGCACTCTGGATCCCGGACGCCTCGCGCCACTCCGCCGCCGAGCACCTGCATCGGGCCGGTCTGGCGGCGGGTGACCGGTTCGTGGCGATGAATATCGGCTCGAACCGGCGAGAGGCCCGGCTTCCGTTTCCCCTGGCGGTGGAGATTGGAGGCCGCCTCAGCCGCTCCCTGAACCGGCCGGTCCTCTTCCTCGGGGATGCGAGCGAGCGGGAGGCGGTCCAGGAGGTCTGCGCCGAGGTCGGGCCGGATGCGCGAAGCCTGGCGGGCGCTCTCAATCTTCTCGAACTGGCCGCGCTCTTTGAGCGGGCCAGCATCGTGGTGAGCACCGACAGCGGCCCGATGCACATGGCGGCAGCGGTGGCCGCCCCCCTGGTCGCCCTCTACGGGCCGGCAGACCCGGCGCGATTCGGCCCGCGTGGGGCAGGGCCGATCGTCGTGCTCCAGGGGAAGAGCCAACCCCGCCACCCCCTGAAGTGGCACGCCGATCTCACGGCCGAGGAGGTCGTCTCGGCATGCTCGCGACTCCTCACCGCCTCTCCGGTGACCGGCAGGAACGGTCCAGGATGACCCGCGTCCTCCACATCATCACACGCCTGGACGTGGGCGGATCCACGGAGAATACGGTGATCTCCGCCACCCGTCTGTCCCGGACGGAATTCTCCTCCAGCCTGATCTCCGGCCGGACGCTGGAGCCGCCCCCGGGGCTCCGCGAGACCCTACGAGCCGCACAGGTTCCCTGGTTCGAGGTCCCCTGCCTGGTCCGGCCGATCAGCCCCGCGAACGACCTCCGGGCCCTGGCGGGCATCTGGCGCCTGGTCCGGAAACTGCGACCGGACATCGTGCACACCCATTCCTCCAAGGCGGGGTTTGTGGGACGCCTGGCCGCACGCATGGCGGGCGTTCCGCGCATCCTGTACACCCCCCACGGCCACGTGTTCCAGGGATACTTCTCGCCCCTCGTCACCCGCGGAATCATCGCCATGGAGCGGATTGCCGCCCGCTGGACGGACCGCATCATCACCCTGACCGACGCCGAAGCCGAGCAGCATCTGGCTCTCGGCATCGGCCGGCCCGAGCGGTTCGTCACCATTCCCAGCGGCATCGATCTGGCTCGGCTGACCGCGGCAGCACCCCGTCGTTTCCCGGCCCACGGCCCGATCGTGGGGACCGTCGCCCGGCTGGCGCCGGTGAAGGGTCATCGGTTCTTGCTGGAGGCCATGCCCGGAATCTTGCAGAGCTGCCCGGAGGCCCGGTTCGTCTTCGTCGGCGAGGGCGAGGCGCGGCCGGCCCTGGAGGAACAGGCACGCCACCTCGGGCTGGGCGAGCGAATCATATTCACCGGCTTTCGGGAGGATGCGCCTGCCCTGCTTGCGGGCATGGATCTCTTCGTGCTCCCCTCGCTCAACGAGGGCATGGGACGCGTGCTGGTCATGGCCATGGCACTCGGGAAACCCATCGTCGCCACCCGGGTCGGTGGGGTGCCGGAGCTATTGGGTGACGGTGAGGCGGGTATCCTCGTCCCACCCGGCGATTCGGCGGCCCTCGCGGAGGCCGTCACCACCCTCCTGCGGGATCCCGCACGCGCAGCCGCCCTGGCCGAGGCGGGACGCCGGCGGGCCACGCGCTACGACGCCGAGACCATGCTCTCCCTGCTGGCGAAAGTATACCGCGAGGTGATGGAAGGTGCCCGAGCCGAACGTCTCCAGCGCTGACGCCGCAGCCCGTGGCGCCGGCCTCTGCGGTCTCGTGGCGATGCTCCTGGGCGTGATGCTGCCGGGGACAGCGCCGCTCCGGGCGGCCGAGCCCCTGCGCCAGGTCCCCGCCGTCTTGCACGCCCACTCGACCTGGAGCAGCGGGGACCAGACGCTGGACCAGTTGATCGCCCGCGCCCGGGTCGCAGGGGTGGAGGCACTGTTCCTGGCCGAGAACCACCTGCTCCGATTCGAGTACGGGCTTCCGCCCCTCCGTCACCTGCTGCGCTACCGCGTCGAGTACCCGTCTCTGCTGTCCCGTGGACCCGAGCCGTTCCTGAAGGCGGTCGGGGAGTCGAATGCCCGGCAGGGGGATGTCCTCCTCATCCCGGGCGCCGAGGTGACCCCCCACTACTACTGGACGGGCAGTCTCCTCCGGGGAACCTTGACGATGCACGACGCGCAGAAGAATCTTCTGGTCTTCGGCCTGTCTCGCGCCGAGGACTACCGAGAGCTGCCCGCGGTCGGGAACCCCGGGGCGGCGCGCTGGGGGCTGGCGAGCCTGTGGCTGCTCTCCCCCACCCTCCTCGCGGTGCCAGGCGTCTGGCTGCTCCGGACCCGGAGGCGTCGCGTCGTCCGCCTCCAGTATTTTCAGGTGACGGAGGAGCGAGGCCTCACCGGCTACGGGCTGCTGTGCCTGGCGGCGGCGGGCATCCTCCTGGTGAACAACTTCCCCTTCCGCCCTGCCGCCGTCTCGCCGTACGATGCCGCCGCGGGACTCCGCCCGCACCAGGCGGTCATTGACTTCGTCGCATCCCGCGGCGGCCTGACGGCCTGGTCGCTGCCCGAGGCGCGGGATCAGCAGGCGGTCGCGGTGGCCGGCCTGCAGGCGACGATCCGGACGGACCCCTATCCCGACGACCTGCTCCGCACGGATCGCTTCACGGCATTCGGCGGCCTGTACGAGGACACCACGACGTTCACCGATCCCGGGGGCGGGTGGGATCGCCTGCTCACCGACTATCTTCTCGGCCGCCGCGCGGCGCCCGCGTGGGCCATTGGCGAGGCCGCCTATCACCGCCAGGGCCATGCGGGCAAGCGCTTCGGGGAGGTCCAGACGGTCCTGCTGGTCCCGCGGAAGGACGCGGAGAGCCTCCTCCAGGCCGTGCGCACCGGGCGGATGTATGCCCTGCAGCGGACGGCGGAGGTGGGACTCGTCCTCGACCAGTTCCAGGTCCTTCTCCCCGATCGGCCTCCCGCCGAGGCGGGGGACGTGGTGAACCTCCCGGGGGGCGCCCGACCTGAAGTGCGCGTGGCCATCCGGGCGACGGACGGGCGACGCCTGCCCGTCGAAGTCCGGCTGGTCCGCTCCGGGAAGATTGTGCACTCCCTCCGCGCTGAGACGCCGCTCCTGTTGCGCTGGCGTGAGTCATCCCCCACCTCTGCCACCAGCCTGTTCTACCGGCTCGAGGCCCGCGGATCCCACGCACACCGGGTGCTCAGCAACCCCATCTTCGTCCAGACGGCCCGCGAGGGCGCGCCGTGAGGGTCGCCATCCATCAGCCCCAGTACCTCCCCTGGCTGGGCTATCTTGACAAGCTGGACTCCGCCGACGTCTTCGTGTTCCTGGACACGGTCCAGTTCAAGAAGCACGAGTGGCAGAACCGGAACCGCATCCGGACCAAGGACGGCTGGCAATGGCTCACCGTGCCGATCATCGACCGGTTCCCGGAACGCATCGACCGGGTGGAGATCAATGCGCGGACCGACTGGCAGCGAAAGCACGGCCAGGCGCTCCGCCTCCATTACGGCAAGGCTCCTTACTGGGAGCCCCTGGGTCCGGAGCTCCTGGGGCTGCTGGAGAAACCCTGGACCCGCTTGGCGGAACTGAACGTGTCGGTCACCGAATTGATCTGCCGCCATCTGGCCATCCCGACCCGGCGCCTTCTCGCCTCACACGCTCCCGCGCGGGAGGAGCCGACCGACCGGCTGATCGATCTGTGTCGGGCGGTGGGCGGCACCACCTACCTCGCCGGCCAGACCGGTCCGGCCTACATGGACGTCGGCCGCTTCGCCCAGGCCGGCATCGCCGTAGAGGTGCAGACGTACCGGCATCCGCAGTACCTCCAGCGATATGTGCCTTTCGTTTCACACCTGTCGGTGGTAGATTTGCTCTTCAACTGCGGCCCGGAGAGCCTGGCGATCCTGCGATCGGGTCGCCACTGGGAGGCGGCGGACGTCTCACGCAGAGACGCAGAGACGCAGAGATGAAGGATCTCAATTCAATCTCAGGCACGATCGTGGATGCAGCCTTTCACATCCACTCCGCGCTCGGGCCGGGTTTGCTGGAGTCCGTCTACGAGGTGGTCCTGGCCCATGAGCTGGGAAAGCGGGGCCTGAAGGTCGAACGCCAGAAACCTGTCCCTATCGAGTTCGAGGGGATCCGATTTGATGAGGGCTTTCGAGTAGACCTGATCGTGGAGAACTGCATCATCGTCGAGCTGAAATCGGTGGAGCAGCTTTCGCCCGTGCATTCCAAGCAAGTCCTGACCTACCTCCGCCTGCTGGACTTCCGACTGGGACTCCTCATCAACTTCGGCGCGCCGGTCATCAAGGACGGCATCCGCCGTATCGTTAACAGGCTCTAGCTCTGCGTCTCTGCGTCTCTGCGTGAGTGAGGCTCTTCCATGCGCATCCTGGCCATCGGCGCTCACCCGGACGACATCGAGTTCGGCTGCGGCGGGACCCTGATCAAGTACGCGCGCCAAGGGCACGAGGTCTTCCTCCTGGTCATGACCGACGGCGGCGGCGGCGGAGACGCTACCCTCCGACGCCGCGAGCAGGAGGCGTCCGCCCGGATCCTCCGGGCCTCCAAGCTGTTCTGGGGTGAGTATCCGGACACCGCCATCCCGCTCGACCGCAGCCTCATCCAACGGGTCGAGGGGGTGATCCACGCAGTGCAGCCGGACTTCATCTTCGTGCATCACAGCGATGACACCCACCAGGACCACCGCCACCTCTCCACCTCCACCGTGACCGCCACGCGGTATACCCGGAACGTCCTCTTCTATGAGGGGCCCACCACCCAGAACTTCTCGCCCAGCGTCTTCGTGGATGTCGCCAGCGTCCTGGAAGACAAGATCGCCTGCCTCCAGGCCCATGGCTCCCAGGTGGGCAAGACGAACATCGAGGGACTCTCCATCGTGGACATCGCCCGCTCCTCGGCTCATTTCAGGGGGATCCAGGGCCGTGTCCGTGATGCCGAGGGATTCGTGCCGCTGCGGCTGTTCATCAATATCCAACCCTGAGGGTCCTCAGATGCACCAGGGAAGGCGAGAGGGCGAGCTGGGCGCGGTCATGGTCGCGGAGGGGAGGGGAATCGCCGGCCTCCCGTGGTGGGGAAGCCTGGCGGTCCTCGGATTGGCCTGCGGGATCCTGACCCCCTCCATCCGGACGACCTGGCAGTCGGCCGGCAGCCGCTGGATGTACGTCCTCGTGGTATCCGGGCTCATCTCCTTCGGGCTCACCCCACTTGTCATTCGCCTGGCGCTCGCCCTCGGCGTGTTCGACTATCCCGCCGCGCGGAAGGTGCACACCCGGCCCACACCGCTCCTGGGTGGCCTGGCGATCTACCTCGCCTTCGGGACCTCCATCCTCGCCAACTCCATCCTGGATCGGCAGGTGGTGGCCATCCTGCTGGGCGCCAGCCTGCTGGTGATCATGGGCGCCTTGGACGACGCTCGCACCCTGCCCGCGGGTGCCAAGCTCCTGGGGCAGCTTCTCGCCGCGGCCACGGTGATCCAGTCGGGTGTGGTGCTCACGCTGTTCAGTCGGTTCGCGCTCGGCCACGTGCTGGACGCGGCCCTGACCGTCGTCTGGCTCCTCGGGATCACCAACGCCATGAACTTCTTCGACGGGATGGACGGCTTGGCAACCGGACTCAGCATCATCACCGCGGGCTTCCTGGGATACTTCGCGGTGCTCAGCTTCCAGCCATTCCTGGGATGGTTCGCGGCCGCCGTGGTGGGCTCCTGCCTGGGCTTTCTGCCCTACAATTTCCGTCCTCGGCGCCCCGCGGCCATCTTCCTGGGAGACGCCGGCAGCACGTTCCTGGGATTCATCCTGGCCGCGCTGGCGGTCAAGGGAGAATGGGCCGAGAACCACGTCGTCGACGTCGGCGCGCCGGTCCTCATCTTCTGGGTGTTCATCTTCGACATGACCCACATCACCGTGACCCGAATCCTGTCCGGAAAGGTCCGGACCTTCCGGGAGTGGATCGACTATGTCGGCCGGGATCACCTCCATCACCGCTTCGAAGCCCTCCTGGGCAGCAAGCGGAAGGCGGTCCTGCTGATCTTCCTGCTGTCGATCTCCATGGGGCTGGGCGCCATGGCCCTGGTGAACGCCCGAACCCTGGAGGCTGTCCTGCTGGCCCTGCAGGCCATCGTCATCGTCAGCGTCGTGACGATTCTGGAGGGTGCGGGCAACCGCCTCGACCGAAGGCGCTGATACAACCGGCCGGCGATGAGGAGGCCCCTGGCGAAGTCCTCGCCAGGGGCCTTTCATTTCAGACGCGTCCGGGGAGGGGGGACAGGAAGACGTTGAGCCCGTGCGTCCTGCCGGGCGGGAGGTGGGCCAGGGGGGCAGGGGTGTCCGCCCCACAGACCTCCAGCGGGACGCCCAGATCCTGCAGGCGCTGCAGGGCACTGCGGAAATCCCGCACCTGGAGGCCGACCCCATAAAGTCCTTCGCCCCGATCGGCGAGGAATCGCGCGATGCCAACTGGGCTCCCGGGATGGAGAGGGCTCAGGACCACGATGCGGCCCCGCCCGATCCCCAGTGTGACCTGCTTCGCCTCCAGGCGGGCATCCTCCCGAGGCGGCGAAAGCTTGGCTCCAAAGATTCGAGCCAGGCTCGCCGCGGCGGCGTCAGCGTCCGTGGCTGCAAGGTATACCGGGTCGAGGCCGACAGCCTGGATGCCGCTACGCTGCGTGTCGGGCGCATCCGGATGTCCCTGGGGCTGGGCCAGCTCCACCAGAAGGCCATGGCACGCCTTGGGATGCAGGAAGCCGATCAGCCCTGCCAGGCCCGGCCGGGGCGTCTGATCGATCAAGGGGAGACCGGCAGCCTTGGCCTGCGCCAGGGCGGCCGAAACATCAGGTGTCTCCAGGCAGAGGTGGTGCGCGCCCTCCCCCCTCCGCTCCAGGAATCGCGCCACGCCCCCCGCCGGATCGGTCGGCTCCAGCAGCTCGATCTCACCCTCTTCCAGGGGAAGGAGCACCGCCTGCACCCCCTGATCGACCACCTCAGCCCGTTGCCCCACGGCCAGCCCCAAGCCGGTCTGGTAGAATTGAAGGGCTGTCTCGATGCTGCGAACCGCGATGGCCACGTGATGGATGCGCGTGATCATGATCTATCCTGGTCTGATGCAGGCGGGGCAGAATCGCCCCTGCCGGGTTCCCGGCGAACCCTACCAAGGGACCCGATTCCTGTCAACGGCCAGGAAACGGCCAGACCTGCGGCTTGACTCGGCGAGCACACATGGTCCAGAAATGGCTTGATGCGGCTTGTGGGCTGTGATACACGAAACATGAGACTCAATCGGGAAGGAAGGACTTCATGGGTTGGCGCCCCCCGATGCCATGTCTTGTCCTGAGCGCCCTCCTGGCTGCCTCGCCTGCGGCGGCGCAAACCCTCAACCCCCTCCAGCGAATCCACTCCCTGCTTTCCGGGTTCGATCGGGACCCGAAAACGGCGACCATCGGGTCGAGTGAGTTTCAGCGCCCGGTCTGGATGGCCGTCATCTCGGCGGGAAGGGGGGCGAGGTTCCTGCTGGGGGCGGGGGATCCAATCTTCCGTGAGGCCGAGCCACAGGCCATCGGCGTGGTCCGCGAGGTCACACCGGTGAGCCTCGGCCTGTCCCTCGGCCGGGAAGGCCGGGAAGTGCGAACATTTCCGGGACGCTCCATCCCCGGGACGCAAGAGTTGATCCTTGAGGACACCCACCTGGTCAAGGCGCTGGAGTATCGGCAGCGGGTGGTTGCGGCCGATCATCCCAAGGTTCAGGGAGGAGAGCTGTACCTGGTGGGTCTCGAAGGCACGCGGGCCATCCTGCAGCGTGACGTGGATCCACCGCCTTCACGGGCGGAACTCCTGCGGCAGCGCCTGGAGGCCTTGCCCATTGTCCAGATAAGGCCCGGAACCTTCGAGGTCAAGAGGAGCGACGTGCGGGCGGCCATGGAATCCGGGGAGGAGATCGTCGATCAGGCGATCCGCGACAGCCGGTTGGATGTTTCCCCGGGCAAAGGGGTCGGCCTGGAGGTGAAGAGCCCCATTGCCGATGTCCGGATCGATAACCGAGGGTTCACCATCACAAACCCCAATCTGGCGGCCAAGACGGGGCTCCTCGTGGGCGACAGGATCATGGATGTGAACGGCTTGCCCGTAGACAGCCTGGAGGGGCTCGTGCAGACCTATCGATACCTCAGGTCCCTACCCGATGTCCGCACCATCCGCGTGACGGTCAAACGGAGCTCCCTGCCCCTGACCTTTCGATTCCTCATTCGGTGAAGGAGAGGCTTTGCAGGAGGTCTGCAAGGGAGGAGAGATCCAATGAGCACGGTTCATAGGCGGGTTGCGCAGGCTTGTCTGGTGGGCATGCTGATCCTGGCTTCATCCTCGGGGATCATGCGGCCATCAGAGGCAGCAGTATTCTTCGCCCCCGCAGTGAATCCTTCGACAGGCCTGGGCCCGGTGGCCCTGGTCCTGGCCAGCCTCAACGGGGACGCCGCGCCGGACCTGGTCGTGACCAACCGGGATGGGAATAGCGTGTCGGTCCTCCTCGGAGACGGGACGGGGGGCTTCGGGCCGAAGACGGACTTCCCGACCGGCCTGACCCCGGTGGCGATGGCCCTGGCCAGCCTCAACGGGGACGCCGCGCCGGACTTGGTCACGGCCAATCTAGGTGCCAATACTGTCTCCGTCCTGCTCGGTAACGGGACGGGGGGCTTCGGGCCGAAGACGGATTTCGCGACCGGCCTGATCCCAGTGGCGATGGCCCTGACAAGCCTCAACGGGGACGCCGCCCCGGATCTGGTCGTGGTCAATCAAGCTGCCAATACTGTCTCGGTCCTGCTCGGGGACGGGGCCGGGGTGTTCGGGCCGAAGACGGATTTCGCGACCGGCCTGACCCCGGTGGCGATTGCCCTGGCCGACTTCAACGGCGACGCGAGGTCGGACCTGGTCGTGGTCAATCGGGATGCCAATAGCGTCTCGGTCCTGCTCGGGGACGGGACGGGGGGCTTTGGGCCGAAGAGGGATTTCCCCACGGGCCTATCCCCCACCTTCATCGCTGTGAGGGACCTCGATGGAGACAACCTCCTGGACGTCGTCACAACGAACCAGGATGGCAACAGCGTCTCCGTCCTGCTCGGGGACGGGACGGGGAGCTTCGGGCCGAAGACGGACTTCGCGACCGGTCTGAGCCCGGTGGCCCTGGCCCTGGCCAGCCTCAACAACGAGGCGAGGCCTGACCTGGTCGTGGCCAACCAGGATGGCAATAGCGTCTCGATCCTGCTCAGTACGACATCCTCTCCAGGGAGCGTGCCACAGCCAGGGGATGGCGGCTCGGGGTCGGACCTTTGCTTCATCGCCACGGCGGCATTCGGCTCTCCGCTGGCGCCCCAGGTTCAACTCCTCCGGAAGTTCCGGGACCAGGATCTCCTCCCCTTTCCCGCGGGACGAGCCTTCGTCTCGGCGTACTACGCACTGAGCCCCCCGGTCGCCCGCGTCATTGCCCGCTCCGAGATCCTCCGGTCCGTCGTGCGGGCAGCCCTGATACCTGTGGTCTGGTGGGCAAGCTTGACCCTGAACTCTCCCAGGCTCGGCCTGGGCGTGCTCACTGTTGCCCTGTGCCTCGCGCTCTGGCCGATCCGCAAGCTTTCCCGGAGGACGGGCCCAGGAAACGTGTGAGGAACCAAAGGGGCCTGGCCTCAGTCGGCCGCGACCCGGGCCGCCAGCCAGCGGGCCGTGCGCAGCAGCCGCGCGTCGCCGTCGCGCGGTCCGACGATCTGTACCCCGAGCGGCAGGCCGTTTGTTCCCTGCATGAGTGGCAGGCTCACGGCCGGCATCCCGCAGAGCGTCCACAGCGTGCAGAATGAGGGGTCCCCGGTCGAGGCCAGGCCTGACGGCGCAGTCCCCGGGGCGGCCGGCGTCAGGATCGCGTCATAGCGCTGCTCGAACAACTCCAGGAAGGTCTCGTGGATCGGCCGGATGCGGGCCAGGGCGCGCTGGTAGTCGAGGGCGCGGACCTCGCGGCCCCGCTCGAGCTGTGCCCGCAGCGATGCTGACAGGCGGTCGCGGCCCTGCTCCCACTCCTGCTCGAGGTTCGCCGCCATCTCGGCTTCCATGATGGTCTGGTGCCACTGCCAGGCCTCGGCCGCCGAGGGGAACAGGTCGACCTCCTCGACGCGATCTCCCAGGTGCTGGCTGAGTTCCGCGAAAGCCTCTTTCGTCTCCCCGTCCGCCCGCTCCCAGTGCGGCGTCTTGATGAACGCGAACATCGGCGGCAGCGGCGGCTCCTCGGCGGCCACCTGGACAAAGGGAACGTGCGCCCGCGGCCGGGTATCGGGGTCCCGTTCGTCGTAGCCCGCGAGCTGCCCTGCCAGCAGGGCGATATCCTCGACCGTGCGCGCGAAGAGGCCGACATGGTCAAGGCTGCGGGAGAGCGCGAGCATCCCGTGGCGTGAAATCAGCCCGTGCGTCGGCTTGAAGCCCAGGACGCCGCAAAACGCCGCCGGGCGGATGACCGAGCCGTTCGTCTGGCTGCCCAGCGCCAGTGGCACCATCCCCGCGGCGACCGCTGCGGCCGAGCCGCTGGAGGATCCGCCCGGCGTGTGCTCCGGGTTGTGCGGGTTCCGTGTCTTGCCCGGCGTGTAGGTGGCGAACTCCGTCGTCACGGTCTTTCCCAGGATCACCGCGCCCGCCGCACGCAGCCTCGCCACAACGGTCGCATCGCGGGAGGGGGTCCGACCCGCGTCGAGCGCCGAACCGTTCTCGGTGGGCATGTCGGCCGTGTCGAAGACGTCCTTGACGCCCACCGGCACCCCGTGCAGCGGCCCGGTCGGCCGCCCCTCCAGCCGCCAGGCGTCGGCCGCGCGCGCCTGCTCCAGGGCGTACGCGGGATCCAGATGGGCCCACGCCTGGACTGCTCCGTCAGTCTCGCCCACTCGCCCCAGGCACACCTCGACGAGCTGCTCCGAGCTGACCACGCCATCACGGATCAGGCCGGCCGCCTCCGACGCCGACAACCAGTTCAGATCCTTCGTCTCCATCGCGTTGTGATCCTCACCTGCCCGGCCGCGCCGGCATTTCGGCGCGACCGGTCCGGGGGGAGGCAGGTGCAGCGAGCCCTGTCAGGCCCGCCACGCAGTCGGAAGGGGGACGGAGTCGGCCTCCGAAGAGGCAGCCGGAGGGTCGTGCGCGGCCGGAGTCTTCAATTGCCGTACACCAGGGACGGCAGCCACAACCCGATCTGCGGGAACAGGTACAGCAGGATCATCGCGATCACCTGGAACGCCATGAACGGCATCATCCCCGCGAAAATCTGATTCAGCGACACGTGCGGGGGCGCCACGCCCTTCAGGTAGAACGCGGCCATCGCCACCGGCGGCGACAGGAACGCCGTCTGCAGGTTGAGCGCCACCAGCAGGCCGAAGAAGAGCGGATCGATGTTGAAGTGCGTCAGCAGCGGGATGAAGATCGGCATGAAGATGACGATGATCTCGGTCCACTCCAGCGGCCAGCCGAGCAGGAAGATGATGAACTGTGCCAGGATCATGAATTGCACCGGCGTCATGTCGAGCGACTTCACCCAATCATTGATGATCTCCTGCCCGCCGAGCAGCGCGAACGCCGCGGCGAAGATGCTCGATCCGATGAACAGCCAGCACACCATGGCGCTGGTCTTGGCGCAGAGGAATACCGACTCCTTGACCATGTGCAGGTTGAGCTGTCTGTAGGCGGCCGCCAGCACGAGGCCTCCGAACGATCCCATCGCCGCCGCCTCGGTCGGCGTCGCCAGACCGACGATGATGGAGCCGAGGACCCCGAGGATCAGGAGCGCCAGCGGGAAGAACGACCCCAGCAGCATCTTGAAGATCTCCAGCCGGACGAAGGTGAAGATCGCATAGAAGATCGCGAGCCCCGCCAAGACGATGCCGAGCGCGATCCAGTAGCCCAGGGGAACGGGCTTGCGCTCGCCCGGCGCGGCCGAGGCCCGCGTGGCTGGCGTTGCCTCGGCCGGGGCCGTCGGGCCCCCGGCGGCCCCGGCCGCTGCCGGCTCCTGCTGCCCGGTCGCGGCGGGTGGCTCCTGCAGCCCGTCGGCTGTCGCCGGCTCCTGCAAGCCGCCCCCGGAATCTTCGGTCGGCGTTTCCTCGGCCGCCGCGAAGCCCATCGCCTGCACGCCCTCGGGCACCGCGCTGTCCGGCGCCGTCGCGACAAGATAGATCGAGCCCATGAACAGCCCCGCCGCCAGCGCCGGCAGCAACGCGATGCCCAGGTGGCTCACCAGCGTGCGTAGCGGGACGTCGGCGTTGCGCTTGCCCTTGATCGCGCCGATCAGCCCCGCCAGGACGTTGTTGCTCCGGGTCCCGGCGACGACTTCCGCGAACCTGGGCAGCTCCACGCGCTGGTCTGCCTCGGACAGAGGCGGCGCGATGCTGGGGTTGATCTTGGCGCAGACGATGATGTAGCCGACATACAGCGCAGCCAGCATGATCCCGGGGAAGAAGGCGCCGGCGTAGAGCTGCACCACCGACACGCCCGCGGTGGCGCCGTAGAGGATCAGGAGCACCGACGGCGGGATCAGGATGCCGAGGGTGCCACCCGCGGTCACGGCGCCCGCCGCGAGCTTGACGTTGTATCCGGCCTTGAGCATCGCCGGAAATGCCAGCAGGCCCATCAGGGTCACGACCGCGCCGATGATGCCGGTGGCGGTGGCGAAGATCGCGCAGGTCACAACCGTGGCGACGGCCAGCGCTCCGGGGATGCGCGAGGTCGCCAGGTGCAGGCTCTTGAACAGCCTTTCGATCAGGTTGGCGCGCTCGACCAGGTAGCCCATGAAGACGAACAGGGGGACCGAGATCAGCACATCGTTGTTCATGACCGCATAGGCGCGCTGCACCATCAGGTCGAGCGTATGCACCACGGCGGTGTCGGGATTCTGGCTGTGATAGAACATGAAGGTGAACATCGTGCCCATGCCCATCAGCGTGAACGCGGTGGGAAAACCGAGCATGATCGCCACCACGATCATCGCCAGCATCAAGAGACCCAGGTGGCCGTTGGTCATCTGGGAGGGCGGGGGCATCATCCAGAACACCCCGATCACCACCGCGGCCATGATGGAGAGCCCGAACCAGACCTCCTTTCTCACTTGTCGTCCCCCTCCTTGGCAACCAGGAGCTCGTCCAGCTTGGCGATATCCTCGTCCTTGACATGCACCATGGCTTTCAGCTCCTCGACGTCGACTTCCTCGACGTCCTCCACGCGCGAGGGCCATTGACCCTGCTTCAGGCAGAGGACGCAGCGGATGATCTCGACGAGCCCCTGCAACAGTATGAAGCCCCCGGCGATCGGGATGATGGTCTTGAAGGGGTAGACCGGCGGGCCTTCGGCGGTGATGTTCGAGTGCTCGAAGATCGCCCAGGACTCAGCCGCATAGTGGTAGCCGGCCCAGCAGAGCGCGATCACCCCTGGCAGGAAGAACACGAGGTACAGCGTCAGATCGAGGGCAGCCTGCAGCCGCGGCGGGAAGAAGCCGTACAGGACATCGCCGCGAACGTGGCCGTTCTTCGACAGGGTGTAGGCACCCGACATCATGAACAGGGTCCCGTACATCATGAGCATGGCATCGAAGGCCCAGGGATGCGGGGCGTCGAGCGCGTAGCGCGAGAACACCTCGTAGGTGATGAGAAAGGTGAGCGACACGATCAGCCAGGAGACCGTGTGGCCCACAAACGTGCTGATCTTGTCAATGGTCAGCAGTATTCTCTGCATAATGGATCCTGTCCGAGAATCATCCATCCGGACGCGGAGGGCGCCCGGATGGCTGATCGATGCCGTCGTGAGACCCCTCGGCGTTATGTGGCTGAAGCCTTCTTGGCGCCGAAGTAATGGTTGTACGCCATGCGCCGGCTGACGTTGGTGTCCAAGTCCCAGCGCACGGCGCGCGCGGCGAACTTGCGCTGGGATTCGATGACCTCCTTGAACAGCGGGTTCTTCGCCGAGTATTTCTCCATGACCTCGTCGAAGATCACAAGCTGCTTTTGCAGCACCGAGTCCGGCGTCTTGTACACCTTGACCTTGTCCTTGGTCTGCAGCTCGATGTAGTCTTGCGAGTAGCGGTCAATCGCCTTCCACGACATGTCGGCCGAGGCCGCCTCCACCGCGTGCTCGATGATCGCCTTCAGCTTGTCCGGCAGCGCGTCGAACTTCGTCTTGTTGAACGAGATCTCGAACTGCTCGGCGTTCTGGTGGTAGCTCTGCAGCATGTACACCTTGGACACGTCGGGGAAACCGAGCAGGCGGTCGGAGCTGGCGTTGTTGAACTCCGCCGCATCCAGCAGGCCGCGGTCCATCGCCGGCACGATCTCGCCGCCGGGCAGGGCGTTCACCGCCGCGCCCATACCCGTGAACAGGTCGATGGAGATACCGACAGTGCGGAACTTGAGCCCCTTCATATCGTCGGCCTTGGTGATCGGCTTCTTGAACCCGCCGAGCGGCTGGGTATACATCGGTCCGTAGGGGAATGACACGACGTTGAGGCCGACG
>DATIFO010000002.1:0-46497 GCA_035455275.1 Methylomirabilis sp. (SeqCode) | reverse complement strand
CCTCCCCGGCGCGACCCTGGCAGTTGCTGCCGCCTGAGACGGGTGCGTGCCTTGCTAGTTGACCAGCGTGAGGAGCCGGGCACAATCCGAAGCCACGTTGCTATCGGGCTTCTCCTCCCCGGGCATGGTCGCCCAGCCCTGCTTCTCGACGTAGTCCCCCTTCTGCCAGTTGTCCGCGGCCTTCAGCTCGGTGAGCTTCTGGACCTTCGCGGGATCCCGGTTGAACTGGACGACACAGATCGGCGCCAGCCGCTTCACGACCGCATCCTGCGCGATCTTGTCGGCCATGGTCTGGGCGGTCCCGCCCGTGACCCACCCGCCCCACGCGAAACCGACGATCATCGTGCACACCATCGTGGCGACGCACGACCAGAAGACCGCCGTCTTCGTCAGTTGCACTTCCCGCCACCGCTCCGCCAGCGTGAGCTTCCGGCTTGGCGCTGCTCCCCGAGTACCCCGATCTTGCTCCATGGTGCTCCTCCTGCCGCGACGGCAAGTACGACGGTGTGAATGAGGTTCCCGTGCGCGTGGTGCGGGCGGCGCCCGGCCCCGCTATCCCCTTGCCCATGCAATGGCAGATCCACCCGGGTCACCGGGCGGCCCACCGGGGGCTCCGCCCTGCGTGCGCGCGGGGTTGCAAGGAATGCTGCCCCGCAGTCTCCGGGGACCCGCAGGCGGGACACGTCCGAAATATCGGAGACACTCCGACAGAAGCAGGGGAAAGCCCGTCCTGCCACCCTGGGGATCGCTCGGAGAGAACAGCGGTCCGCCACCTCGCGCCCGAACCGCACTGGGGGTCGTGGGCCCGGTCGGGGGCTTCTGCATGGAGCGCCGCTCGACTCTGCGCCCTCTACCGCGAGGCTGCGGCTTCCGTGTCAGGTCGCCCGGACTGGATGCGGGATGAGCAGGCGCTTCCTCGGGACCGCCGCAGCGCGGGACTCAGGGGAATCATGCGCATGGCATCGGGATCCCAGAGTTTCAGCCGGAGGCAGCGCCAGATCTCAACGGGATGCAGTGAGGTGGTCTTGGCTGCCTGGAGCTCGGGAATACGCTCCATGGCCTCGGGGAGTCGGTAGAAGGGAATTCGGGCATTGAGGTGGTGAATATGGTGGTACCCGATGTTGGCGGTGATCCACCTCCAGAACGGATTCATCACCATATAGCTTGACGATTCCAGCGCCGCGTGTTCATAGCTCCACTCGATGCTCCCCCGGAAGATGACCCCGGGGAAATTGTGCTGCGCATAGAACAGATACGCCCCCAGTGCGCTGGCGATTGCAAACGGGAGGATGACGAGCAGGAGCAGCGCCTGCCAGCCGAGGAGAACGGCGACCGACACGCCCAGGGCAGCATGGAGGAGCAGCGCGATCAACGAATCGTAGTGCCGTCGAGGACTCCTGAGAAATGAACGGAGGCACATCGAAAAGAGGAAGTGCGTCAGGTAGGCTGACGCGATCATCAGCGGGTGGCGCACCATGAGGTAGGCCAGTCGTTGAGACCTCGAGGCGTTCAGGAACTCCTGCCGCGTGTAGATCGGATAGGATCCGGTGCTCGCATTGAACAGTCTCGAATTGTGGCTATGGTGATAGTCGTGCGATCGCTTCCAGATGCTGGACGGGGCCAGGATGTACAACCCGAACCCGGTGAAGAGGATGCGTGCCCAGAGGGCCTTGCGAAGAATCGCCTGGTGCTGGTAGTCGTGGTAGATGACGAACATTCGTACCAGGAGCAGGGCGCTGCAGAGGCTGGAGACGATTCTCGCCAGGGGGTGGATGTTCCACACGGCGCCGACGCTGAACAGTATGAGCATGGCCAGCGTGCTGAGCGCGTAGACAGCGCTCCTCCATCGCACGTCCACCGCGAACGGCCGTGTCGCCCATATGAGCTCATTCCCGGTTCTCACGTGCATAGCTCCCTCCCTCGTGGTCGCTCGGTTATCAACTCCGGGACCGGCCTCGGGGACCCGCCGTCAAGCTCCTCGTCCCCCGGCATCGAAAGGGCATTGGTGCGGGTAGGCTCGGCAGCGATCCCGCGTTTCCTGCCTGCGCGGCTCGCCGCGCTAGCCCCTGGCCGAGCTGATGACCTCCAGGCCCCCTCGTCGGATCACGGTGTCGAAATGAATCTCCGGTTGCTCCCGGGATAGCTCGATGGCCGCCAGGACCGAGCGGTACTCCTCCGAGCGAAGGCGCATGCTCAGGTCCGCGTGGGATTCCCACTCCTCCACCAACGTGAGGACCTCCGGGTCTTCGACACCTTGATAGAGGTCGCACTTGAGGCAGCCCGACTGCACGCGGGTGGGACCCAGTTGCGCGGCAAGCGCCCGCACCACCTCTGGTCGAGACCGGGCCGCGGTCACGATTCTCAGGGTGGCGATGATGATGGCCATTGTCGGACCTCTTCTGGCTCGCACGGCTCACTGCCGACTGGATGGCTGCCACCGGGCGAACCGGTTCTCTCGCGGTCAGCAGACGCCAATCTCGCGGGAGGTATAAGCAAGGATAGGTCCATCGGCGTGCAATGTGGGGCTCCCGTACCTGCACGCTCCGAAAAAACGGCTGCTTGCTGGGAGTGGCTGCGGGGAGCGGGTGCAAGATGGTAGGCGGGGACGGCTGTGAGAATGCACGATATATCGGAGTGGCCACGACATATCGGAGTCGCGAGGCTAGCGGGGACGCCGGATCCCGAGCTTCTGGATGCGGGACTCGAGGGTGGTGGGCTTGACGCCGAGGAGCTGAGCCGCCCCGCTCGCGCCGCGGATACGCCAGCCGGTCTTCTGGAGCGCGGTCAGGATATGCTGCCGCTCGGCTTCCGCCAGCGTCTTCGGCGCGTCGGCGACCGTGTCGGGGGCTGGCGCGAGGGGCACCCGGAGCGTCGAGCCCTCGGTGAGAATGACCGCGCGCTCGATTGCGTTGCGAAGCTCCCGGACGTTGCCCGGCCACGGGCAGCGGCGGAGCGCGTCCATGGTCTCCTGCGGGATGCGCTCCACCGGCTTCCCCAGCGCCTCGCCGAACTGCTTGGCAAAGGTCCAGACGAGCAAGGGGATGTCCTCGGCGCGCTCCCGGAGCGGCGGCACGGCGATCGGAAAGACATTGAGACGATAGTACAGGTCCTCGCGGAACTTCCCGTCGGCAGCCA
This sequence comes from Methylomirabilis sp. (SeqCode), assembly GCA_035455275.1. Classification (GTDB taxonomy): domain Bacteria; phylum Methylomirabilota; class Methylomirabilia; order Methylomirabilales; family 2-02-FULL-66-22; genus 2-02-FULL-66-22. The sequence goes on along the minus strand of DATIFO010000002.1, from coordinate 43,362 downwards.
GCTTGGCGAGGTCCCGGTTGGTCGCGGCGATCACGCGGACATCCACCGTGAGCGTCTTCGTGCTCCCGATCCGCTCCAGCTGCCCGTCCTCCAGGACGCGCAGCAGCTTGACCTGCAGCTCGAGCGGCAGCTCGGCGATCTCGTCGAGGAAGATGCTGGAGCCGTGCGCCAGCTCGAAGCGACCCGCTTGGCGCGTGAGGGCACCGGTGTAGGCGCCCTTCTCGCGCCCGAACAGCTCGGCCTCGATCAGCGTGGCCGGGAGGGCCGCGCAGTTCAGCTTCACCATGGCGCGGTCCCGGCGGCCGCTGCGGCGGTGGATGAGCTGGGCCAGCAGCTCCTTCCCCGTCCCGGTCTCTCCCAGGAGCAGCACGGCGGCGTCGGTCGGGGCGACGCGATCCACCTGGGCCAAGGCCCGCTTCAGGGCCGGCGACTTCCCCACGATGCCGCTCGGCTGCGGCGGGAGCTGGGCCGCCTCGCGGAGGTAGGCGTTCTCGGCCTCGAGCTGCTCCGTGAGGCGGGTCACGTCTTCCAGCGCGCGGCGCAGGGCTTGCTCGCTCTGCAGGCGGACCAGGGCGTTCGCGACGATGTCGGCCAGAAGCTGGAGGCGCTGCACGAGAATGGTCGGCCACTCACGCTCCGCCATCAGCGTGCCGAAGGCCAGGGCGCCGAAGACGCCGGCGGTGGAGGTGAGCGGGAATGCGACGACCGACTTCTGCCCGCTGATGCTGAAGGCGTCCCTGTCGCGGGTGGCCTCGGCGGGCAACTCGTCCAGCCTCGAGAAGCGGACAACCTCGCCCAGGAGCAGCTTTTGCACCACCCACGGGCACTCCCCCGGCGCCAGCCGGGGGTTCGGCGCGCAGCCAGGTGCCGCCCAGGTGTGGGTCACGCGGAGCGTGTCCAGGTCGTCCTGCCGCTGCGCCAGGATGCTGCCGTCGAGGCCGAGGGCCTCCGCGATTCGCGCCTGCGCCTCTTCAATGGCGCGGTCCACCCCCTCGGCCGGGACGCTGACGAATCGGGCCGAGAGGTTGGCGAGCAGGGCCTCGAATCGAAGCCGCTCCTCCAGTTCCATCCGCAGCGCGTCGTTCCCGTGGCTCATCGAGGCGTCCTGCGCGGCGTCCGATCTGTCGACTATCGGCCGAAGTCGGGTCGTCCGATCCGCGACAGCCAGGTGCGTCGCTGGCGCAAGAGGCCGGCGTGCGTCTTCACCTGCCACGCGGGCTGGGACAGGTGCGGGTCGGCGCGAAGGCCGCCCGGCGATCCGGCAGCGATGGTCGTACAGGGGAGCTTCAGGACCTGCAGGGTCCCCAACTCGTCAATCCCCGCCAACTCGCGAACTTGCCTCCCAAGCGCGGCCTCGATGTCGACGGGCGGCAGGGCGAGCGCGTGGTGCGTGTCCATCAGTTGTGTCGCCTCCGCGGCGGCGATCTGCAGGTCCGGCGGCGGCGGGAGCGTCTTGGCAACGTAGGTCAGCACCGCTTCCCAGCGGTCCCCCAGCACCGGGCAGATCCGGATGGTGCAAATGCGGGAGCGCAGCCAGGGGTGGAGGCCGGCGACGATTTCCTGGAGCCGTCGCGAGCGCGTGCCGTCACTCATGGTTCGACTGTCCATCGATGGCCTTTCAGCACGAGGCCGCCTGGTATCCGGCGAGCAGCGTCCCCATCAGCAGGTTGACCGACACGATCTCCGTCGCCCGATGGGCGCTCTCGCCGCGCCGAGGCCCTCACTTCCCGCGCCGCTGCGGCCCGCGTCCGCTCGGCACTCGCGGGATCCCCGACGGGGAGGCGCCCCGCTCCGCCGCCGCCGCGCGTCCCCCTTTCGGGGCCAAGCTCCGAATGCGGCGGACCGCCTGCGCCTGGGCCTCGATGTTGGCGAGGAGGTGTCGGTCCCCATCCCGCTTCAGCCCCTCTGCGATGAGGGCCCGGACCACGATCTGCAGGCTCACCGGGAGCTTGAGCGTCGTCGTCGCCTTCCCCGCCAGGACCCGCACACGGTCCAGGACATCTTGCGGGAGGATGAGGAGAACCCGGGACTCGTTCTGGAACATCTCACGGACTCCCGTCTCTGCCGGCCGAGCCTCTTGCGGGGTGTCAAGGCGAGGAAATAAGATATATGTATTATATAAGATATATTCCATACACGTCAAGCGGGAACCCGAGCCATCCGCCAGCGGCTCCCGCGCGCCCTGCCCGGGGGAGATGGGAGCGCGCCAGTCGTGCCCCCCGCGCCGGCAGCGCCTGGGCTGCGCGCGAATCTCCTTGACGCGGCGTGCCGGCCAGCGTAATATGCATCTCACGCTCGCCGCCATCCTGCCTGCGTTACCACGCCACTGAAGTGACCGCCCCTGGTACCGGCGACGCAGCCGACGAACGCCGGCCGATTGCGCCAAGGGCCGCCACCACGGGGAAACCACCGCGGAGAAGAGGAGCATCCTCTGAACACCCAAGATTGGCTCGCGCGTCTGCTCGCCCGCCCGCTGGCTGACCCACTCGACTGGGAGAGCTACAGCGTGAGCATGGCGGAGACGACGTGGAAAGCGCTCTGGGGCGAGATCGAGGCAAGTCAGGCCTACGACGACGGCCTGGAGCTGGGACTGCGATTGCTGCAGGCCACCCAGCAGCACCGGGACAGGCTCAATCCGCGAGTGTGCGGATCGAGCCAGATGCGGATCTACCGCAGCATCCTCTCGATGCTCGACAAGGCCGAGCGCTGGGATGCCTACCTGCACGCCTGGGAAGCCATTCTGACCCAGACCAATCTCTGCCTCAGCCTGAAGGGAGACGCAATCGAGGGGAACCCCGGCCTCTCCGCACTCGTCCGGCGCGCGGATGGCGGGCTGGGAGTGGGGCAGCGCCCGTACGGCGCCCCGCGGCCCGCGAGGGTCGACGTGCATTTTCTCCACACCCAGCTCGGCCGAAAGGCCGTGGTCGCAAGGCGGCTGGCGCAGGAGCGGCACCGCACCTCCTCCTCACCGTCGCCGACCCGCGATCCGGTGGCCCTCACGGCCCAGGACATCGAGCGGCGGCTGATCCAGGCAGCAGGTGTGGCAGGCGAGCCATGACGGTTCCCGCTGGATGGGCGCCCGCCCCGCCCGCCGCCGGGATGCGGCGGCATGCAGCTCGCCACCACGTTCCATGGGTCGCCGTGGCGGCGATTGGAGGGCCCCGCGAGCGAAGGCGGGACGCAGGCTCGTCCTCTTGACGCCGTCCTCTCACGCCCGTATGGTCCTCCGCCCTACGGTTTACCCTGCGTGCAGGCAGGATCCCGGTGCTGCGGAGCGGAGTCTCCGCGGCGCCTTTCTCGTCTACTGCGGGGAGCAACCCGCACCCGAGGAGGAGTCGTGAGCTATGACAACGGACGCGGGGGGTGGACGGGCGAGATGCCGTCGCGGTCACGATACGGCCCCCTCGAGGTCGTCGTGGGTGAGCGCGGGGTCGAGGCCGCCATCCGGCTCTTCAAGCGCCTGGTCTTGCGGGACGGGATCCTGCAGGCGTTCAAGCGACGATCGCACTACGAGAAGCCGGGGGACCGGCGTCGGCGGAAGGTCCGCGAGGCGGACCGCCGGCGCCGCAAGCAGGCGCGCCGGGCGCTTCTCCGCGACACCGGCATCTGACGTGCGACCAGCGGCCCCGCACCGCTGACACAACACCCGATGTTACCCGCCCAGCAGCACGCCGGGATGCGAAAGACACCCGGGCGCGCCTGCGGGCCAGCGTAGGGGGAAAGATGTCGGTTCGGCTCTTCGTGGGAAACCTGCCGTATGATGCGACGGACGCGGAGTTGACGGAGTTCCTGTCGCCAGCCGGAACGCCCCTGTCCGTGCGGATTCTCACCGACCGCGAGACCGGCAAGCCGAGAGGGTTCGGCTTCGTCGAGTTCGGCGACCCTGCCCAGGCGGACGAGGCCGTCCGCCGCTTCCACCAGCAACTGTTCAAGGGCAGGCCGATCGTGCTCAACGAGGCGCGCCCCCGGGAGGAGGGGGCGGGCCCTCGATCGAGCCCGTTTGGGCCGCCAGGCCGGACGGCGGTGCCGGCCGCGCCGGGGAGGCCGGGGCAGCCGACGCGGACGTTCGGCCAGGACGCGCCCGCGCGCGGCACGCGCAAGCGCAGTGGCCGGGGCGGGAAGGGAGAGCGGACGCCCAAGCGGCCGATCCCCGAGCGCACCGGGGGCCAGTTCTTCGCCGGCGGCGTGGAGGATTCCCCGGATGACCAAGCAGCGGACGATGTTGCCTTCTGGGCCCGCGCGGCCGCGGATGACCCAGACGAGGCGTGACCCTCGTGCCGGAGCGGGGCAGCGACCGTGATGCCGGGCGGGAGCGACCCGCCTGAGGAGACGGAATGGGCAAGAATTCCCGGCCGAGCTTTCAGAAGCGGGCCAAGGAAAAGGCGCGACAGGAGCGGCGGAAGGAAAAGGACATTCGCCGGGCCGAGACCAAGGAACGCCGGGCGACGGCCGCCCCGAGGACGGGCGGAGACCCGGATATCGCCGGTATCGTCCCCGGCCCCCAGCCATTGCCGGCTGAATTCGAATCTGCCCCCACCCGTGACGAGTCTTAGCGTGTCCGAGACCGGGGCCAACGGATGTAGCGAAGGAGGGCATGAATGACTGGAATCTGCATTTACGAGCGAAATCGAGGACTCGGTGCGTGTGCCGGTCCGGTTTCCAAGGTGAAGGTGGCCAGCAAGCGGACTCTCGCATGGAAAGGGCTGAATGACCTCACGGAGCGGCTCAAGGAATCGGGAGAAGAGCCGGGGGTGTGCAAGGCCCACGAGAAGCGGGCGGGGGAGAACGGCTATCTTCTGGCGTTGGACGCACCGCCACGGAAGGGCACAACGGCGCGCTAGCGAGGGCCCAGGAATCCCTCTAGCACGCGATCTAATTGCTTGACCCGGAGGGGCAACTCGCGTATGATGCGACCGGTTGGTTGGTTCGCACGGTCTGATTTCTGCTGAAGAGACGCCGCGGAGATCCAAACCTCCTGCGGCGTTTTTCTTTGTATGAAGCAGGCAGACCCTGCGCTCCCGAGACATTGGTGTCTCGGCCGGGTCGTGGAGCGGGCGGCTCCACCGCCAGAGGTAGACCACTTCGCCGCTCAGCTCGGAAGAATGCCGGTTGACCGGCGAGAGAGGTTGAGAGCATGGGAACCCGATTGTACGTAGGAAATCTCCCGTTCGACGTGGACGAATCCCAGCTGCGGACGCTGTTCGTGGGTGGCGGACGCACCGTGACCGAGGTGAAGATGGTCACGGATCGGGATACTGGCCGGCCTCGCGGGTTCGCGTTCGTGGAGATGGGAAGCCAGGCTGACGCCGATGCCGCGGTGCAGGAGCTGAACGGCACGCAGTGCGGCGGGCGCGCGCTCACGGTGAACGAGGCCCGCGAACGGGAGCAGTCGCGCGGCGGCTCCGGCGGGGGCGGGCGGCGCTGGTAAGCGAGCCCGACTGCCTGTCGCGAAGAGCGGCTCTCAGCCTGCCCGTCCGCGCCGTCGGCGCGGTCGGGCAGGGTGGGTTGACAATCGAAGGCGAAGCCGAAACCGCGACACCTCGGCTCCGCCCTCGGATCCTCACGTTCGCCAGCCTGAAGCGACCGGAAGCACGCCGGTCCCGTTCAGCCCGCGCCGACGCCCGCCTCCGGCTTTCCTCCTGTGCCTGCGCGAACAGGACTGGAATCTAGCCCGCCCCAGGGGACCCTCGAACCAGCCATCCAGGTCATCTCGTCGGAAGCCGGAAACCTCGGCCCCCTCGACCAGCAGACCTCCAGCTTGCGGGGCCCGAGCGGGGCCTTGACATCTTCCTGCCAGGGTGATAGCCATACGGCTGTTCCCGTTCTCCTTGCACCGACCGGAGGCTCTCGCGTGCCCGCTCCTCGGGGCCAGCAACCCGGCCGGCGTCGAATCATCCCTCCCCTTCGCTGCTGGAGGATCCTTCCATCATGACGCACCTGCTGGCCAAGATGACGTGGGCAGAGGTCGCCGAGGCGGCCAAGGCGCGGCGGGTGGTGCTCGTGCCCGTGGCGGCCATCGAGCAGCACGGCCCGCACCTTCCGGTGGACACCGATAACCTCTCGGTGGTCGCCGTGTGCGAGGGCGCTGCGGAGCAGGCCGCTGACCTCCTCCTGTGCGCCCCCCCGATCCACTACGGCTTCAACGAACACAACATGGACTTTCCCGGAACCGTCACGGTCGATCCGGATCACTTTGTCGGCTACTGCATGGACGTGGCGAAGAGCTTCGGCCGGATGGGTTTCCGGCGGGTGCTCCTGGTGAACGGCCACGGGAGCAACGCGCATCTGCTCGAGCTGGCCGCACGGTTGGCCACGCTGCACAGCCCGGCGAAGGTCGCCAGTGTGTCCTACTGGGCCCTGATCGACCAGGAGTTCGCGGCCATTCGCGAGTCGCCGTTCCCGGGCGGGACGAGTCACGCCTGCGAGTTCGAGACGTCCTTCTACCTGGCACTCGATCCCGGCCACGTCAAGCGTGACAAGATCATTTCCGGCATCCGGGCCCATACGAAGTATTTCTGGGAGGATTTGATGGGGGGCTCGCCGGTGAAGTTCACCGACTGGCGCAGCACCCAGACCTCGACCGGGATCGGCGGGGATCCCACGCTGGCCACGGCCGAGAAGGGGCAGACGCTGCTCGCCGCCGCCACCGCCAAGATCATCGAGGCGGCTCGGGAATTCCGCGATCTGCATTTCGGGGAACGCCGGAGTTTCATTCCGGAGGTTCCCGAGTACTAGGCGGCGAGGCGGTTGCTTGCGCCGGCGGGGATCGGGCGGGGCGGAGGGGACTGCGGGCCGGAGGGACGCTCACGAATCCATGTGGTCGTGCGCGACGGCTGTCAGGGGAGGGCCACGATGAGAACGCGGGGGAGCATCATCTGCGCGATCCTGGGCCTCGTGGTGCTGGGGATCGCCGGCAGCGCCGCCTGGGCGGCATCCGGCCGGTCCGGCGGCACGCTGGTGTTCGTGAGGTCGGCCGACGCCAACTTCCTCGACTCGGGCTTCAGCACCATCACCGAGGACCTTGACGTCGCGGTGAACGTGTTTGACTCCTTGGTGCAGATGGACAGCGGCGGGGCAGTCAAGCCGGGGCTGGCCGTGTCCTGGCAGAACGTGCAGGGCCAGGCCTGGACGTTCAAGCTGCGGAGCGATGCGAAGTTCCACGACGGCACCCCGCTCGACTCGGAGGCGGTGGCGTTCAGCATCAACCGGCTCGATCCCGAGTCTCCCTACTACTCCAAGGGCCGCACCTCTTCCCTCCGGATCTGGCTGGGGAACCTGGTGGTCCGGGCCGAGGCTCTGGATCCCACCACGGTGAAGGTGACGCTGCGAGAGCCCTACGCCCTGTTCCCCCACATGCTGGCCTCGTTTCCGGTCCCCATCGTCAGCCCGTCGGCCGTGCGGCGGTCGGGCGACGGATTCGCGCGACAGCCGGTGGGGTCCGGCCCGTTCCGGTTTGCCGAATGGGTGAAAGACGACCACATCACCTTGACGGCCAATCCGGACTACTGGGGCGGGAAGCCGAATCTGGATCAGGTGATCTTCAAGGTTGTTCCGGATGCGAGCAGCCGGCTGCTGGAGCTGAAGCGCGGCTCCGGCCATTTCCTGAAGGGCATCCTGCCCGACCAGCGCGCCGCCATAGAAGCGGACAAGGGCCTGGTCCTGCTGACGCGGCCCTGCTCCTGCATCGGGTACCTCGCCATCAACGACCAGAAGAAGCCGTTTGACGACGTCCGGGTGCGCCGCGCCCTGAACCACGCCATAGATCGCCAGACGATCATGCGAACCATCCAGGGCGGCCTGGGCATCGTCGCCGAAAGCATGTACCCGCCGTGGATGCCCGGCTACAACGCTCGGGCTCCCAAGTATCCCTACGATCCCCCGCGGGCAAGGGAGCTGCTCCAGCAGGCCGGATTCCCCAAGGGCTTCAGCGCACAACTGTGGACATTCAACGTCGAGCGGCCGTTCATCCCCAACGTGCTGCAGGTCGCCGAGAAGGTGCGCGCCGACCTGGCCGGCGTGGGCGTGGACGCCAAGATATCCGTCATGGACTCGGCCGTGTACTGGCGCAGCATCAACACCCTCCAGGGGGAGCTGGCCATGAAGGGGTGGTACACGCCGCCACAGCCGGACTTCCTGATACGGGTCGCCCTGCTGGGCCTGGAGTCGGCCACGTACTATCCCAGCACGCCGCGCGGGCAGAAGCTGCGGGAAATGGCCGTCCAGGCGGCGCGCACGTTCGACGAGTCCGAGCGCAGCCAGCTCTACCAGCAGATCCAGCAGATGTACATGGAAGACGCGCCCGTCGTGCCCCTGATGCACCCCGCCTACGCCTGGGTGCACGGCTCGGGGTACACGGGCGTCGAGATCTCACCCGATGGCCTGACGCGCTTTTATGCGGCCGGCCGGAAGTAGGCGACCCCTTTCCGGGGCGCGACGGGAGGCCCCCAGGCTCGCCCGGGGGAGGGCTAGGCGGCAACGCCCGGAACGGGAACACCGAGACCTCTTCCTCCGAGCTGGGGCGAGGGGGGCTCCAGTCGCACGATGTCATCGGGGTGATCCAGGATGGCATCACGGTCCTCTCCACGCCGGCCCGCCCCTGCTCCGTTCTCGAGCGGGCCGCCTCGAGCCCAGCCGTCCTGGTCCGCTTCCACCTGGCGGCGCCTGCGCCGTAAGCCGCTGGCCGTGGCGGGCGCCACCATCATCGGCGCATTCCTGCTGATGGGCCTGCTGGCGCCTCTCATCGCGCCACATGATCCCCTGGAGCAACATCTGGAGCGGCGCATGGCGCCCGGGCTTTGGGTGGGCAACCCGACCCATCCCATGGGCACCGACGAACTCGGCCGGGACATTCTCAGCCGGATCGTCCACGGGGCGCGCGTCTCGCTGGTCATCGGGGTCGTGGCCATCCTGCTGATGAACGCCCTGGGCGTATCCGTGGGGCTGACCTCGGGGTATTTCGGCGGGCGCATCGACGCCGTGGCCATGCGAGTCGTGGACGTGCTCCTGTCCTTTCCCTACATCATCCTGGCCATCGGGATCATGGCGGTGCTCGGGCAGGGGGTTCTCAATGCCGTGCTGGCCATCAGCATCGTCTTCACGCCGACGATGGCGCGGATTGTCCGGGGGGTGGCCCTCTCCCTGAAGACCCGCGAGTACGTCCACGCCGCCCAGGCCCTGGGTGCAAGGTCCGGGCGGATTCTCGGCCGGCATCTGCTTCCCAACGTGATGCCCCACGTGGTGGTCTTCTCGGCCCTCTCGCTCGGCGAGACGATCCTGTACATCGCCGCGCTGGGATTCCTGGGCCTCGGGGTGTCCCCGCCGACCCCGGAATGGGGGGCGATGATCAGCAGCGGCAAGGACATGCTGATCCTCGGCATCTGGTGGCCCTCGACGTTTCCGGGGTTGGCCATCATGCTGGCGACGCTGGGTTTTGTCCTGCTGGGCGATGGCCTCCGGGATGTGCTCGACCCGCGGTTGCGCAGCTAGGGGGGGAGGGCGGTGAGTTCAGCCCGGGCGACGTATGGGCAGTCCGTGGGAATCGTGATGCAGCCGGACAGGATTCTGCGGATGCCGGGGGATGTCGGCAACGCGACCACGTTCCCGTTTCCGGTCCGCTATGAGGTCGTGCACGGCGCGGACCCCGCCCACCTGAAGCAGCCCGAGCTGGCGCGGGCCGCGGCACCCCTCTACGTGGCCGCGGCTCGCGCCCTGGAGGCGACGGGCGTGCGGGTCATCGGCACGGGCTGCGGATATCTCTCGATCCTGCAGCGGGAGTTGCAGACGGCCGTGGCCGTCCCGGTGGTCAGCAGCAGCCTCCTGCAGGTCCCCTGGGTGGCACGCACGCTCCCCCCGGGGCGGCGGATCGGGATCATCACCGCCGACAGCCGCGCGCTGACCGAGGCGTACTTCGAGCCGTTGGGGTGGTCGTCCTGCGACGTGCCTGTGGCAGTCCAGGGGATCGAGGGGGAGGGGGAGTTTCTCGACCTGCTCGTGGCCGACCGCCTGGAGGAGGGAGAGATCCGCAGCATGCACACGGCGATGGCACGGGTGGCGAGGCAGCTCCGGGACGAGCACCCGGCCGTGGGTGCCATCGTGCTGGAGTGCACCAACCTGCCGCCCTTTGCCTCCACCATCCAGCGCGTGGCGGGTGTGCCAGTGTTCGACGTGACGACCCTCCTCGGATGGGTGCACGCGGCCGCGGTGCGCGGCGCCTTCGAGGGATATCTCTAGGCCAGGGCCCATGCTGTCCCATCTCGTCCGCAGGCTGCTCGCCGTGATCCCGACCCTCATGGGAGTGGCGGTCGTGGTGTTCGCGCTGATCCGGCTGATCCCGGGCGATCCTGCGGAGGTCCTCCTGGGTGGCTTCGCGACGCCCGAGCGGGTGGCCGCCGTGCGGCGGGACCTCGGCCTGGATCGGCCCCTGCCGGTGCAATTCGGCGTGTGGGCCAAGGAGCTGGCCACCGGAAACCTGGGCCGGTCGATCATGAGCCAGGCCCCGGTGACGCAGGAGATCTGGAGTCGGTTCCCGGCCACCCTGGAGCTGACGCTGCTCTCCACCTGCTTCGCGCTTGCGGTGGGGATCAGCCTCGGCGTGGTCTCGGCCACCGCCCACAATACTCGTCTGGATCTCCTGCTGACCGTCGTCAGCGTGCTCGGGATGTCGATGCCAATCTTCTGGCTGGGGCTGATGCTGCTCTACGTGCTGGGCGTCTGGCTCATGCTGCTGCCGATTTCGGGCCGGCTCGACCTCGCCATCAGCCTGCCCAGGATCACGGGCCTGGTCCTGGTGGACAGCCTCATCCAGGGCAACTGGGCGGCCCTGGCCGACGGCCTGAAACATCTCGTGCTGCCCGCCTTCACCCTCTCGGTCATCCCGATCGCCACCGTCGCCCGCATGACCCGGACCAGCATGGTGGAGGTGCTCCGGCAGGACTACATCTCGGTCGCCCGCGCCAAGGGGCTCATCGAGCGCGTGGTGCTGGGCCGACACGCGCTCAAGAACGCGTTGATCCCTGTCATCACCGTGGCAGGCACCCGGTTCGGCATGCAACTGGCCGGCGCCGTCCTGGTGGAGGTCGTGTACGGATGGCCTGGGGTTGGCCGGCTGATCTTCGATGCGATTCAGAAGCGGGACTATCCCATCATCCAGGGAGCCATTCTGTTCATCGCCTGCATGTTCGTGCTGATCAATCTCCTCACCGATCTGCTGTACGCCGTGGTGGATCCCCGGATCCGCCTGGAGTGAGGGATGGCAAGTTGTTTCATGTTCGATACAAGGCGTGAGGGGAGCGGGGCCCCCAGTTGACACAGTCCGTGGCCTGGGGTAGCTGTTTCCCCTCTGGCGTGTTGCCCCCGTCGCGGGGAAATCGCGCAGGCGCGGCGGGCCTGGTGGGTTCGGGACGGGCTGAAGGGATTGGCCTCAAGCGACCGAAGACTCTTGGCGCGGGATGATTGCAGAAAGGAGCAGGCGATGAAACGACCCACACTCTTCAACCTGGAGCGGTGTCAGGCGCTCATGCGCGAGCAGGGGCTGGATCTGCTGGCGCCGAGCACCGACGCCCACATCTACTATACGGCCGAGTTCCCGGTCTTCGAGTTCATCTGCGAGCCCGAGACGGTCGCGTTCTCGCTGATTCCCGCAGATCCCGCCATCGAGCCGTACCTGATCATCCCCCACTGCAACCGGATGAGCCTCTTGCAGTTCCCGACGTGGATCCCCCGGACCGGGTTCTTCGGGCAATACTACATCACCGATGCCCCGGAGATTCCCGGCTTTCGCGTCGACTCGGTCTACGAGGCCGTCGCCAGGGCGCTCGCCGAGATGGGGCTCACCCGCGCCCGGGTGGGGATCGAGTATGACCGGCTGTCCGTGGGGGCGTGCGAGCGATTGAAGGCGGCCCTCCCCCGGGTGGAGTTCGTGGACGGCACGGATGTGCTCCTGGCCACGCGCGAGGTCAAGACCCCCGAGGAGATCGCCCGGCTCAAGAAGGCGGGGGACGCGATCGAGAAGGGCATCGCGGCATGCTACGCCGCGGCCAGGCCCGGGATGACCGAGCTGGACCTGGAGCGCATCATCCGGCGGACGGTGCTGGAAGAGGGGTGTACCACGAACTACGTCCAGGTCGGAACGGGCACGCGGGGGGCCATCGGCCCGCTCTTCTCCAGCGACACCCCGATCCAGGAGGGGGACCTCATCCGGATCGATGCCTCCGCACGCTACCAGCGCTACGTCTCTGACATCTGTCGCATGGCGGTGGTGGGTGAGCCGACCCGGCAGATGCGCGAGGTCTATGCCGCGGTCTTCGAAGCGGAGATGGCGGCCATCAACCTGGTCAAGCCGGGCGTGAAGATCTCGGAGCTGTTCGAGGCCGCGGTGCAGGTGCCCCCCACCCGCGGGATCGCGGACTACCGGAGGCATCATGTCGGCCATGGTCTCGGCATCTCCTCCCACGAGCGGCCATTCCTGACGCCCAGGAACCATGATGTCCTGCAAGAGGGGATGGTCCTCTGCGTCGAGACCCCCTATTACCTGTGGGGCGTGGGCGGCTTTGCGCCCGAGGACCAGGTCATCGTCACGGAGAACGGATTCGAGCTGATGACGACCCCGCAGCAGGAGCTGATCCGCATCTGACCAGCCGGATTGGGAGGAGCCGTGAATATCTCAAAGGAACGCCTCAACTTGCGGAGCGACGTGGTGACGCTGCCCACGCCCGAGATGCTGGAAAGCATCCGGACCGCCCCCATGGGGGACGACAACCGGCAGGAGGATCCAACCACCAACAGCCTCGAAGCCCTGGCGGCGGAGATGCTGGGGAAGGAAGCGGCCCTGCTGGTCATGAGCGGGACCATGGGCAATCTCGTCGGCATGTTATGCCAGACGCAGCCCGGACAGGAAGTCATCCTGGAGGAGGGGGCCCACATCTTCACCTCCGAGCAGGGAGGCGCGGCGCGCATCGGCGGCCTGATGGTGACTCGGGTGAAGGGGTACATGGGCTATCCGGCGCCCGAGGACGTGGAGGCAGCCATCCGACCCACGGACAACGTGCATACCCCGCACACCGGGCTCGTCTGCCTGGAGAACACCCACAACCGGGCAGGCGGCACGGTCATGACGGCGGCCCAGACAAAGGCGGTGGCCGATGTGGCGCGCCGCCACCATATCCCGGTTCACCTGGACGGGGCCCGCATCTTCAACGCCGCCGTCGCCCTGGGGGTGGAGGCGCGCGAGCTGGTCCAGGACGTGGACACGGTCACCTTCTGTCTGTCCAAGGGGCTGAGCTGTCCCGCCGGCTCCATCCTGGCGGGGACCCGGGAGTGCATGGCCCGGGCGCGCCGGATACGGAAGCTGCTCGGAGGCACGCTGCGCCAGTCGGCCGTCATCGCCGCGCCCGGCATCGTGGCCCTCCGGACGATGATCCATCGCCTGCAGGAGGACCACGACACCGCCCGCCGGCTGGCGGACGGATTGGCCAAGATTGACGCGCTGAAGATCGACCTCCAGAGCGTCCAGACGAACATGGTCTTCGCCGACACCAGCCGGCTCCGCATCGACGCGACCGAGCTGAACCGGCGCCTGGGCAGGTACAGCGTCGAGGTGCTGGTCGGCGGCCCCACACGCATCCGCATGGTCACCCATCGTCACATCAGGCCCGAGCACATCGACTACGTCATCGAGGCCTTCCGGGAGGTGGTGAAGGGGGCGGCGTGACCCGGTGTGCAGGAAGGAGGTGAGCGGGGACGGCGGCGGGTTGAACGGTGAGAGCGCTGCATCCTCCCGTGGTGGAAGGCTGGGGGTCCGACAGGTGAGGGAACGAAGGGAGATCGAGCCATGAAGACAGAGCGTCACAGGATGACGAGGCGTAGCTTCCTCAGGACCGCCGCCCTGGGTTCGGCGGGCGCCGGTCTCGCCGGCGTGACCTCCCGGCGGGCGACGTGGGCAGCGGCAACGGGTCCCAGAGAGATCCTCTTCGGTGCTCCGTACGCCATGACCGGCCCGGATGCCATGGCGCAGCTCCAGAACGTCCAGGCCGTGAATGTCGCCATCGACATCGTCAACAACCATCACAACGTGGATCTGCCGCTGGCGCGGGGGGAGGGACTGCCCAACCTCCGCGGGGCCAAGATGCGCGTCATCTATTCCGACACGCTGGGACTGCCGGAGAAGGGTGCGTCCGAGGCAGAGCGCATGATCACGCAGGAGAAAGTCACCTGGATCACGGGCGGACAGAAGAGCTCCGTGGTGGCCACCATGGCCCAGGTCTGCGAGCGGTACGAGGTCCCGAACATGTACGGCGAGCCGTCCTCGCCGAGCCTGCACACCCGGGGCTTCAAGTGGTTCTTCCGCACGGGCCCCCACGATGTCATGTTCACGCAAGCCATCATGGAGTTCCTGGCGGAGCTGAGGGACAAGCGAGGGCAGGAGCTCAAGACACTGGCCCTGCTCTACGAAGACACCCTGTTCGGCTCGGATTCCGCCACGGCGCAGCGACAGCTGGCCCCCAAGTACGGCTTCCGGATCGTGGAGGACATCAAGTACCGGGCCCAGACGTCCTCGCTGGTCAGCGAAATCCAGAAGCTGAAGGCGGCGAAACCGGATGCCCTGCTCCCCACCGGGTACACCACGGATGCCATCCTGACGATCAAGACGATGAAGGAGCAGAACTGGATCCCCAAGGTCATCGTGGCACAGGATGCCGGCTACCTGGACAACGCGTACATCGAGCAGCTGGGCGCCGATGCCCTGTACACCGCCAGCCGCTCGGGCTTTGATTACGATCTGGGGGCGCGGCGGCCGTCGGTCAAGTATGTCATGGACCTGTATCTGAAGACGGCGGGCTACCCGATGGTGGAGACGGCTGCCAAGACGTTCACCGGCATCCTCTGCATGTGCGACGCCATCAACCGGGCGGGCTCAACCAAGAACACGGACATCCAGGCCGCCCTCCAGAAGTACGAGCTGCCCATCGAACAAAGCATCATGCCCTGGAAGGGCATCAAGATCAACCCGCAGAGCGGGCAGAACGACCTCGCCAGCGGGATCATCGTGCAGCTGATGCCTCCTCCGGCCGGCTCGCCGGCGAAGACTCCGAATCAGTTCTATTCGGTGTGGCCATTCGGGACGGCCGCCAAGGAGGCCAAGTTCCCGGTCCCCGGGTGGACCGGCGCGCGCTAAGCCGGCTTCGGGTGCCGCACCGCACGCCTGGTTGTGACTGGATGCTCCGAGAGCCGGGAGGGCGATCCACGGGACCGCCCTCCCGGCGAGCTGGCTCAGGGGGGGCCGCACGGAGGCGGGCCGTGCGTCGCGGAGAGCCGGGCGGACATGCGTGCCGAGACTGCGATCGAGTCCTGGGACAGAGCCCATGGCGTTCTTTCAACCGGAGATTCTCCTCCAGATCCTGGTCAGCGCCGTCCTGGTCGGCCTCATCTATGCGGTGATCGCCGCGGGGCTTTCCCTCATCTTTGGCCTCATGGAGATCGTCAACTTCGCCCACGGTGAGATGTTCATGTGGGCCATGTACTCGAGCTTCTGGCTGTTCACGCTCCTCTCCGTCGACCCGCTGCTCAGCATTCCCATCAACATCGTGGCCCTGGGGATCTGTGGGGTGTTGATCTACCACGGGGTCATCCGTCGCGCCCTGGGCGGTCCCATGCTGGCCCAGATGGTGATCACCTTCGGGCTGGCCACCTTCCTGCGAGGCCTGGCCCAGAAGCTGTTCTCGCCGGATTTCCGTGTGATCCCCCACCCCTTCGTGGAGGGCCGGGTGGAGCTCCTCGGCATCGCGTCCGGTCTCCCGCAAGTCGTCGCCGGCTTCGGCGCCCTGCTCGCCTTCCTGCTCCTCTGGGGCTTCATCACCAAGACCGAGACGGGCTTGCGCCTGCAGGCCACCGCCCAGGACAAGCAGGCGGCCGCCCTGATGGGTATCGACACGGAGCGGATGTACGCCCTGGGCTGGGCCATCGGGCTGGCCTGCCTGGGGGTTGCGGGCGCGTTGATGGCCAACTATTACTACGTGTTCCCGATGGTCGGGCTGCTCTTCGGGAACATCTCCTACATCGCCGTGGCCCTGGGGGGGTTCGGCAGCATTCCCGGGGCCCTGGTGGCCGGGATCATTCTCAGCCTGGTGGAGCACATCGCGGGCTGGTTCGTGCCACCCTTGAAATACGCGGCGGTGTACATGATCTACATCGTCATCGTCGTGCTGCGACCCCAGGGTCTGTTCGGGAGATCCTGAGGGAGGATGGGCCCATGGGGGCGGTGTCGAGCGTGCCGCAGAGAAAACACGCGGCCAGGGGCTGGATCGGTTATGCGCTCCTCGCGCTCTTCGTCCTGGTCTACCCGTTTGTGCGGTTCCAGGTCGGGCCCCTCCAGGTGGACTTCACCTTTCCCTATGCCCGCCACCTGCTCATCCTGATCTTTCTGTACGCGCTCACCGCGCAGGCGTGGAACATCCTGGCCGGCTATTGCGGGCAGGTCTCGTTCGGCCACGTGGCCTACTTCGGCATCGGGGCGTACACCTCCAGCATGCTCCTGATGAATTTTCATCTCACGCCCTGGCTCGGGATGCTCGCCGGCGGCGTGGCGGCCGTGGTCCTGGGCCTGCTCGTGGGTCTCCCGACCTTCCGTCTCACGGGGCACTACTTCGCCATTGCCACGCTGGCCATCGCCGAGACGGTGCAGACCCTCTTCATGAACTGGAATGCCGCGGGCGAGGCCAAGGGGTTGTGGCTGCCGGTGATGAAGGACAGCCTGCTGAACTTTCAATGGAAGGGCAAGCTGCCCTATTACTACGTCGCCCTGGCGCTCCTCTGCCTCGTGTACCTGGCCACGTACTGGATGGAGCGGTCGAAGCTGGGCTTCTACTTTCGCGCCATCCGCGACGACGCCGTGGCGACGAGCAGCCTCGGGGTGGACATCCTCAAGTACAAGCTGGTCGCCCTCAGCCTGAGTGCGTTCTTCTCGGCGCTGGCCGGCAGCTTCTACGCGCAGTATGTCCTGTTCATCGACCCCTTCAGCGTCCTGCACCTGCAGCACTCCGTGCTGGTGGTCCTCCTCGCCACGTTCGGGGGGGTGGGCACCTACTGGGGCCCGATCGTCGGGACCGCCATCCTGGTCCCCGTGTCGGAGTACGTGCGGATTCGGTTCGGGGGAACCGGGGGAGCCGAGGACCTCATCGTCTATGGGATCCTCATCGTCCTGATCGCGGTCATCGAGCCGGCCGGAATCGTCGGGATCTATCGCAGGCACATCCGTCCTCGCCTCTTCCGCCGGGAAGGGATGATCGATGTCCACGACATGAGCCAGGCGGCCGGGGATTGATGCGGCTCCCCAGCGGAGGCTCCAAGCATGGCGCTGGTAGAGGTGGAGGGTCTCACCAAGGCGTTCGGCGGGGTCATCGCCAACAAGGATATCTGCCTGCGGGTCGAGCAGGGCGAGACGGTCGGACTGATCGGTCCCAACGGGTCCGGCAAGACGACCTTCTTCGGCCTGGTCAGCGGTGACCTGCGGCCGGATAGCGGCAGCGTCCGCTTCCAGGGCGAGGACATCACCGGGCTGCCCCCGCACGTCATCAACGGGAAGGGAATCGCCCGCACGTTCCAGAAGCTGCGTCCCTTCGGCAGCATGACCGTCCTGGAGAACGTGATGGTCGGCGGGTTGCCCAGGATGAGCATCCGCGAGGCCCGCCAGGAGGCCTTGCGGCTCATCGAGCTGGTGGGTCTGAGCCGCCTGACGCACTCCCTGGCCAGTGCGCTCAGCACCGGCCAAAGGAAGCGACTGGAGCTGGCGCGCGCCATGGCCACCCGGCCCAAGCTCCTGTTGCTGGACGAGGTGACGGGCGGCGTGGACCACAAGAGCATTCCCGCCCTGGTCGCGCTGATCCAGCGGCTGCGCCAGGAGGGGGTGACGCTGGTCGTGATCGAGCACAGCATGAAGGTCGTCATGCAACTCGCCAATCGGATCATTGCCCTGCACCTGGGCGAGAAGATCTGCGACGACCTCCCGGAGCGCGTGGCGACGGATCGGCGGGTGATCGAGCTGTACCTGGGAAAGGCCTATGCTACGCATCGCTGATCTGGAGGTCGCCTACGGCCACTACCAGGTCCTGTGGGGGGTCAGCCTGGAGGTCAAGGCAGGCGAGATCGTCTGCCTGCTCGGCCCCAACGGCGCAGGCAAGAGCACGGTGATGAACAGCGTCACCGGGCTGGTCCGGGCGAGGGCGGGAAGCCTGGAGTTCCAGGGGGAGGAGATCACCCGCCTGCCCACGCATCAGATCGTCCGCAGGGGTCTGGCCCACGTCCTGGAGCGGAGACGCCTCTTCCCGTATCTGACCGTGCATCAGAACCTGATCCTGGGCTCCCTCACGGGTGAGGCCAGGCTCAGGCGCGAGGAGACGCTGGGGGAGATCCTCGGCCTGTTCCCCCCGCTGCGGGATCGACTCTGGCAATCAGCCTATTCCCTGAGCGGGGGTGAGCAGCAGATGGTGGCGATCGCCCGGGGGCTCATGGCCAGACCGAAATTCCTGATGATCGACGAGCCGTTTCTCGGGCTGGCCCCGATCTTCCAGACGGTGATCATCGAAACGATCCAGAAGATCCGCGACAGGGGCATCACGGTGTTGTTCATCGAGCAACACGTGCAGGACGCGCTGTCGATCTCATCGCGCGGGTACATCCTGGAGCGGGGCCGGGTGGCCCTCACCGGGACGGGGGCGGAGCTGCTGGCCTCCGAGGATGTGCGAAAGGTCTACATGGGGATGTGAGGTCGACACCTGCGGAGGGAATGGACACATGCTGAGCCCGGCAAGTCGCATGGAGCTGGTCCCCTTCTCCGGGATCCGGAAGGTCTTCGAGCGCGCCAAGGCCCTGGAGCGCGAAGGCCGGCCGGTCATCTTCCTCGAGACGGGCCGGCCGGATTTCGACACCCCGCGCCATATCAAGGAGGCGGCCAAACGGGCGCTGGACGCGGGAGACGTGCACTACACGTCCAATTACGGGACAGCGGAGCTGCGCGCCGCCATCGCGGAGAAGCTCCGGCGCGAGAATGGGCTGAGGTATGACCCCGGCACCGAGATCCTGGTGACGATCGGGGCGGCCGAGGCGATCCTGGACGTCTTCTTGAGTGTTCTGAATCCGGGCGACGAGGTCCTCTACCCCGAGCCGAGCTGGCTGAACTACATGGCGGCGGCGCGGCTGGCCGGGGCGATCCCTGTGCCCATCCCCCTTCGCGAATCGAACGGGTATCAGATCGACGTGGACGAGGTCCGGGAACGGATCACGCCTCGCACGCGTCTGCTGGTGGTTGTCTCGCCGCACAATCCGACGGGCACGGTCCAGTCGCCCGACACTCTCCGAAGGCTGGCCGATCTGGCGAATCGCTGCGATCTCCTGGTCATGTCGGATGAGATTTACGAGCGGATCACCTACGACGGTCAGGCGCATCTCCCCCTGGCCTCCTGCCCCGGGATGCGCGACCGGACGGTGACCATCAATGGGTTCTCCAAGGCCTTCTCCATGACCGGGTGGCGGCTGGGGTATGCCGCGGCTCCGCCGCCGCTCATCCAGGCCATGAACCGGGTCCATCAGTACAACGTCTCGTGCGCCTGCGCCTTTGCGCAGGCGGGCGCCGTGGCGGCCCTCACGGGTCCGCAGGACTGCGTGACCGCCATGGTCGCAGAGTTCAAGCGGCGACGGGATCTGGTGGTGCCTGCGGTGAACGCCGTGCCGGGACTCTCGTGCCTGAAACCCGGTGGCGCATTCTATGTCTGGGTGAACATCAGCCGGACGGGCGTCAGCTCGGAGGAGTTCTCGCTGAAGCTCCTGGAGGGGGCCCATGTCTCCTCCGTCCCGGGCACGGTGTTTGGCGAGTCCGGCCAGGGATACATCCGGTTCTCCTACGCCAACGCCTACGAGCGTCTGGAGGAGGCCATGCGGCGGCTGGCGCGCTTCGCCGCGTGAGCCGTCGGTCTATCTCGCCCCCGCATCGCCCGCCCCAGGCGGGCGCCCCCGATCACCCCGTGACGCCCTCGAAGCTCCTGTGCGAGGTGCAGGCGCAGCGTTCGCCCGGCGCAATCCGCCGCCCGCGCAGGATCTCGGCGGCCGCGCGCAAGTCCTCGGTCCGGCCGTTCGTGCAGGAGCCGATGAAGATCACGTCCACGGGGCTCCCGAACCGCTGTGCCGGGGGTCAGCCCCATTTAGTCGTAAGCGCCCCGGAAGAGGGCCCGCCGGTTCGGGTCGGGCTCGTCCTCCGGGTCGGGCAGCACCCCGCCGACATCCACGGACATCTCCGGGGTGGTCCCCCAGGTCACGCAAGGCTGGATCGCGACGGCGTCCAGCTCCGGAGCCTGCATACGCCGGGGGATGCGGCGATCCTTGCGTTTCCGCGTCCGTAGGCTGGACATGGGCGTCCGCCTGGCCGGACCCGCCCCCACAATCCGGAGGAAGCCGGTCGAATTGTTGCCCCGGATTGCCGAGCACCCCCGCATAGGTCTGACGAATCCCTCGAAGACGCCGCGCCCGGCTCCGTGATCGTCGTGGTCTCCGGCACCGAACGGGAAGTGGCGCTTTGGGGGGAGGGGGGGGCGAGCCCGGCGACTTCGTCTATGGCGACAGCAATGGCGTCGTCATTCCGGCCGGTATGAAGCTGGACGTCTTGCGCCAGGCGGTCAACGCGGAGGCACGGGACGAGGAGGCGACCAAGCGGATCCTGACGGGCGCCGGACTGCTCGAGACGATGCAGTCGCTGGGCCGGCCGCAACGTTGATGGGGGTGATCGACGGGGTGATGGGAGGCAGGCGCCTGGTCAATTAGGGTCCCTGCCCGCAATCAGTATTGCCATCACCATCACGCCAAGATTGGTGCCGAGCGCCACCGCGCCGACGAGGGATGCCAACCAGACCCACTCCATCTGCGTCTCCTTTGCCGATTGCGAGGGATCCCGAGGCATCGGAGGACCGCCTCGCCTCTGGGTCGCGAAGCTTTCCGACACTGCTGAATCTAGGTCTCCACGGGCCGGCCGTCTATCCGTAGATCCCCGGACTTTTGGCGAAGAAATCCTTCATTTTTCCGTGAAAATGACCCCTCCGCGGCGAGAACGGGCAAAGGTGGAGCGGGTCCGTGGTCCCCGTGAAACTCCTGGTCCGGGGGTCGTCCACGGTCAGTCTGCCTTACTCCTCATACCTCGCTGACGCGCCGTCCTTGACACGGCATACGCGAAGGCGCTAGTCTTGCCGCACAGTTATCCGCCCGGCACCCTTCCAGGCGGGCGACCTCTACCCATCAAGCAGACCTGACAGGGGGTCTGGGCCACCCCGGTCCTCAGCCTACCGGCGTGGTTTGACGGCACCTTGGTGCCGAGACGAGATGGCCGCCCGTACGCTTCGATGAACGATCCTGCGGGCGGTCGCATCGAGAGGAAACGACGGTCAGGACCCACGGGAGGGGGATCGTGAAGGCAGAGCCGAGAATCGGCCTGACCGGATGGCTCGCGCTGCTGGTCCTCGGGTCGGTGGTGCCGCTGTTCATTCTTGCCGGGTTGACCCTCCTGGAGATCTCCAAGAGCTCTCGAGCCTATCAAGACCGGGGGCAAGTGGATACGACCAGGGCGCTGGCTCTGGCCGTGGACGGGGAGGTCCGCTCCTGGAAGACCGCCCTGACGGCGCTCGGTGCGTCAGGAAGTCTCCGGGCCGGCCGCCTGGCCGAGTTCTACGAGGAGGCTCGCCAGGTCGCCCTGCAACACGATGGCTGGATCGTCCTCACGGACGGAACGGGGCAGCAACTCCTGAACACCCTTCGCCCGTTGGGCACTCCATTGCCCACGACCAGTGCGCCCGAGACGCTCCGGGCCATTTTTGAGGGGGGCCAGCCGGCGGTGACGGACCTCTTCTTCGGGAATGTCGCCCAGCGGTTCAACGTGGCCGTGGCGGTCCCGGTGCTGGGCGAGGGCAAGGTCCAATCCATGCTCGAAATGGGCTTTGGGCCCGAACGCCTGGTTCGGCTTCTCCAGAGCCAGAAACTTCCCGGCGCTTGGGTGGCCGCCATCTACGATGCGCAGCGGAAGTTGGTCGCTCGCTCCCGCGAGCATGAAGCGATGGTCGGAAAGCCGATGGTGGGGTGGATTGCGGCTGCCAGGGGCGCCGCGGACAGCGGGATCGCGACGGGACCGCTCATCGATGGGCGCTCGGGCCAGGTGGCCTTCGAGCGGCTCCGGGAGGTCCCATGGACCGTGGTCTTGGCCGTGCCGGCGGCGGAGCTGCAATCGGCGGCGCCGATCTGGGGATTCATCCTCGTTGGCGCGGTCTTGGGCCTGGCTGCGATCGGCACGGCAGTCTACGTCGGAAGGAAGATCACGACGCCGGTGTCTCGTCTGGCGGAGGCAAGCGAGCGGATGCTTCGTGGCGAGGCGGTTGACCTCGGCGGTCCCTCGGGCATCCGCGAGGTGCGAGAGCTGCAAAAAGCACTGGTCGAGTCATCGGAGGCGGCCCAGGCACACTATCAGGAACGCGAGCGGGCCGCCATCGCCGAGGAGCGGGCGCGGGTGGCGGCCGCGTCCGAGCAGGCGCTCCGCGAGAGCGCGCAGGCGCTGCGCGAGAGCCGGGAGCTCTTGGAGGCCGTGATCGAGGGGACGACGGACGCCATCTTCGTCAAGGATCTGACTGGCCGCTACTGCCTGTTCAACACCGCAGCCGCCCGCTTCACGGGAAAGACCGCTGACGAGGTTCTGGGGAAGGACGACACATTCCTCTTCTCCCCCGACCAGGCCAAGCTGATTCAAGAGGGGGACGGGACGGTGATGGCCGACAGGGAGACCAGGACCTATGAAGAAACCCTCGTCACCGCCCAGGGGGATCGGAAGACGTATATCACGACGAAGGGCCCCCTGTTCGACGAGCAGAGGAACGTGACCGGTCTGTTCGGCGTGGCCCGCGACATCACCGAGCGCAAGCGGGCCGAGGCGGAGCGCGAGACCGCGGCAGGCTTCCTCCGCCTGGTCAACGAGAGCGAGGGGAAGGCGGACCTGATCCGGGCGGCGGCGACGTTCTTCCAGGAGCAATCCGGCTGCGAGGCCGTCGGCATCCGGCTGAAAGAAGGGGACGACTACCCCTATTACGAGGTCCGGGGATTCTCCGAGGAATTCGTGCTGGTGGAGAGCCGACTGTGTGCCCGGGACGAGGCCGGGCAACCCCGCCGGGACGGCGACGGCAATCCCGTGCTGGAGTGCTTGTGCGGCGACGTGATCGGCGGCCGGCTCGATCCGTCGCAGCCCGTCTTCACGGCCTCCGGAAGCTTCTGGACGAACTCCATCACCGACCTCCTGGCCGGCACCGGCGAGCGGGTTCCGTTCGCCCCCACCCGCAGCCGTTGCACCGGCGAGGGCTACGAGTCCATGGCCCTGATTGCCCTGCGGGTGGGCGACGAGCGCCTGGGCCTCCTCCAGTTGAATGACCGGCGGAAAGGCCGGTTCTCCGCCGAGGCGATTGCCCTGTGGGAGCGGCTGGCGGGGCATCTCGCCGTGGCCTTCGTGAAATGCCGGGTGGAGGAGGCCCTGCGGAAGGCCCATGACGAGCTGGAATTGCGGGTGCGAGAGCGGACGGCCGAGCTGTCCGGCGCCCTCCAGACGCTCGGACACCAATCCGAGCAACTGCGCGAGCTGGCCACGGAGCTGACCCTGGCGGAGCAGCGGGAGCGTCGGCGCCTGGCAGAGGTGCTGCACGAGGGGCTCCAGCAGCTCCTGGTCTCCGCGAAGCTCCGGGTGAGCCTTCTGGACAAGGGGCCGGACCCCGCGGTGCGGGAGGCCTGCCGGGAGATAGACGAGTTCCTCACGGAGGGGCTGGCATTCTCACGCGACCTGACCCGGGAGCTCAGTCCGCCCATCCTGCATGCCGCCGGCCTGACGCCCGCCCTGGAGTGGCTGGCCCACTGGATGCTCGAGAAACACGATCTCACGATTGACCTGCGGATGGACGACAATATCCTGCCGGATACGGAGGCGATGACCGCCCTGCTCTTCCAGTCCGTTCGGGAACTCCTGTTCAATGTCGTGAAGCATGCCCGGGTGCGGCGGGCCCGGGTCGAGGTCACGCGGCGGGACGACCAGGTCGAGATCGGTGTCTCGGACACGGGGGTGGGGTTCGACCCCGCCTCCCTCCGGAGGGAAGAGCACCCGAGCGGCGGCTTTGGCCTGTTCAGCATTTGCCAGCGGCTCGAGCTCCTGGGGGGTCGGATGGACATCGAGAGCGCCCCCGGCCAGGGAAGCCGGCTCAGACTCCTGGCCCCGCTCCGACCCCCGCAGCCGCCGGGGAGAGCTGCGGGAATGGACGTACCGGTGCGTGCGGGGGACGCGGGGACAGTCGGTGCACGGGACGAGGTGGCCCCGGCGACAGATCCGGCCCGCAAGATCCGCGTCCTGGTGGTGGACGATCACACGGTCGTGCGGCAGGCCCTGGCGCGCATGCTGCGAGAGGAGCCGGACATCGAGATCGTCGGGGAGGCGCCGGATGGGCGGGTGGCGGTGGAGATGGCCCGCCAGCTCCTCCCGGACGTGATCACCATGGACATCAGCATGCCGGGGATGGACGGCATCAAGGCCACGCGGGCCATCCATGCCGAATTTCCCCAGATGCGCGTGATCGGCCTCTCCATGTTCGAGGAGAGCGAGCAGGCGCGGGCCATGCGCGAAGCCGGGGCGGTGGCTTACGTGACCAAGAGCGGCGCCCCCGAGACCCTGCTCGCCGCCATCCGCGACCGCCTCGCCCCCCCCCACCCGCCCCCGGCGTAGCCATGCACGAATCGCCGCGGATCCTGATCGTCGACGACAACCCCCTCGACCGCGCCCGCGTCATCCGGGAGCTGGAGCGGGAGTTCCCCCACCTCTCCGTGCGCCAGGTCGGGATCGAGCGGGAGTGGGCCGAGGCCTTCCAGACGGGGGAGTTCGACCTGGTGCTTCTCGACTCTGTCATGTCCTGGACGGACGGTCTGAGGATCCTCAGAAGCGTCAAGGCACGCTTCCCGGAGTGCCCCGTCCTGATGGTGACGGGCAGCGGAAGCGAGGAGATCGCGGTCGAGGCCTTCAAGGCCGGCCTGGACGACTACATCCCCAAGTCCGCGAAGCAGCTCGCCCGGCTGCCCGCTGCCGTGCGAGCCTGCTGGGACCGCGCCCGGCAGCGCCGGGCCCAAGGTGTACCGGCCCATGACGTCACCCTGCGGCGGCACGCGGAGGCGGCGCTGGCCCGGCGCACCGAGCAGCTCGAGACGATCCGGACCGCCACCCAGGAGATCACGCGGGAGCTGAACCTTGACACCGTGATCGGGATCATCGCGCGGCGCGCCCTGGAGCTGGTCGAGGGGACCGCGGGCGGCGTGTCGCTCTGGGATGAGGCAGCCCAACTGCTGCTGCCGCGGTACTGGCACGGGCACGCGGAGGCATTCGGGGCCATGCACTGGAGGCTCGGCGAGGGGGTGGTGGGGACCGTGGCCCAGCGCAGGCAGGGCATGGTCGTCAGCGATGATCACGTCTCGCCGGAGGCCCACCCGCTCTTCCTGGCGCAGACCGGGTTCGCGGCCGTCATCGCCGAGCCCCTCGTGTATCGCGACCGGCTCCTGGGGGTGATCGCGATCGTCATCGAGACCCCCGGGCGGACCTTCGGCGAGGACGACCAGCACATCCTGGGCCTCTTCGCGGCCCAGGCCGCCGTGGCCATCGAGAATGCACGGCTCTTCGGGCAGGTCTCGCACGCCAAGGCGGAGTGGGAGAGCACCTTCGATGCGGCCGCCGACCTGATCGCCGTCCTGGATTCGGACTTCCGGATCGTGCGGGCCAACCGGGCCCTGGCCCGGAAGTTCCACACCACCCCGCACGCCCTGATCGGCCGGCGCTGCCACGAGGTCTTCGAGGGGTTCGTGACGCCGCCGCCGGAGTGCCCGCTGGCCGAATGCCTTCGCGCGGGACGCTCGGTCACCGAGGAGTGGGAACTGCCGGAAACGAGCGAGACCCACCTGCGGACCTACTCCCCCTTCCTGGACGCGGGGGGGAACCCGGCGGGGGTGGTGCTCATCTCCAAGGACATCACGGACCAGAAGCGAATGCAGCAGCAGCTCCTGCACACGGAGAAGATGGCGGCCATGGGCCGCCTCGTCTCGGGCGTGGCCCACGAGCTGAACAATCCGCTCACGGCCGTGTTCGGCCATGCCCAGCTCCTGCTGCTGGGGGCGATCGACGAGAACACCAGACAGCACACCGAGGTCATCGTGGGCGAGGCCGAGCGGGCGGCCAAGATCGTCCGCAACCTCCTCTCCCTGGCGCGCCCGCAGAAGCCGGAGCGCCGCGTCCTGGCCGTCAACCCCCTGCTCGAGGAGACCCTGGCCCTCCGGGCCTACGAGTTGAACGCGCGCAACGTCCGGCTGGTCACGGAGCTGGCCCCGGACCTGCCCCCCGTTCTGGCCGATCCCCACCAGCTCCGTCAGGTCATCCTGAACCTGCTCATCAACGCCGAGCAGGTCGTCTCCCCGGGGGCGGGACGGGGAGAGATCCGGGTCCGTTCCGCCACGGATCCGGAGCGCCGGTGGGTGCGGGTCGCCATCGAGGATGACGGGCCCGGAATCCCGCCCGCGGTCCTGGGACAGATCTTCGACCCCTTCTTCACCACCAAGGGGATCGGGCAGGGGACCGGGCTGGGCCTCTCCATCTGCTACAGCATTCTGAAGGAGCACGGGGGGCGGATCAGGGCCGGCAATCGTCCCCAAGGGGGAGCCTGCTTCGAGGTGGAGCTGCCCGCCCACGCCGAGGCCCATCCCGAGACGGCCGGGGAGCGGCCAGGTCAGCCCCAGGCGCACCCGACGGGCGGCATGCGGATCCTGGTGGCCGATGACGAGGCGGCCATCGCGCGGGTCGTGGCGGGGGCCCTCGGCCTGCACGGCCACAGGGTGGACGTGGTGCTGGACGGCCGCGCCGCGGCCGAGCGTGTGGAGCGTGAAACGTACGATCTGGTCCTGATGGATCTCAAGATGCCCGGGCTCACGGGCGAACAGCTCTACGAGGTGATCCGGCGGAGGCCCGTGCCTCCTCACGTCGTGGTCATGACCGGGGATACCGTCAGCCAGGAGACCCGCGACTTCCTGGCCCGGACCGGCCTGAAGTGCCTGGAGAAACCCTTCGACATCGAAGAGCTCTGGCGCTGCGTTGGCCAGATCCGGGGTGAGACATCCGGTCCCCCCGAGCGTCCGGCGCCTCCCCCCTCAAGCGACCTGCAGCTCCCCCTGGAGTAGACCGCGCTCCCTGCCATTCCGCAAATTCCATCGGGACCCAATGGCCCCTGTATCCATATGTTCGGTGCGGGGAGCCATTCTGGCCGGTGGTTTCCGTTCTGCGGCGGTCCCTCCCGTCTTCCGCCTCACAAGATCCCGTGACCGCCTGGCTGATGCCGCACCCCCCGAGCCACCATCGCGCCCACCCACGACCTGACCATCCGACAAGGTCTCAGGAAAAATCCTCAACCAAACGGCAGAACCTGCCGATGAACTGCACGGAGGGTCACCGGGCGACCTCCGGAGGGGATCCGAGGGTGAGCCAGGTCCCATGGCGGGTTTGTCGGAAGGTCCCCGGGGGGTCCATCCACACCCCGACAGCAGTCGTCCGGGCAATGGGAAAGGTTCCGAATCCCGACCCCGCGAACCCAGCCTGGCCTGGAGAGGTGAGGGTATGGTCCTGAGCGACATCGATGCCGAGGAGATCCTGAACCTGGAGGAGGCCTCCCGCTATCTGCGGATCAAGCGGCGGACACTCTACACCCTCGCGGCGAGAGGGGTCGTCCCCGCGGCCAAGATCGGCGGACAGTGGCGCTTCCGCAAGAGCCAACTCGAGCGCCTCTTCGAGGCGGGACAGCCCGCGGGGCCGCCCTCCGCGGCCATCCGGGAGAAGCCATGAGCCCGCCGCCCCGTCCGGCCGTCCTGGTCGTGGACGACTCACCGACGATGCGCGGGCTCCTCCGCACCGCTCTCTCGGCCGGGGGCTACGACACGATCGAAGCGGCCGACGGCTACGAGGGACTGGCCCGCCTGCAAGCGCAGCCAGTCCGGGCCATTCTCACGGATGTCAACATGCCCCGAATGGACGGCTTGAGTTTTCTCAGACAGGTCCGCCAGGAGCCGCGCTTTGCCCGCACCCCCATCCTGGTGCTCACCACGGAGGCCGCCCCTGAGGTCAAGGCGGCGGGGAAGGAGGCCGGGGCCACGGGCTGGATCGTGAAGCCGTTCCGGCCTGAGCAACTGTGCCAGATCCTCGACCAGGTCATTCAGCGGGCGGAGGGGGCCGGAACAGCAGGCGGACCGGGGCCGGCACACGGGGG
Source organism: Methylomirabilis sp. (SeqCode) (assembly GCA_035455275.1). Classification (GTDB taxonomy): domain Bacteria; phylum Methylomirabilota; class Methylomirabilia; order Methylomirabilales; family 2-02-FULL-66-22; genus 2-02-FULL-66-22. Next base: position 15,025 of record DATIFO010000002.1, on the reverse strand, counting down.
GGGAGCATGAGCGAAGACCTTGACCTCGTCCAAGCATTTGCCGAGGAGGCGGCGGAGCTGCTGGAGGGTTTCGAGCAGGGGTTGCTGCAACTGGAGAGCACCCCGAATGACCCGGAAGTCCTGAACCGGATCTTCCGGGCGGCCCACACGATCAAGGGCAATAGCGGGATGCTGGGCTTCACCGAGATCGCCCGCTTCACCCACACCCTGGAGGACGTCCTGGATCGCATGCGAAAGGGTCGTCTGCAGGTGAGCCGGGAGGGCATGACACTGCTGCTCCGGGCGCTCGACGTGCTGAAGGTCCAGCTTGCCGCGATGACTCACCCGGACACCCCGGCCCCCGATGCCACGGAACTCATCCAGGCGCTCTCCGCCTATGCGACCGGGAGCCGCGAGCCGGGAGCCGCAGGCCAGGAGGCGGCCCAGTCGCAGGCCCCGGCGAGCCCGGTCGAGCCGGAGGGCGGGAGCGGGGCTGCGCCCAGCCCCTCCACAGGAGTCCGGAGTCCTTCGGACCAGCCCCTCGACACCGAGCCCGATGGCGAGAAGCGGCCCCCGAAGCTGGGGGAGATCCTGGTCGCCGAAAAAATGGCCACTCCGGAGCAAGTGGCCAGCGCGCTCTCGAAGCAGAAGCGGATCGGCCAGATCCTGGTCGAAGACAAGGCCCTCGCGCCCGAGCAGGTCGTGCAGGCGCTGGAGAAGCAGGCCCAGGCGGCCCCCCGGGGGGACACCGCGAGCATTCGCGTGCATACCGAGAAGGTGGACAAGCTGATCAACTTGGTGGGGGAGATGATCATCGCCCAGTCCATCCTGACGCAGATCGTGTCCCGCTTCAGCATGGATCAACTTCCCCGGCTGACGGACGCGGTGGGGGAGCTGGAGCGGAATTCCCGCGAGCTGCAGGAGCGGGTGATGGCCATCCGCATGGTTCCCATCAAGACGGTCTTCAGCCGCGTCCCGCGCCTGGTCCGTGATCTGGCCGGTCAGTTCGGGAAGCAGGTTGCCCTGGAGATCAGCGGGGAGGAGACCGAGCTGGACAAGACCGTGGTGGAGCGGATCGGCGATCCCCTGACCCACCTCGTGCGCAACGCCCTCGACCACGGGATCGAGCCGCCCGCCGTCCGGCGCGCACAGGGGAAGCCGGAACAGGGGACCGTCCGCCTCAGCGCCTCCCAGGAGAGCGGGAACATCGTGATCCGGCTGGCGGATGACGGCGCAGGGCTCAACCGCGAGCGCATTCTCCGGAAAGCCGTCCAGCAAGGGCTGGTCCAGGAGCACGAGAAGCTGACCGACGAGCAGGTGCACCAGCTCATCTTTGCGGCCGGACTCTCCACCGCTGAAACGATCACGGACGTCTCGGGGCGCGGCGTGGGGATGGACGTGGTCCGGAGAAACATCGAATCCCTGGGAGGCTCGGCCGCCATCCAGAGCCGGCCAGGTCAGGGAAGCACGTTCACCATCAAGCTCCCCCTGACCCTCGCCATCCTGGACGGCTTGTCGGTGCAGGTCGGGGACGAGATCTACATCATTCCCCTGGTCAACATCACCGAATCCCTTCGGCCGAAGCGCTCCCAGGTGCAGACGCTGGTCAACCAGGGAGAAGTGGTGGACGTGCGCGGCCACGCGATCCCCATCCTGCGCCTCCACCGGATCCTCGGCGTGACGCCCCGCGTCACGGACCCGACGGAAAGCCTCCTCGTGATCGTGGAGAATGCGGGGGAGCGGCTCGCCATCCTGGTGGATGAGCTGCTCGGCCAGCACCAGGTCGTGATCAAGAGCCTGGAAACCAATTATGGCAAGGTCCTCGGGGCCTCCGGGGCGACCATCATGGGGGATGGCCGGGTGGCCCTGATCCTGGATGTCCCCGGATTGGTCCGGATGTCGTCGGAACGGGTAGCGTTGCGGCCCGCCGCCTGAAGCGGCGAGGCGGGGAAATACGGGGGAGCGGGTGATGCGCTGGTTCGTGAACCTCAAAGTGATGCACAAGTTGATGCTCGGGTTCGCGGTCCTCGGAATGATCATGGCTGCCGAGGGCTATGTGAGCGACTCCAATATGGCCAGGATCAACGGCATGCTGGGGACGCTGTACGAGCAGGACCTGAAGGGCGTGTCGGGGATCAAGGAGGCGAAGGCTGACCTCATGCAGATCTGGCGGGCGATTCGCCAAGCGCTCCTGGTCCCGGACAAGGGAGAGCGGGAGCGCCAAGGACAGGCGGTTGAGAAGTGGAACGAGAGATGGCACAAGGATCTGCAGGAATTCAGGAAGACGCTTGTCACGGCTGAAGAGAAGGCAAAGTTCGAGGAGCTCGAGAAGGACTATCCGGCATATCTCACGGTGGCCCAAGGGATCGTGCAGGCCGCAGTTGCGGGGGACGATGCCGAGGGCCGGGCGCGCCTGGCTTCGGCCGTGAAGACAGCGAACAGGGTGGCGGAGGATGTGGATGTCCTGGTTCAGATGAAGGAGAAGGCGGCCGAGGAGAGGTTTCAACAGAGTTCCCGGTTGTATGCCGCATCCCGCATCTCCATGCTGCTGATGATCGCGCTGGGGGTGTCGGGTGGGCTGGCCCTCGGGTATTTCATCGCTCGACTGGTCGTCCGGCCGGTGCACCACGTTGTCGAACAGGCCGAGCAGGCCGCCGCCGGGGATCTCACGGTGCGGGTGGAGCTGGACACGCAGGATGAGCTGGGACAGATGGGACAGGCTTTGGACCGGATGCTGGCGAGCTTCCACGACAGCATGACCCGGGCGCGGCAGGCGGCCCACCGGACAGCCAGCGCCTCCCGGCAGCTCGCCGCGGGCGGCGAGCAGTTGAGCGGCGGCGTCCAGGAGCAGGCCTCCTCTCTGGAGCAGACCGTGGCCTCGCTGGAAGAGATGACCAGCACGGTGAAACAGAACGCGGACAACGCCCGCCAGGCGAACCAGCTTGCGATATCGGCGCGCGATGGCGCCGAGAGGGGCGGGGCGGTCGTGAGGGAGGCCGTGACCTCCATGGAAGCCATCACGGCGTCATCCAAGCAGATCGCCGAAATCATCACCACCATCGACGAGATCGCCTTCCAGACCAACCTCCTGGCCCTGAACGCGGCCGTGGAAGCGGCCCGCGCCGGCGAACAGGGGCGGGGCTTTGCCGTGGTCGCCAGCGAGGTCCGGGCCTTGGCCCAGCGGGCCGCCGCCGCCTCCAAGGAGATCAAGGCCCTCATCACCGACTCCGTGGGCAAGGTGGAGGATGGCGCCAAGCTCGTCAACAAGTCGGGAGAGACCCTCACCGAAATCGTCGGCGGCGTCAAGAAGGTGGCGGATCTCATCGCCGAGATCACGGCCGCGTCCCAGGAGCAGGCCCAAGGGATCGAGCAGGTGAACAAGGCGATCATGCAGATGGACACCGTCACGCAGCAGAATGCCGCCCAGACCGAGGAGCTCAGCTCCACCGCCCAGAGCCTGTCGGCGGAGGCGGAGGAACTTTCGGCCCAGGTGGCAAAGTTCAAGCTGGCATCCGCAGCCGTCGGCCGTCAGTCGTCAGTGGTCAGCCACGCACCGGAGAACAATGTGGTCCCGCTGAAGCGGACGGGTGCCTCGGGGGCGGCGGTCCCCAAGGCGGTCCCGGCGGCCACCGGGACAGATGGACGGACCGGGGGCTTCGAGCGGTTCTAGGTGGAAAGCGCCACCGGGGACGCGCGTCTGGACCCGGTGTTTCGGACGGATCCCCCGGCTCCCCGATGCGCTGGCGACCCATGGCTGTCAGTCGGGTTCACGGGCAGAGGCAAGGGTGCGGGCGCGGAGAGCAGGAGGGTGAGCTGATAGGCTAGGGGGCAGGCTCCAGGGGAAGCGCGGTGGGAGGGACCCCACCTGGGGTCGGAGGGCATGACGATGCACTGGTTCAAGAACCGGAAGACCATGACCAAGTTGATGCTGGGGTTCGCCCTGATGGTGATCCTGGTGGTCTCGGTCGGCTACCAGGGAATCCGGGGGATCGGCCGGGTCGGCAACCAGATGGAGGTGCTGTATAACCGCGAGGCGCTCGGGCTGGCCACCTTGCGGCAAGCCAGCCTGGAGCTCAGCCGGCTCTCGCTGGAGGTCACCCGGGCAGTCCTGGAGAGCGCCTTTGACATGTCGCGGTTGGAGCAGCGCATCCAGAGCGTGAAAACGTATGACGCGGCCTTCTCCAAGTCCTTCGGGGAATACCGCAAGAGCCTGGATCAGACCCCGCAGCAGGAGCAGGCGGCGGAGGTGGAGAAGCTGTTCCAGGCACTCCGCTCCAAGCAGGAGGGGATTCTCGAACTCGCCAGGAGCGCCAGGGCATCCGAAGCGCAAGTGGCCTTGATCGAGACCGATGCCGTGGCGAAGGACATCGACGCCCGCGTGGGCAAGCTGGCCGAGGCCAAGTTCGACCTGATGAAGCAGGCCGCGGCCGTGGCCGAGGACACCTATCAAGGGACGACGATCTTCGTCGTGGGTGCGGTGGCGGTCGCCTGTCTCCTGGCTCTTGGGATTGGCTACCTCCTGGCCCGCCTCATCACCCAGGCCCTGACCCAGGTGGTGACGAAGGCCGAGCAGGCCGCCACGGGCGACCTCAGCGTGCGTGTGGAGCTGGAGAGCGCGGACGAGCTGGGCCAGATGGGGCAGGCGCTGAACCGGATGATGGAGCGGTTCCAGGCCAGCATGAGCGAGGTGCAGCAGACGGCCAGCCAGGTCGCCAGCGCCGCCCAGCAGCTCGCCGCGGGGGGCGGGCAGCTCAGCAGCGGGGCCCAGGAGCAGGCCAGCAGTCTGGAAGAGACCGCGGCCTCGCTGGAGGAGATGACCTCCACGGTCAAGCAGAACGCGGACAACGCGAGGCAAGCCAACCAGTTGGCGTCCTCCGCCCGGGACGGGGCCGAGAAGGGCGGGGCGGTGGTCAAGGGCGCGGTGGCGTCCATGGAGGAGATCACCCGCTCCTCCAGGAAGATCGCCGAGATCATCACCACCATCGACGAGATCGCCTTCCAGACCAACCTCCTGGCCCTGAATGCCGCCGTGGAGGCGGCGCGGGCAGGGGAGCAGGGGCGAGGCTTCGCCGTGGTGGCCAGTGAGGTCCGGGCCCTGGCGCAGCGATCGGCCGCCGCCTCGAAAGAGATCAAGACCCTCATCACGGATTCCGCGACCAAGGTCGAGGACGGCTCGAAGCTGGTCCAAAAATCCGGGGCGACCCTGATGGAGATCGTGTCCGGGGTGAAGAAGGTGGCCGACCTCGTGGCCGAGATCAGCGCCGCCTCGCAGGAGCAATCCCAGGGTATCGAGCAGGTGAACAAGGCCGTCATGCAGATGGACGAGGTCACCCAGCGCAACGCCGCCCAGACCGAAGAGCTGTCCTCCACGGCCCAAACCCTCAGCGCGCAGGCCCAGCAGCTTCAGGCGCTGGTGGGGAGGTTCAAGCTGGGGACGGCGAGCCACGCACCCAGTCAGGAGACCGGGTGGGGCCGGGTACCCGGAGCCGCGAGCCAGCGACCGCCGGCCAAGGTGGTCCCGCTGAAGGCCAAGCAGATGAAAGCCACCACCCCCGTAGCCGTGGTGGCGTCAACCGGGACGGACGACAGCCACGGGAACTTCGAAGAATTCTAGGAGTGTTCGACCCTACCGCAGTTCGGTGGTTCGGCAGATCAGGAACAGCCGGACGTCCTTTCACTGGAGGAGAATCGCCATGAGTGAACAGATCACCGACAGGCTGGTTGCGACGAGCGGCGCCCACCAGTTCCTGACCTTCGCCCTGGGACAGGAGGAGTACGGGGTGGAGATCCTGAAGATCCAGGAGATCAAGGGATATTCCGCGATCACCCCCCTCCCGAACACCCCGCCCTACGTCAAGGGGGTGTTGAATCTCCGGGGGACCATTGTCCCGATCGTGGACCTCCGGAAGAAATTCGGCCTCCCGGAAGTCGAGCACAACCAGTTCACCGTGATCGTGGTGGTCCAGGTCCAGGGGAAGATCATGGGGTTCATCGTGGACGGGGTCAGCGACGTCCTCAGCGTGACCGGTGCCGACATCCAACCCACCCCCGACCTCCACGGCCAGGTGGACACCTCCTTCCTGAACGGCCTGGCCAAGGCCGGGGAGAAGCTCGTCATCCTGCTGGACATCGACAAGGTGCTCACGGCGGGGGAGGCCGTGGCAGCCGCCCAGGCAGCCGCCGAGGCGGCCCGGAACTAACCGGGATCATCCACACCCGCGGGAGGATCCCGAGAGGTTGACGGTGGAAGATCCCATTCTCACAACCAGTGTGGCGTGCGCCACGAAGGAGGGAGTCATGCAGCGGATCAGAGGGCTGGTGAGCATCGCGGTGGTGGGGCTGATGGCGAGCCTGGCCTGGGCGGCCTTCGAGGTCACCCCGGCGGTCCAGAAGGAGATCGACCGGCATGTGGAGGTCGTCAAGGGCTGGGCGGCCAACCCGGTCGTGGTCAAGGCCGTGGTGGCGCAGAACCAGAAGGGCCCGATCTCCGGGATGGACAACGCGAAATGGAAGACGGTGCGGCGGAGTGATGAGCTGGTGAAGGGCTTCCAGGCGAACGAGGCCGGGAAGTTCCTGAAGGAAAAGGCGGCCGAGGGCAACGAGTTTTACCCCGAGGCCTTCCTCAACGCGGCGCAGGGCGAGAAGGTGGCGTTCATCGAGAAGACCACCAGCTACATCCACAAGGGCGCCGCGAAGTTCGATGTCCCCTACGGCAACGGAAAGAGCTGGCAGGGGCAGCCGGAATTCGACGAGAGCAGTCAAACCCATCAGATCCAGGTGTCCGTTCCCGTGCTTTCCGAAGGGAAGGCGGTGGGCGTTCTGGTCGTGGGGATCAATCTGAGCAAGCTCGAAAAGATGGTGAAGAAGTAGTCAGTTCCAGGTGCGCCCGGCCGCAGCGGCCGGGCGCACAGGCCATCGGGGGCTCCCGTCCCCCGCGGAGAGGAGCGGCAGGGATCATGGACATGCTCAGGAATTGGCGACTCCGGACGAAGCTGATTGCGGCCTTCGTGCTCGTCGTCCTCTTGGGGGCGGGGGCGGGGGTGTGGAATCTCTCCAACTTCCGCTGGGCGGCAGGCGCGTTCCAGGTTGTCAGCAGGGAGTACCTCCCAGCGCTTGACTACCTGGTCGAGGCGGACCGGGACATGCAGCAGGCCCTGGTCGCAGAGCGCAGCCTGATGTTCCTCCGGCAGGCGTCGGACGAGGCCGCGGCCATGCGCAAGGACCATGCGGAGAACCTGCGGCAGACGACGGACGGCTGGAACAAGTACAAGGCGATCTCGGCGGATGAGGCTGAACGCAAGCTCTGGCCCGACTACGAGAAGGCCTATGCCGAGTGGGAAAAGGTGACGAAGGAAGTGGTCGGCCTCCTGGGTCAGGACATGGCCGATGCGCGGAAGGACGCGATAGACCTGTCGCTGAGCGAAGGGGCCGCGAAGTTCGAGAAGTCGCGGGAGGTCTTGAGCAAGCTGACCGAGCTGCGGCTGGCGCATGCAGACACGTTCGCCGGCCAGGTGCAGGCGTCGGCCAGCCGGACCTCCTGGCTCACGATTGTCGTCCTGGTGATCCTGGCCGTGGTCGGCGGCGGTGTGGGTCTCTACGTGGCCCGGGTCATCACCTCCGCGCTGGCGCAGGTGGTGCACAAGGCCGAGCAGGCCGCCACGGGAGATCTGACCGTCCGGGTGGCGCTGGATAGCGGGGATGAGCTGGGCCAGATGGGGCAGGCGCTCAATCAGATGATGGAGCGGTTCCAGGCCAGCATGGGCGAGGTCCAGCAGGCGGCTCGTCAGCTCGCGACCGCGGCCCAGCAGCTCGCGGTGGGAAGCACGCAGCTCAGCAGCGGGGCTCAGGAACAGGCCAGCAGCCTGGAGGAGACCGCGGCCTCGCTGGAGGAGATGACCTCCACCGTCAAGCAGAACGCGGACAACGCCCGGCAGGCGAACCAGCTGGCCGTCTCGGCTCGGGATACGGCCGAGAAGGGGGGCTCGGTCGTCAAGGATGCCGTGGCCTCGATGCTGGGCATCACCCAGTCCTCCAAGAAGATCGCCGAGATCATCACCACCATCGACGAGATCGCCTTTCAGACCAACCTCCTGGCCCTGAATGCCGCCGTGGAGGCGGCGCGGGCAGGGGAGCAGGGGCGGGGATTCGCGGTGGTGGCCAGCGAGGTCCGGGCCCTGGCCCAGCGCAGCGCCGCCGCCTCCAAGGAGATCAAGGCCCTCATCACCGAGTCCGGTGGGAAGGTCGAGGGCGGGGCAAGGCTGGTGACGCAGTCGGGCACGACCCTCACCGAGATCGTCGGCGGGGTCAAGAAGGTTGCCGACCTCATCGCCGAGATCGCGGCGGCCTCGTCGGAGCAAGCCCAGGGGATCGAGCAGGTGAACAAGGCCGTCATGCAGATGGACGAGGTCACCCAGCAAAACGCCGCCCAGACCGAGGAGCTCTCGTCCACGGCACAGACCCTCAGCGGGCAAGCGGAGCAGCTTCGGGTGCTGGTGGGACGGTTCAAGCTGGCCGACGCAGCAGTCAGTCAAGAGCCGTCGGCCGTCAGCCAGGAGGCGGGCGGCAAGGTGGTGCCCATCACCCGGAAGCTGCGGAATGAGTCGCGACGGATGCCCGAGCCGGATGGGGCGCAGGCGAGGGCCGCGGCCGCGGGCGGCGGGGGATTCGGGGCCAGCACGGACCAAGGATTCGAAGAATTCTGAGATGACAGTCATCAACCGTCGGCCATCAGCCATCCGCTCCGGCGAGCGGCCGACAGCCTCTGACCCCAGGCCAAGGGCTGTTCAGACCATGGACGAATTTCATCTGACGGACAGGGAGTTCCAGCTCTTCCGTCGGCTCATCCAGGCCGAGGCGGGGATCTCCCTGGGGGAGCACAAGCGTGAGCTGGTGCGGTCCCGGCTGACCCGCCGGCTCCGCGTTCACGGATGCCGCAGCTTCCAGGAATACTACGACCGCTTGACAGCCGGCGAGTGGGGGGAGGACGAGCGGGTCCGGATGCTGAACGCCATCACGACGAACAAGACGGACTTCTACCGGGAGAAAGCCCACTTCGATTTCCTGGCGGCGAAGGTCGTTCCCGGCCTCAAGGCGGCCGCCGCGAAGACCGGGGAGCGGCGCGTCCGCATCTGGAGCGCCGGGTGTTCGACCGGAGAGGAGCCGTACACCATTGCCATCACGTTGCGCGAGAGCCTGGGAAACCTCCTGACCTGGGACGTCCGGATCCTGGCTTCGGATATCGACACCGATGTCCTGGACCAGGCCGCCCGGGGAATCTATGCCGCGGAGCGCGTGGCGGAGATCCCCGAGCGGATCCTCCAAAGCTATTTCCGACGGGGGACAGGGGCGCACAGCGGCCTGGTGCAGGTCACGCAGGAGGTGCGCCGTCTGGTCACCTTTCGCCGGATCAACTTCCTGGAGGAGCCGTGGCCCATCCGGGTGGTCTTCGACTGCATCTTCTGCCGGAACGTCATGATCTATTTCGACAAGGCGACGCAGCGCCGCCTGGTGGAGCGGTTCGCCGGCTGCCTCAAGGACGGGGGGCACCTGTTCCTGGGCCATTCGGAGTCGCTCTTCGGGATGAGCGATCAGTTCGCCTTCCTCCACAACACCATCCACCGAAAGTTGGGAACGGGCCGCGCGGCGGGCCGGCCGACCGTGGAGGCGAGGGCGTGAGCGATGCGACGGAGGTCACCATCTACATCGGGGATGTCTATGCCAGCCGCGGCGCGGCCGTCATCAAGACTGTCCTCGGCTCCTGCATCTCCGCCTGCCTCCGGGATCCGGTGGCCCGGATCGGCGGGATGAATCATTTCATGCTGCCGACCCCATGCAATGGCGATGCCGGCAAGGATCTCTCCCGATTCGGCCTGCACGCCATGGAGCTCCTGATCGGCGAGATCCAGAAACTCGGCGGGGAACGGGCCCGGTTGCAGGCCAAGGTCTTTGGCGGCGGGCACGTCCTGCAGATGGCCGAATCGGAGGATGCGGTGCCCCAGCGGAACGTCCGCTTCATCCGACAGTTCCTCGTGACGGAGAGGATCCCCCTGGTGGCGCACGACCTGGGGGGGCGCGTCGCCCGGCAGGTCGTCTTCCACACCGGCTCCGGGAGTGTGCTGCTGAAGCGCTTCTCGGGCCAGGGCGGGATGGCGAGTCGCATGGAGCAGGAGCACCAGGCGCTGGTCCGCCAGAAGAAGGCCGAGTACGGGGAGGTCACGCTCTTCGGGGACTAGGCCGGCGTCATCACGGGCCGAGGGTTGACTGCGAAATGAGCAAGAAGAAGATCCGGGTCCTGGTCGTGGACGACTCGGCGCTCATGCGTCAGGCGCTGACCGTCCTGCTCCAGCGGGACCGCCAGATCGAGGTCGTGGGGGCGGCGGCCGATCCCTTCATCGCCCGGGAAAAGATCAAGGCGCTCGGTCCCGACGTCTTGACCCTGGATGTCGAGATGCCCCGCATGGACGGCCTGACCTTCCTGGAGAAGCTGATGCAGGCCCATCCCATGCCCGTGGTGATGGTGTCGTCCCTCACCGAGGCCGGGTGCGAGACGACCCTGCGGGCGCTGGAGATGGGGGCGGTGGACTTCATCGCCAAGCCGAAGGTGGACCTCAGGGAGCACCTGGAGGAGATCGCTCAGGAGGTCTGCGCCAAGATCCGAACGGCGGCCATGGCGCGGGTGGTCCCCCGGAGGACCCAGGAGATCCGTGGGGCGCGGGGCGAGGCGGGGTCGCGGCCATCGGCCCCCTCGGCCATGATCAGGACGACGGACCGGATTCTCGCCGTGGGCGCATCCACGGGAGGCACCGAGGCCCTGCGGGAATTTCTGGCGATGATGCCGGCGGATGCCCCGGGGATCGTCATCGTCCAGCACATGCCGGAGAAGTTCACCCGATCGTTCGCCGAGCGCTGCGACCAGGTGTGCACCATCCGGGTGAGGGAGGCGGAGGAGGGGGATCGCGTCCTCGTGGGCCATGCCCTCATCGCCCCGGGAAACTATCACATGGCCTTGCGGCGGAACGGCGCCCAATACTTCGTTCACGTGCACTCGGGCCCGCCGGTGAACCGACACCGCCCCTCGGTGGATGTGCTGTTCGACTCGGTCGCGGAATGGGCCGGACGAAACGCCGTGGGCGTGATCATGACCGGCATGGGGGCCGACGGCGCCAAGGGGCTCCTGGCCATGCGGCGGGTGGGAGCCCGCACCATCGCCCAGGACGAGGCCACCTCTGTGGTCTTCGGGATGCCCAAAGAGGCCATCGAGCTGGGGGCGGCGGAGGCAATCCTCCCCCTGCCCCGGATCGCGAACGCGGCGCTGGAGATGGCGGCCTGAAGGAATTGAGGGCTGAAGCCCGGACGGCCGGATGCCGATACTGATCCTGGGGCCGGAGAGGCACCAGGCGGCGCAGGGACCGCGATCCGACCGCTCTGGGTCGGGCACAGCGGGGGTCGAATCTCACGTTGGGGAGAATCCCATGGCGCGTGTGGTACTCGAGAAGCTCGCACCCGGGATGCGGCTGGACAAGCCCGTATGCAACATACACGGCGTCCTCCTGCTGAAGACGGGGGAGGTCCTGACTGCCAAGCACCTGGAGATCTTCAAGACCTGGGGAATCCGGGAGGTGGATGTCGTCCGGGAGGAGGGCGCGGAGCCGGAGAGCGCCCAAGCGGTGGCCGTGCCCCCGGAGGTCCTGCAGACGGCCCAAGCCCGGGTGGCGCATCGCTTCCGCCGCGTCGATCCGGCGGCCGACCCCGTGATGGCCGAGATCCTCCGCGTGGTGACGGAACGGCTGGCCCAAGAGCTGGCCACCCAGAGGAGGGCGTGATGGCGCGGACGCTGGAGAATCTCATCGGGCAGATCGGCTCGCTGCCCACGCTCCCGTCGGTGCTCGTGCGCGTCACCGACCTGGTGAACAACCCCAAGACCTCGGCGCTCCAGCTCTCGCGGATCATCCTGGATGACCAGGCCCTCACGGCCCGGCTGCTCCGCCTGGTGAACTCCCCCTTCTACGGGTTCCCCCGGCGTATCGCCACGGTGACGGAGGCCGTCACCATCCTGGGATTTCACCCGGTGCGAAACCTCTTGATGACCGCGGCGGTGGTGGACCTGCTCAGCGCCGAGGAGACGCCCGAGTTCTCCCCGGCGCAACTCTGGGCGCACGCCGTGGGCACGGCGGTGGCCGCGAATCTGCTGGCCCGGTACACGCGCCACGAGGATCGCGAGGAGCTGTTCGTGGCCGGCCTGCTCCACGACGTGGGAAAGCTGGTGGAGTTTCAGTTCTGTCGCAAAGAGTTCCAGGCGGCGCTGGAGCTGGCGTGTGGGGAGGACATCCCCGTGCGTCTCGCGGAGCAGCGCGTCCTGGGATTCAGCCATGACCAGGTGGGCCGCGCCCTCGCCGAACGCTGGAAGCTCCCCTTGCGCCTGAGCGAGGCCGTGGCCTGTCACCACCGGCCGGACCTGGCCCAGGACGCGAAAAGGGAGGCGGCCATGGTGCACGTGGCGGACGTCCTGAGCCATGCCGTCGGGCTGGGCACGGACAAGCACGGCGGGGTGCCGCCACTGGATACCGCCGCCTGGGAGCGATTGCGCATTCCCGTCACGGTCATCGAGCCGCTGCTCCGGGAGCTGGAGGAGCAGCACCAGGAGGCACTGGCGATCCTCCTCCCGTCCCTGAGCAGGCAGCCGGGACAGACCGAGAGGCCTGCCCCGAGCCGCATCGAGGGGTTGGCCCATGTCGGCTGAGCATGCCGTGCCAGGTGAGATGATCCTGGGTCAGGTCGAGCCGGAGCCGGCCCGCACCTCCGGTCGGCCGCACCGAGCAGCCTCGCCCCTGTCCCTCGAATTTGTTCAGGAGCTGGAGGCGGCCCGGCGCCGGGTCTCGGTCCTGGAGGAGGCCAACCAGGCGATCCACGAGTCGCTCCACCGGATCTCCCGGCTCTCGGCGTTCTCCGAGGGCCTGGATCGAAGCGCCAGCCTGGGCGACGTGAGCGACCTGCTCTTCGAGGAGGTCAAGGGTATCCTTCCGGCCAAGATCCTCATGCTGGCCCTGGTGGAAGCCACGGGTCATGAATTCCGCCCCCATCGCGTCGCCCCGCCCGAGGCGGCCGCCGCCGCGGCGGAGGAGATGCGGGCGCAGATGGCCGCCGGGATGTTTGGATGGGCGGTGAATCTGCGCCGTCCGACGATGATCTCGGCGGTCTGTCTGGGGGCCAACCTCATCCTGGTGCCGCTGGCCACCACCCGCCGGACCGTGGGCATGCTCATGATCGCCACCATGCTCTCGGCCGAATCGGTGCAGCAACAGCACCTGACCCTGGTCGCGGTCCTGGCGCGCCAGGCGGCCGAGTGCATCGACAACCTGCGACTCGCCGAGGAGATCCGGAGACAGAACGAGGCGCTCCAGCAGACGGCCGAAACCGCCCTGGCGCGACGCGTGGCAGACCTGGGCCTCCTGGTGGAGACCGCCCGCACGGTCAGCGGGCCCCTGGACACGGAGGCCGTTCTGCGCCACGTGGCGGAGGTGACCAGCCGCCACCTGGGTGCGCCCACGGTGGGGGTCTCGCTGCTGCAGCCGGACGGGCGGCTGCCCTTCACCGCCGGCGTGGGCCTGGCCCCCGAGTGCCGGCAATGCGCCGGCGTCGCCGTGGAGGACGGGGGGCTGGCGGGCTGGGTGGCGACGCACTGCGAGCCCCTGATGATCCCGGATGTGTGGGCGGATCCGCGGAACAGATGCTGCGAGGTCGGGCGGGCAGGCGGGTTGGCGTCCTACCTCGGCGTCCCGCTCGTCGCGCGCGACCGGGTCGTCGGCGTGCTGAGCGTGATGGGCGAGGCCGGGCGCGAGTTCACCACCGGGGAGGTGGCGCTGCTCACCGGGCTGGCGGCCCAGGGGGCCCTGGCCATCGAGAACGCCCGGCTCTTCGCGGATGTGGAGCGACGGATGGAGGAGCAGCGGCGGTCGATGGCGCGGCTGGTCCACTCGGCGCGCATGGCCTCGGTGGGGTTGCTGGCAGGGGGGGTGGCCCACGACATCAACAACCCGCTCTGCATCATCAGCAACCATCTCCAGCTCCTCCGGCTGCAGGCAGAGGCGCTGCCCCAGGCGGTGGCGGACGCCTTGGGTCCCATCGAGACGAGCGTCCAGCGAATCGCCACCAGCGTCGAGGCCATCCTGGAGTACGCCAGGAGTAACCCGGGGGAGCGTCAGGCGACGGACATCAACGAGGCCATCCGACGCATGCGGCTCCTGCTCCACTATCATCCGCTGTGCCGTCGCCTTCGCCTGATCACGGACTTCGGGGAGGAGATCCCGCCGGTGAGCCTGGACAGGGGGGCCTGGGATCAGGTGATGCTGGAGCTCTTGACCAACGCGCACGAGGCGGCGTCGGAGTGCGGCGCGGCGCGGATCTCGACGCGTGTCCTGGCGACCGGGGAGCCGGCCAACCCTTCCCCCCCGCCCGCCTGGGTGGAGGTGGTGGTGGCAGACGACGGGCCGGGCATCCCCCCCGAGGCGCTGCCGCGGGTCTTCGACCCCTTCTTCACCACCAAGGGACCCGAGAAGAACCTGGGGTTGGGCCTGGGGATCTGCCGGGACATCGTGACGGAGCACGGCGGCCGCCTGCGCGTGGAGAGCGACGGCCGTTCGGGCACGCGGGTGATCATCGAACTCCCCGCCTCGCCGGGAGGCGGGATCGTCGAGGCGTCCTGCGGCGGCTAACCGGGAGCGCGCGTCGGCGTGGATCGACGCATCGACGAGTTGACCGGGGCACGGCTGTTTGAGCAAGGATGCGGCCATGAACAACAACGGCAGGACGCGGCTCCTCATCGTGGACGACGAGACAGAGATCCGCAACACCCTGGCACAGTACTTCGGGAGCGTGGGCTACGCCGTGGAGACCGCCCAGGATGTCTCCGAGGCGCTGCAGAAGCTTCCCAGCGGCTTCGACATCGTCCTCTCCGACATCAAGATGCCGGGGGTGAGCGGCATCGAGTTCCTCCAGCAGGCCCGGCGCACCAATCCCCGGCTGGGGATCTTCCTGATCACGGGGTATC
>DATIFO010000001.1:0-3436 GCA_035455275.1 Methylomirabilis sp. (SeqCode) | reverse complement strand
TTCTAGCCTCTTCTTGTTGTCGCGGAACCATGCTGGGTCCTGATTGGTTATCCTGAGCAAGGGCTTTCCCCGTAAACAGGACCGGCCAAGGAGTCTATTGACTCTAAAATGATAGTGTCTTAGCATTTATTCCCTAGCCCGAACCTATTTGGTCATCCCCTGACTGGCACTCTTCTCTGGTGAAGTCGTCGGGTCGAATCGATCGGACCTCTCGAGAAGGAGGTGATTGAGGGCGCGAGCGGGTCTGTTGTGGTCGACTTGCGAGGCGAAAGTGTGCCCCGCGTAAGCAGCGGCTCCTGAGAAACAGATGCGTCCTGGGGAGGGTGCCAATATGGGAAGCCTGGTGATCCTGGCAACGATCGTGGCGGTTTGGGCCGGCTACAAGTACTACGCCTCAAGGATCGACCGCGTGGTGATCGGGGCCGACGCCGGCAAGGCGACGCCTGCCAAGCTCTACAACGATGGCGTGGACTTCATGCCTGCCAGCTCGAGCGTGCTCTTCGGCTACCAGTTCAAGTCCATCGCCGCGCTGGGGCCCATCGTCGGTCCCATCGTCGCCGTCCAGTGGGGGTGGCTGCCGGCGGTCCTGTGGCTGGTCCTGGGGGTCTTCCTGGTGGGCTGGATCCAGGACTACGTGTCGGCGGTGATGGCGATGCGGAACGACGGGCTGACCATGGGGGGGCTGAGCTACAAGCTGATCTCCCCGCGAGCCCGAACGATCCTCCTCTCCTTCCTCTACTTCTACCTGCTCCTGATCATGGGGGCCTTTGGGGCCATCTCGGCGGGGATCTTCGCCAATCCGAGAGTCCCATTCGGGTTCATCATTCTCACCCTGGCCGGGGTCCTGGCGGGCCAGATGACCTACAAGTGGCGCAAGGACCTCTTGATGACCACCGTGGTCACCGTGGCCATCGGGATCTTCGGCATCTGGCTGGGGACCACGGAGCCATTCCGAAACATCGTGGACCTCATCAACGGCGGGAAGGACTCCTTCGTCCTGTACGCCACGCCCTACGGCCCCATGAAGTGGTCGGTGTGGTTCTGGGGCATCGTGGTCCTGGGCTTCTGCTACCTGGGCTCGGTGCTTCCCATCTGGCGGTTCGCCCAACCGGTGAACTACGTATCCTTCTGGCTCGTCCTGATGGGGATCGTGGGCTCCATCGTGGGGATATTCATCCGCATGCCGAGCTTCGGTGACTTCCCGGCCTTCCGCGGGTTCATGGCCAAGGGGATCATCGCCCCGGGCGTAGATACGCCGCTGTGGCCGATCCTCTTCGTGACCATCGCCTGCGGCGCCTGCTCCGGCTGGCATAGCCTGGTCTCCACGTCGGGGACGGCTCGCCAGTTGGAGAAGGAGACCGACGCCCTGCCGGTGGGCGCCGGCGCCATGTTCACGGAGTGCGTCCTTGGCGTCCTCTCCGTCACGTTCGCCGTGACCGCCTTCGGGGGCTTCGCAGGGTACATGGAGAAGCTCACGAAGGGTGGCGGACCCGGAGCGGTCTTCGCCGGCGGGATGGCCGAGTACCTGAGCGTCCTGGGAATCCCGACGACCTTTGGCGGCGCTTTTGGCTCCGCGTTCCTGGTGATCATGGCGCTCACCGTGATGCAGTTGGTGCTGCGGTTCATGCGGGTGGCCAGCGCCGAGCTGGTTGGCGGGGTGATCCCGGCGTTCAAGAACGTCCACTTCGGAACGATCGTGGGGATCGCCCTGACCCTGGTGATCCTCTGGACGGGCTTCTGGTCCCGGATCTGGATCCTGTTTGGCGGGTCCAATCAGCTCTTCGCGGGCCTGGCCCTGGTCCTGATCACGATCTGGCTCGCCCAGGCAGGGAAAGCCTACCAGTGGGCGATGTGGCCGGCGCTCTTCATGTACGTGACGACGGTCGCGGCGCTGATGGTGACGGCCTTCGTGTCCCTGCGGGCCGCCTTCACACCTGGGCTGAACGCAGCGTTCGTCTTCGGCAATGTGATCGCGGCGGCGATGGGGTTTGCCCTCACCATCCTGTCGCTGGTCCTGGCGTGGGATGCGGTCCAGGCCTTCATCAGGGTCCGCAAGGTCCGCGCGGCCCGGCCGGCGCCTGCACCAGCGCGCGCCTAGGCCGGAAATGGTCCACCGCCA
Source organism: Methylomirabilis sp. (SeqCode) (assembly GCA_035455275.1). Classification (GTDB taxonomy): domain Bacteria; phylum Methylomirabilota; class Methylomirabilia; order Methylomirabilales; family 2-02-FULL-66-22; genus 2-02-FULL-66-22. Next base: position 1,317 of record DATIFO010000001.1, on the reverse strand, counting down.
CGGGCGGGGGACTCCCCCGCCCGTGGCGTGTCATCGGAGGGAAACGTGGCGACGATCAATCTCGAAGTGATAGCCCCCCTGATCTCCGGGGTGAAGCACTGCCAGCATTGCCAGGTGTTCATGGACGATGCGGGGATCGATCATCAGGTCCAGCGGGAAGAGCTGAACTCGTACCCGGAGGAGATGTGGCGGGACTACACCCGACTGTCCCAGATGGTCCGGGACCTTGCCGCGCGTTACGGCGCCGGCCTCCGGATCGTCCTCATCGACCCCCACACGCCCGTGGGTCTGTGGAAGTCGCTTCGCCACTGGGTCCGCAGCTATCCCGCCTTCATCGTGAACGGGCAGGAGAAGTACGTGGGCTGGGACCTGGAAGCCGTGGACACGCTGCTGCGGGCGAGGGGTGCGATCGTCTCGGCGGTGTCGTAGGCCCGGCTGCTTCGGCGGCCGGCCTGGAGGAGAGTCAATGCAAGCCAGAGGACCTGTCCTGGTCGAGGTGGTGGCCCCCGTCCTCTCCGGTTTTTACCACTGACCCCACTGCGAGACGTTCCTGGAAGGAGCGGGGGTCGGCCAGCAGGTCCACACGCAGGAGATCAACGAATATCCCGAGGAATTGAAGGCGGAGTACCTCCGCCTCTCTACCTGGATCAGGCAGATGCGGCAGACATACGGGGACCGAGTGGTCATCCGCATCGTGGACCCGCAGTCTCTGCTTGGCTTCTGGCGTGTCCTGCGGCATCGCATCCGTCGCTTCCCCACCTTCTTCGTGGACGGCGCGGACCGGACGGTGGGCTGGGAGGGTGATCCGGACGGGGCCGTGGCCCGCGCCCTCAGCCGACGGGCATCGGTGGCGCCCCGCGAGGTCGCAGCCTAGACTCCGCTTGTCCTTTCGCTCATCCCTGCCTCGGTTCAGCATCGAAGCCTCATGGCCGCCGGATCGGCGGCCAAAGCTTTTTTTGGCTCCCCCATCGGACGCATTCCGCCTCTCTCGTGATCACACGCCCGATCGCTCGTGCCCCTGCGGTCGTCTCCGCCCGGCGCCCTCCCAGGGGTGGGTGAGACGCCCCCCGTGCCGCCCCGGTTTGCCCGCGGCCGCCCCCCCTTGGGAAACAACAGCGAGAGGACGATGGAGGCCGCGATCACGCTGGCGATGATCCCGAGGGACAGCGTGATCGGGAACTTCCCGCCATACCAGGCGTTCAGCCACACCATCTTGAGGCCCACGAAGATCAGGACGACCGCGAGGCCGTACCTGAGCATGTGGAACTTATCCACGGCGCCCGCCAGCATGAAGTACATGGCTCGGAGCCCCAGGAT